>CAMLIA010000018.1 GCA_946479905.1 uncultured Frankiales bacterium | reverse complement strand
TCGCCCGCCAGGTCCCCCTCCCGAAGGCGCTCAGCAGCGCGAAGGCGGCCAGCGCCGGCGCGGCGATGCGGCACGCCATGAACGGCGGCCGCGAGACCATCACCCGCACCGTCGCCGCCGACCCGAAGGCGCTCGGCTGGGCCCGAGCGACCAGCGGCAAGGCGTGCGCCTTCTGCGCCATGCTCGCCAGCCGCGGACCCGTCTACAACGACGCCACCGTCCACTTCGACGCCCACGACCACTGCTCGTGCAGCGCTGAGCCCGTGTACCGCGACGACGCCGACTGGCCCGCCGGCGCACGCCGCTACCAGCAGATCTGGGAGGAAGCGACCGCCGGCGCAGCCGGGCCGGCCGCCTCCCGCGCAGCGTTCCGCCGGGCCCTCGCCGGCCCGGCGTGACAACCCCCGCCGCCGCGATGACGGCGGGAGACGAAAGGAGCAGCCGCGATGGCTGACGAACCCAACCCGGAACCCAACCCGGACCCGAAGCCCGCCGACGACGACAAGCTCGGCGACGGCGGCAAGAAGGCGCTCGACGCCGAACGCAAGGCTCGGCGCGACGCCGAGAAGAAGGCCTCCGACCTCGAGGCCCGCCTCAAGGAGCTCGAGGACAAAGACAAGAGCGAAGGGGAGCGGCTCGCCGCGCGCCTCGCCCAGGCCGAGAAGGACAAGGCCGACGCCGAATCCCGGGCACTGCGCCTCGAGGTGGCCGCCGCGAAGGGGCTCACCCCGACCCAGGCCCGTCGGCTGGTCGGCACCACCATCGAGGAGCTCGAGGCCGACGCCGACGAGCTCCTCTCCAGCTTCAAGCCGTCCGACGGTCCCCCGCCGAACGGTGCCCCCGCCAGGAAGCCCACCGAGAACCTTCGCGGTGGTGGCGACCCGACGGAAGAGGTCCCGGAGACGGACCCCGCCAAGTTGGCGGCGCTCGTCCCCCGCGACTTCTGACCTGCCGCAACGGCCCCGCCACGGGTCGCCGCGGTCCACCACAACCACTGACCTAGGAGGTCCCCGTGGCGAACGCATTCCTTCGGGCCGAGCAGATCGCCGCACAGGCGCTCGGCCTTCTCCAGCGCGAGATCGTGCTCCCGCGACTCGTGACCCGACTCGGCATCGCCGACTTCAAGGGCGCCAAGGACGACACCGTGAACCTCCGGGTCCCGGCGTCGCTCAGCGCCCGCACGCGCGTCATGCGGTCCGGCACGGCTCTCGTGGCCGACGACCTGACCGAGACGTCCGTCCCGGTGGTGCTCGACACGCACCTCTACCAGCTCGCCAACATCACCGACGAGCAGCTCACCCTCGACATCGCCGACTTCGGCGAGCAGGTCCTGCAGCCGCAGATCCGGGCCGTCGCCGAGGGCATGGAGGACGTGATCGTGACCGCCCTGTCCGGCGCCACGTCGGCCGCGGACGAGCTCGACTTCGTCGAGGGGGTGGACGAGCCCTACGACGTCGCCGTCGACGCCCGCAAGGAGCTGAACGACCTCAAGGTCCCGATGGCCGGCCGCGTGCTCCTCCTCGGGTCCTCGGCCGAGGCCGCGTTCCTCAAGAGCGACAAGCTCTCGAAGGCGAACGAGTCGGGCAGCACCGACGCCCTCCGCGACGCGATCATCGCCCGCGTCGCCGGGTTCACGGTCGTCGGCTCCCAGGCCCTCGACCCCGACGACGCCTACGCGTTCCACGCGTCGGCGATCGGCTTCGCGTCGGTCGCCCCGATCGTGCCCGACGGCGCCACGTTCGGCCGCGGCCAGACCTACGCCGGTCTCGCCATGCGCTGGCTCCGCGACTACGACCCCACCTACGCGCGGGACCGCTCGCTCGTCGACTGCTTCGTCGGTGCGTCGAGCGTCGAGGAGGGCTCGTCGCCCCACAACTACCGGCTCGTGAAGATCAACTTCACGCCGGCCTCGGGCTCCTAACCGAGCCATGGCGACGCCCCCGCTCGCGACCGTCAACGCCCTGGAGGAGTGGCTCGGCCTGGCCGCCGACTCGCTCACCGGCGCGGACGCGGCGCGGGCGGGGGCGTACCTCGCCGCCGCCTCAACCCTCGTCCGCTCCGAGACCCGCCGGGCGTGGCTCACCGCCGTCGACACGCTCGACGAGAGCGTCCCCGGGATCGACGACGACGACCTGGCCGTCGCCGCGACGATCGTCGTGCAGGCCGCCGCCCGCGTGTGGCGGAACCCTGCCGGCGTCATCTCCGAGAGCACCGGCCCCTTCTCCGCCACGTTCAGTGACGCCGCCGCGCTCGGCGTGTACCTCACGCCCACCGACAAGGAGATGCTCGCCGCGTACCGGACCACGGCGAAGCCGACCCTCTGGACACTCCCCACCACCCGCCACGACGCCGTCGAAGGCACCGACTACCTCGACGTCGTCGGCACCGCCGAGAAGATGCCGTACATCGAGCGCGGGCAGGGATGGTGACCGGCGAGACCGTCACCATCGTCCGCCCCGCCGAGACCACCGACGCCTACGGCAACCCGGCGGCCGACTGGGACGACCCCACCGAGACGGCCGTCGACGGCGTCGCCGTCGCACCGCGCGTCGACACCGAGGACCGCTCAGCGGGCCGCCAGGGCGTCATCGTCGGCCTCACCCTCTACCTGCCCGCCGGCGCCGCCATCGCAGCGACCGACCGTGTCGTCGTCCGCGGCGACACCTACGAGGTCGACGGGGAGCCCGGCGACTGGCGCAGCCCGTACAGCCCGGCCAAGGGCGTCGAGGTCGCGGTCCGCCGGGTCGTCGGCTGACCGGCCCGGTGCTCGCCACCGTCATCATCGTTCCCGTCCTCCGCCGCCCGCACCGCGTGGAGCCCGTCCTCGACAGCATCGAAGCGGCCACCCCCGGCCCCCACCGGGTCGTCTTCGTCGCCTCCCCCGACGACCACAGCGAGCAGGCGGCGGTCCGGGCCGCCGGCGCCGACCTCCTCGTCCTCGACGAACCGCCCACCGGCGGCGACTACGCCCGCAAGATCAACGCCGCCCACCGCGCCAGCAACGAGCCGCTGCTCTTCCTCGGCGCCGACGACCTCGCCTTCCACCCCGGCTGGCTCGAACGGGCCCAGGCGAGGCTCGACACGCCCGGCGTGCACGTCGTCGGCACCAACGACCTCGGCAACTCCAGGGTCGTCGCCGGCGAGCACGCCACCCACTCTCTCGTCACCCGCTGGTACGTCGACCACCACGGCACCATCGACGAGCCCGGCAAGGTCCTCCACGAGGGCTACGAGCACGAGTTCGTGGACGACGAGTTCGTCGCCACCGCCAAGAAGCGGGCGGCGTGGGCGTTCGCCGCCGACTCGATCGTCGAGCACCTCCACCCGCTGTGGGGGAAGGCACCAACCGACCCGCTCTACGACGACCAGGCCCGCCGCATGCGGATCGGCCGGCGCCTCTACCGGAGGAGGAGCCACCTGTGGAAGTGACCGTCCTCGTCTCCACCTTCGGTGACAGCTCCTGGACCGACCTGGCCTACGAGCGCGCCATCCCCTCCGCCCGCGCCCAAGGGTGCGAGGTCATCTACAACCACTCCCGCACCCTCGCCGACGCTCGGAATCGGGGCCTCGCCATGGCGGCGACCGAGTTCGTCGTGCACCTCGACGCCGACGACGAGCTCGAGCCCGGCTATCTCGACGCCCTCGCGCAGTCCGACGCCGACGTCCGGGCCCCCGCCGTCGCCTACGTGCGCCGCGGCCGCCGCCAGCGGCCGGCGATGCCGAGGGTCGCCGGCCACCGCCACCCCTGCTCCGCCGCCTGCCTCACCGAAGGGAATTGGCTCGTCGTCGGCGCCGCCGTCCGCACCGACCTCGCCCGCCTCGTCGGCGGGTGGCGCGACTACGACTGGAGCGAGGACTGGGACCTCTGGCTGCGCTGCCACCTCGCCGGCGCCAGCATCGAAGCGGTCCCCGCCGCCGTCTACCGCGCCCACGTCCGGCCCGACTCGCGGAACCGGGCGCCGGAACGGGCCCGAAAGCTCGAGGTGCACCACCAGATCCACCGGGCGTGCATGCCGTGGCTGTACGCCGAGGCGCCGGCGTGATCGCTCTCCTCGTGTTCACCGACGGCCGCGACGAGCTCCTCGCCCAGACGCTGGCATCGGCCGACGACAACCTGTGCGGCCCCATCACCCGCCGCGTCATCTACGACGACACCGGCAGCGAGGACCACCGGCGCTCCCTGTTCCACGCCTACCCCGGCTGCCAGGTCGTCTGGCACCAGGACGGCCGCCAAGGGTTCGGCGGCGCCATCCGGGCCGCGTGGGCCGCGCTCGACCACCCCGACACGTTCCGCCCGGCCGACGAGCGGTTCGTGTTCCACCTCGAGGACGACTTCACCTTCAACCGGCCCGTCGACCTCGCCGCCATGGCCACCGTCCTCGACCGACGCCCCCACCTCGCCCAGCTCGCCCTCCGCCGCCAGCCGTGGAACGACGAGGAACGCGGCGCCGGCGGGATCGTCGAGCAGCACCCCGACGACTTCCGCGAGGTCTCCGACGCCGACGGGTACGTGTGGCTCGAGCACCGCCGCTTCTTCACGACCAACCCCAGTCTCTACCGGCGGGCGCTGTGCGCGAGTTCGTGGCCGACCGGCCCGAACAGCGAGGGCCGTTTCACCCACCAGCTCCTCCAGGACCACGACCTCCGGTTCGGCTACTGGGGCGCCCGCGACTCCGGCGAGGCGGTCACCCACATCGGCCGCGAGCGCGCCGGCGTCGGCTACTGAGGTGGCCGTCTTCGCGATCACGATGGTCAAGGACGAGGCCGACATCATCGAGGCCACCATCGGCCATCTCCTCGGCCAGGTCGACGAGATCCTCGTCCTCGACAACGGCAGCACCGACGGCACCCGAGAGATCCTCCACGACCTCCCGGTCGCCGTCCACGACGACCCCGAGGTCGGCTACCACCAGTCCCGCAAGATGACCGCCCTCGCTTCGTGGGCGGCCGAGCTCGGCGCCGACTGGATCGTCCCGTTCGACGCCGACGAGTTCTGGTACTCCCCGTTCGGCTCGATCGTCGACGTCCTCGGCCGGGCGGGCCACGCCCGCACCGCCCCCGCCCGCCTCTACGACCACGTCGCCACCGGCGCCGACCCCGACGACCTCGACCCGATCGCCCGCATCGGGTGGCGACGCCGGGAGCCCGCGACCCTCCACAAGGTCGCCTGCCGGGCCCGCCCGGATCTGCTCATCCACCAGGGCAACCACTCCGCCACGTACAACGACGACGGCGAGGCGATCGAAGGCGCCCTCGTCGTCCGCCACTACCCCTACCGCTCCGCCGAGCAGTTCGTCCGGAAGGCACGCAACGGGGCCGCCGCCTACGCCGCCACCGACCTGCCCATCACCGAGGGCGCTCACTGGCGGCAGTACGGCGCGCTCCTCGACGCTCACGGCGAGGACGCACTCGAGGGCGTGTTCCGCCAGTGGTTCTGGATCCGCGACCCGCGCCAGGACCGCACCCTGATCTTCGACCCAGCACCACGCCCGTGACCGTCGAGGTGATCGTCCCCTGGCGCCCCGGGTGCCCGCACCGGGCGGCCGCCTGGGCGTCGCTCCTACCGAGGTGGGCGCAGACGGGGTGGCCGGTCACGGTCGCCGAGCCGCCGGCAGGCGAGTGGATCAAAGCGGCGGCCGTGAACCCGGCGGTCGAACGCTCCGGCGCCCACGTGATCGTCGTCGCCGACGCCGACGTGTGGTGCGACGGGACCGCCGAAGCCGTCCAGCTCGTCGCCGCCGGCCGCTACCCGTGGGCTGTGCCCCACGCCTGGGTGCACCGCCTCAACGAGCACGCGACCGCGGACGTCATCGCCGGTGGGCCGTGGCCGGCCGGCGCAGCGGCGCTCGCCGAGCGACCCTACGTCGGCCACGCCGGCGGCGGGATCGTCGTCGCCCTCCGCGAGGCCGTACTCTCCGCCCCGCTCGACCCCCGGTTCGTGGGATGGGGCCACGAAGACGACTCGTGGTCCGACGCCCTCACGACGCTCGCCGGCGCCGCCTGGCGCGGCACGCGGCCCCTGTGGCACCTATGGCACCCACCGCAACCCCGCCGGAACCGCCGCCACGGCTCGCCGGCGAGCCGCACGCTCCGGCTCCGCTACCAGAACGCCGCCGGAGACCCCGCGGCCATGAAGGCCCTCGTCGAGGAAGGACGGCACGCATGGCGAACGTCCGCATCGAACTGAACCGGGCGGGCGTCCGCTCCCTCCTCCGCTCCCCGGAGATGCTCGCCGACCTCGAGCGGCGCGCCCAGCGCATCGCGGCAGCCGCCGGCGACGGGTTCGAGGCCGACGCCGCGATCGGACCCCGCCGAGCCCGATCGTCCGTCCGCACCGCCTCCTTCGCCGCGATGCGCGCCGAAGCGACCGGCCACCGCCTCCTCCGCTCCCTCGACGCCGGCCGATGACCGAGCCCGTCCTCTTCGCCGACGCCGAACTCGTCGTCGTCACCGCCCTCCGGTCCCGCCTCGCCGCCAGCGACCCCTACGTCGACGTCGGGACGCTCGTCCCCAACCCCCGACCCGACCGCCTCGTCGTCGTCCAACGCACCGGCGGCGCCCGCCTCAACCTCGTCGCCGACGAACCCACCGTCACCGTCGACGCGTGGGCGCCCACCGCCGACGAGGCGCAAGGCATCGCCCAACGCTGCCGGGCCCACCTCCACGCCCTCCGAGGCTCGACGGTCGCCGGCGTCGCCGTCTACCGCGTCCAGGAGCTCGCCGGACCACAGAACCTGCCAGACCCGCTGTCGTCGTCCCCCCGCTACACGTTCGCCGTCTCCCTCGCCCTCCGGGGCACCGCTCTCGAGGAGGGCTCATGAAGTACGCAGACGGTCCGGCGTTCAACCGGATCTCCGGCACCTACCGCGGGTGGGGCCGCTCAGGTCGAACCGTCACCGTGACCGAGGACGGCCAGGCCGCCACCGTGTACGCCGACGAGGACCTGACCACCGCCCTCAGTCCGGTCGTCACCGGCGCCGACGGCTCCTTCCAGTTCTTCGTCCTGCAGGGCACCTACACGGTCGCCGTGGCCGGCGGGAACAGCGAGACGTGGGCGGCGCCCCTCGCCCCCGTCGACGAGGCCTCGCTCGCCGGCGGAGCGTCCGCTCTCACCGACCTCGAGGGCGTCGACATGACCGGCGCGGCCGAGGGGGACGTGCTCACCGTCGACGCCGACGGCATCGTCGTACCGTCCCCAAACGCCACGACTGGGTCGATCTCGCCAGCGCCCGCCGATCACTGGATCGGCGCCCCGGCCGCTGTGCTGGCGACGGCATCCTTCGCCATCGGCGATGCCCGGATCGACTACATGGACCTTCCCGCGTGCACGATCGACAAGCTCGGGTGCGACGTGGTGACGGCCGGCGCGGCCGGCGCGGTGGTTCGCCTGTTGGCGTGGGCCGACAACGGCAGCGGCGCGCCCGGCACCCTGCTTGCTGATGGCGGCACGGTGTCGGCCGAGTCGACGGGCGCGAAGTCGGTGGACGTGAACTTCGCCCACGCGGGCGGCCGGTTGTGGGTGTGTGCGGTCACTCAGGGTGCGGCGTCGACGTTGCGGTACGTGTCGGCTCGTGGCGGCAGCCAGCCGGTCATCAGCCCGACGACGCAGCCCCAGGCGCAGCTCTCGCGGGGGTTCGCGGCGACGATCGCCGGGGCCGGGGCATCGAATCCGGCTGGTGCGTGGGGCTTCAACGCTCCGCCCCGAGTGTCGGTGCACATCGCCCCTTTAGTTTGAGCGGCGGGCCGTTCAACGCCCTGACGCCGCTCACGACGCCAACCTACGACGGGTCGGGCGAAGCGACCCATCCCGACGTGATCGACTTCGGCTCGGATGCCGCGAGCCCCACGGGCCAGCGGTACGTGATGGTCCTCACGCCCTACCCGGCCGGGAACGACGCCTACGAGAACCCGAGCCTCCTCCACTCGTCCGACAACGTGACGTGGACGGTGCCGGACGGGCTCACGAACCCGATCGACGCGACCCCCGCGGGTGGCTACAACGCCGACACCGATCTGTGTTGGGACGGCTCGACGCTGTACCTGATCTACCTGGGGTTCGATGGCACGAACAAGCAGGTCGTGATGCGGACCTCGACGGACGGCGTGGCGTGGGGCGCCGAGCAGGTGATGTGGACGACCGTGGTCGCCACCGAGAATCCCGTCTCGCCCACGATCGTGGAGGAGGCCGACGGCTCTTGGACGATGTGGTACATCGACCAGGCGGATGTGCCGAACACCTTGAACCGCCGTACGGCGGCGTCCCCGGTGGGGCCGTGGTCAGCCGAGCAGGTCGTGTCGTTCACGGGTTGCCCGACGACGCATGAGCCGTGGCATATCGACGTGATCCGCGACGGGTCGCTCTATCGGATGCTCGTGAACGACACCCGCCTCGGCATCAACGGCCAGGGCGGGCGGCTCTTGTTGGGTTCGTCGTCGGATGGCGTGTCGTGGCGGTTCAGTGACCCGGTGCTCGACATCAGCGCTCAGCGATGGGACAACGAGCGCATCTACCGCTCGTCGGGAGTCATCGACGGGGACAGCCTGCACGTTTGGTACGGGGCGGTCAGTCAGGCCAACGCGTGGCGGATCGGGTACACGACGCTGCCCATGTCCGCCTTCCCTGATCCGCCCACCTGACCCGTCCGCTTCCGCCGGTTGTTCGCTCGCCGCCGAAGTGCAACCTTCTGCCTGTCATCCCGTCGCTTTAGAGTTCGGGTCCGCTAGCGTGATCGCTGCGGAGGGCTGGTCAGAATCAGACCTGGGCTCATAACCCAGGGCAAGCGGGTGCGACTCCCGTTCTCCGCCACCATCGCACTGCGGGACGTACGGGCCCGCTCTTCCCACCGGACGCCAGCCAGGCGTCCGGTGGCGCGCGCTCAGTGCCTGCTCGAGCGCCAGCCCTTCCCGATGCGGGCGGCGTGGCTGTACGTGATCCCCGCCAGGCGCGCGACCACCCGCTGCGACCCGCCGGCACGTATGGCCGCCTCGATCGCGTCGTCCCGCTCGGCCCGCGCCTTCCGCTCCGCCGCCACGGCCCGCTTCAACCTGCCGAGCTCCGGCTCCGGCGGCATCGACGGGTCGGGCCCGTTCTTCCTCGCCTTGGGCTCCGCCACCGACCCGCACTGTAAAGCGAAAGCGTCCGGATAAGACGGTCCTGAACTGCAAAAGTGCAGGTCAGAGCGTTGCAGGGCGCGCGCTTCTGCCTGTTGTCTCGACGGCCGTCGACCCTCCTCCGGCCCCGCCTCTCACCCCCGCCTCCTGGTCGTTGACCGCTCGCCGGTCCCAGAGGCCAACGCAGCACCGGACCCGCGCGTTCCGACCCACCATCCAAGGAGACCGCCATGGCTGGCGACACCGACAACCCCCGCATCTGGTCCGGCGCCGACGTGTACGTCGCCGCGGTCGGAGCAACCGCCCCCACCAACATCGCCGGCGCCTGGGACGCCGCCTGGGACGTCCTCGGACTCCTCGACGGCGACGCCGGCATGAGCGAGACCCGGGAGGAGGACGTCACCGACCACTACGCGTGGGGGGGCGTGCTCGTCCGGACGACCCGCTCGAAGCACAAGCGGACCATCACCGTGACCGCCCTCGAGGACAACGACGTCGTCTTCGCGCTCGTCAACCCGGGCAGCACCGTCGCGACGACGGGCGGCGTCACGACCCGCACCGTGTACGTGCCCGACACCGACCCCCGCGCGTTCGGCCTCGAGCTCGTGGACGGCACCGTCACGAAGCGGCGCGTCATCCCTCGCGGCGAGGTCGTGTCCGTCGGCGACATCGCCATCAACGACTCGGAGATGGCCGCCTACGAGCTCACCATCAACATCTACCCGGACGCCGACGGGCTCCTCTACTACGACATCACCGACGACCCGCAGGCCGAGACCGGCTCCTGACGTTCGGGCGGGCGGGGTCTTCCTGCGCGGGTCGCCCCGTCCGCCTGAACCATCCGACCCGCGCCCATCGAAAGGACCCGCGCCATGGCCAAGAAGACCGGCCCCACCCGCGTCAAGCTCTCCGACTTCCGGGAACGCAAGGAGCTCGAGGGGGCCATCGACGTCGAGACCGACGACGGCCAGGTGTTCCGCATCCCCCCGCCCGAGCTGTGGCCCGACGACGTCCTCCCCCTCGCCCAGGCGAAGGACATCGTCGGCATGGCCCGCCGCATCCTCGGCGACGAGAGCTACGACAAGTTCACGGCCGCCGGCGGGAGCGCCGGCATCCTGAACGCCATCTTCGTCGAGCACCACGGGACGGCCGCGGGGGAATAGCGAGCCTCGCCGTCTTCCTGCGCCACCACCAGGAAGCGGTCGAGGCCGACCTCCTCAGGTACTACCACCTCGACCTCGCCCGCCACCTCGGTGGCCGGCGGTTGACGTGGCGTCGCCTCGGCGTCCTGATCCGCCACCTTCCGAAGGACTCGGCGACCGTCCGCTCCGTCGCCGGCGATGCCGCCGACTGGACGACCGGCGACTACCTCCTCGCCGTGGCCGTCGACCACCTCGCCGTCGCGAACTGGCAGCGGTCCTCGACACCGAAGAAGCCGGCGCCCCGCCCCAAGCCCGTACCGAGGCCGAAGGTGCCGGACGGCCGGGACGCCACCGAGATCCGCTCCCGGCTGCTCGAGCAGCGGGCCCGCATCGCCAAGAAGAGGGGGACCCATGGCCGTTGAGCTCGCCACCGCCTACGTGAGCCTCGTCGCGTCGGCGAAGGGGATCGCCTCGTCGGTCTCCGAGGAGCTCGGCGCCCCCCTCGAGCGGGCCGCGAAGGAGTCGGGCGACAAGGCGGGCTCGTCGCTCGCCGACGGCCTCAAGGCCGGTCTCGGCGCCGCCGGCGTCGCGGCCGGCGGCCTCCTCTCCAAGGGGTTCCTCGACTCCGTCGGCCAGGAAGCCGGGACCGACAAGCTCGCCGCGAAGCTCGGCATCTACGACCCGAAGTACGCCGCGGACCTCGGCAAGATCGCCGGGAACGTGTACGCCGGCGCGTGGGGCGAGAACCTCGGGCAGGTGAACGACGCGGTCGCGGGGGTCCTCCAGAACGGGCTCCTGCCCGAGGACGCCACGAACGCGCAGATCGAGGCGATGACCACCAAGGTCCTCGACCTGTCGACCGCGTTCGACCAGGACCTGGGCGGCGCCGCCGCGGCCGCCGGGCAGCTCATCAAGACGGGCCTCGCGAAGAACGCCGACGAGGCGTTCGACATCATCACCCGCGGGTTCCAGCAGGGCGCCGACAAGCGCGGCGACTTCCTCGACACCCTCAACGAGTACGGCACCCAGTTCCGCAAGCTCGGCATCAACGGCGCCGAGGCCACCGGCCTCATCTCCCAGGGCCTCAAGGCCGGCGCCCGCGACGCCGACCTCGTCGCCGACTCCATCAAGGAGTTCTCGATCCGGGCTATCGACGGCTCGAAGGCCAGCCAGGACGCGTTCCACGGGCTCGGCCTCGACGCCGAGCAGATGGCCGCCCAGATCGCCCGAGGCGGTGACGACGCCCACGCCGGCCTCACCACCGTCCTCGACAAGCTCCGCGAGATCGAGGACCCCGTCCAGCGCGCCTCGATCGCCGTCGGCCTGTTCGGCACGCAGGCCGAGGACATGGGCGACGCCCTCTTCGCTCTCGACACGAGCAGCGCCGTGAAGCAGCTCGGCAACGTGGACGGCGCCCTCGCGAAGACGAGCGCGATCCTGAATGACAACGCCGCCGTCGGGTTCGAGTCGTTCCGCCGGCGCGCCGAGATGGCTCTCTCCGGGGTCGGAGCGAAGCTCGGGCCCGTCCTGAGCGCCGCGCCCGGCCTCGCCGGCCTCGCCTCGATCGCGTCGTCGATGGGGGTCGACTTCGCCGGCGCCGCCGGGAAGATCGCCGGGTGGGCCGCCGACATGGCCGTCGCCACCGCCAAGGCCATCGCGCACACCGCCGCGGTCGTCGCGCAGACCGTGGCCAGCGTCGCCGCGCAGGTCGCGACCGGCGCCCTGACGGCCGCCCAGTGGCTCCTCAATGCCGCCCTCAACGCCAACCCGATCGGCCTGGTCGTCCTCGCCCTCGTCGCGCTCACCGCGGGCGTGATCTGGGCGTACAAGAACTTCGAGCCGTTCCGGAACATCGTCGACGCCGTGGGCCGCGCCATCGTCGGCGGCTTCAAGGCGGCCGTCGACTGGGTCGTGAACACCGCGTGGCCGGCGCTCGTCGGGTTCGCCGACACCGTCCGCTCGAAGCTCGGCGACGCCGTCGCCTTCTTCCTCGGCCTCCCCGGCCGCATCGTCGGCGCGCTCGGCAACATCGGCGGCACCCTCGTCTCCGCCGGCGTGAACCTCATCGAGGGGTTCATCACCGGCATCCGGAACACCGCCGGCCGGATCATCACCGCGATCCGCGAGGCGATCACCGACAAGCTCCCGTCGTTCGTGAAGAGCGCCCTCGGGATCCACTCGCCGTCGCGGGTGTTCATGGGCCTCGGCGAGCAGGTCGGCGCCGGCTTCGAGGCCGGGATCCGCGCCTCGTCCCGCGACGTGGCCCGCGCCGCCGGCGACATGGTCGCGATCCCGTCCGCTTCGGCGCCGATCGCCGCGGCCGGCGGGAGCCGCCTCGCGTCCCTCTCCGCCGGCGGGGCCGGGGCGAGCACGGCCGTCCAGCTCGTCCTCGCCGACGGGCGGCTCCTGGCCGAGGTGATCGCCGACCCGATGGTGAACGTGCTGCGCGACAAGAGCCGCCGCCAGCCGCTCCCGATCGCGACGAACGCGTGACCGTCCCCACCCATCTCGTCGAGGTCGCGTTCGCGTCCGATCCCGGCGACGACCCGCAGATCTGGACCGACATCACCGAGTGGGTGCCGTCGTGGTCGACGAGCGGCGGGCAGACCGAGCCGGCCGGCAAGTTCTCCCCGCAGACCGCCTCGTTCGTCGTCGAGAACGACGACCGCCGCTTCGACCCGACGAACACCCTGAGCCCGTACGCGCCGGGCGTGCTCCCGATGCGCCGCATCCGGCTCACCGTCGAAGGCGAAGTCCTCTTCACCGGGTTCGTCGAGGAGTGGCCGATCCGACGGCAGTCCGGCTACTCGAAGATCAGCGTCACCGCCAGCGACGGCTCCGAGTCCCTTGAGCAGGACCCGCTCCCCAGCGTGTGGGAGGCCGAGCTCCGCTCCGACCCGCCCGCCGGCTGGTATCGCCTCGGCGAGTCGTCGGGCACCGTCGCCGAGGACGCGTCCGGGAACGACAACCACTTCACCTACGAGGAGGGCGCGACCTTCAACAGCCGGGCCGGGCTCGTCGCCGACGACACCGACAACGCGATCGAGTTCAGCGTCGTTGGGATGCGCGCCATCGGCCCCCCGGTCGTCACCGCCTACCCGTTCACGGTGAGCGCCGTCATCCAGACCACGACGGAGCGCACGTTCACGGACCGCACCCTCTGGCAGGCGGTCGGCGTGGCCGGCGAGTACGTGAACCTCGCCGTGTTCCCCGACGACCACGCCTACGCCGGCCAGCTGTACGCGTCGATCAGCTCGGGCGGCGTGCTCCGCGCCCGCCGCGCCGGCGGCGCCCTCAACGACGGGGAGGTGCACGTCGTGACGTGGGTGGCCACGTCGGCGTCGTCGTGGACGTTCGTGATCGACGGTGCCGTGGCGTCGCAGACCAGCATCACGGCCGGGTCGCCGGCGTTCCCGTCCCTGAACCGGGCGTCGATCGGGGCGAGCCCCGAGACCGTGTTCACCGCCGAGATCGAGTACCAGCTCTTCGGCGGGATCGTCGACGAGTTCGCCATCTACTCGTCGGCGATGTCCACGACCCGGGCCGCCACCCAGCACAAGGCGGCGACCGCCCCGTGGGACGGCGACACGACCGGCGAGCGCGCCGCCAAGGTCCTCGACCTCGCCGGCTGGCCCGACGATCTCCGCTCGATCGACACCGGCCAGGTCGTGCTCGGCGCCGCCCAGATCCAGGGGACCACGGCCCGCGCCTACCTCGAGGACCTGGCGACGACCGAGGCCGGCGCCTTCTACTTCGACCGCGACGGCAGCGTCCGGTTCCGGGAACGGCACGCCCTCTACCGGGCGCCCATGACCGAGGTGCAGGCCACGCTCACCGACCTGCCGGACTACGACACACCGGACTTCGGGCTCGTCTACACCGAGATCCAGCCGTCCGTCCCGAAGAGCGCCATCGCGAACGTCGTCACCGTCAACGGCGACGGCGTGTCCGTCACCGTTGAGGACTCCTCCAGCCGAGCGAAGTTCCTGCGCCGCCCCGCCACGATCGGCCCGATCCTCACCAGCGACTCCGCCGAGGTCCGCTACCGCGCGCAATTCGAGCTCGCGCAGCGACGCGCCGAGCTCCTCGTCCTCGGCGAGGTCCGCCTCGACCCGATCGCGTTCCCGGACCTGTGGGACGCGATCCTGACCCTCCACTACGAGGACCGGGTCCGGGTCCTCGCCCACCCACTCGGCGGCGGCGACCCGATCGACGTCGAAGCGTTCATCGGGTCCGTCTCGCACGAGTCGTCCGGCGACGAGTGGGTGACGACGTGGCGGCTCTTCGAGACCGAGGCCCTCGACGCCGCTCCGTGGTCCGTGTTCGGCGACGGGTCGACCACGGCGAGCCAGTTCGGCGCCGCCCGCTTCGCCTACTAGGAGGACCTGCCCGTGGCCTACTCCACCCTCGACGTCGTCGCGACCGACGACGCCAACACCCCCGAGCGCGCCAACCAGGTCAGGGATAACCTCGAGTTCCTGGCGAACCCGCCGCTCTGCGTCGCGAAGCGGACCAGTGTGCAGGCGATCACCTCCGGCGTGGCGACCGCCGTGCTTTTCGATGGCGAGGACGAAGACGCCTACGGGATGCACTCCACCACCGTCAACCCTGACCGCGTCACCGTCCCCATCGCGTCCCTGTACGTCGTCACGGCACAGGTGTCCATCTCCACCGGAGTCGGCACCTACCTCGACGTTCGGAAGAACGGCACGTCAGTGGGGATCGACACGGCGAAGCCCGACAGCACCAACGACTGGACCGTCACGACCCGCCCCATCAGGTGTGCCGCGAACGACTACTTCCAGGCGTTCGTCGCCCACAGCGCCGGCTCGGACCGCAACGTCTCCTACACGCCGGACCGGAGCCCGTACCTGTCGGTCCGGTGGGTCGGCTTCTGATGGACCTCCTCGACGTGCTCGTGCGGGGCAGCGTCCCCGTCGTCGAGGTCGCCGGCTGGCGCACCCGCCACCGAGCCGGCCTCTTCGAGCCGATCGGGCAGATCGACCACCACACCGGCGCCAAGGCCACCTCGAGCCGGCCCGCCCCTTCGCTCGACACCTGCGTCAACGGCCGCCCCGACCTCGCCGGCCCGCTCTGCAACCAGCTCGTCGACTTCCACGGCCGCTGCTACCTCATCAGCGACGGCCGCGCCAACGACAGCGGCAAGGGCAGCGGGATCGTCCTCGACGAGCTCCGCCGCGGCATCCTCCCCGCCCGCACCGCCGCCGAGCGGGGCCTGGTCGACGACACGAACGGCAACCCGTGGTTCTGGGACACCGAGGTCGAGTACCCGGGCGGGCAGTTCTCCCCGAACGCCGCCCAGCTCGAGACGCTCATGCGGATCAACGTCGCCATCGCGCTCGCCGGCGGCGGCTGGCCGCTGGGGCACAAGGAGTGGACGCGCAGGAAGCCGGACCCGGCGAACGTCGACATGGTCGCGTGGCGCGGCGAGTTCGAGCGCCGGATCGAGGCGCTCGCCGCGATGGCCGACGGGACCGGCCCCTCGGTCGCCCAGGACCCGCACACCCCGACGTCGGTCGTCGCCGGCGCCCGCCGCTGCACCCTCGAAGGAGATCCCGTCATGCGCCTCCCCGTCCGCGTCCAGCTCGACAGCAACGGTTGCGGTGAGACCGGCCCCGATGAGGGCCTCGACGTCGACTTCGACCAGGTCTTGGCGATCACGTCGACGACGCCCCGCTCCCCGAACTACGGGGCGGGCGGCGAGCCGTACCTGGTGCCGGAGGCCGGGGGCTACGAGAGGGACGGGAAGCTGGTCGTGCAGGTCGAGGGGGACGCCCGGATCGCCGGGGGGGTCGTCTACCCGATCGTGCTCACGGCGGGCTGATGGCCGGCTCGGCGGCCGACGACGACTACACGCCCCGGGAGATCGCCCGGTCCCTCAAGCGGCTCGAGCAGGCGATCACCGATCTCCGGCAGGAGGTGTCGACCCTCGGGTTCGTCCGGCAGGACGTGTGGTCGGTGGAGAGAGACGCCATGCACGAGCGGATCGAGACGGTGCGCGCGGTGATCGAGTCGGACGTGGCCGACGTCGCCCAGCGGTTGGCGGGCACGCAGGAGAACTTGCGGTGGCTGGTCCGCCTGTTCGTGGGGGCGGTCGTGACGGCGGTGATCGCCGGGCTGATCGCTTCGGGGTTCGGGCCGTGACGCGCCGGGCGCGGGTGTGGCGGTGGGCGACGGACTGGAGAAACGGAGCGACCCTCGCCGCGACCCTGTTCATGGTGGTGCTGCTCGTGTTCGTCACGGACGCGATCGACGGCCGTCGGGAGGCGTTCCGTGCGTTGGAGCGGCAGACGGCGCAGCAGGTGAGCGCCCGGGAGGCGGCGACCCGCCGCATCGACCTGCTCCAGGCCCGGATCGACGAGCTCGTCGGGAAGGGCGAGACGAACGCCGCCGTCCTCGGCCAGCTCGTCGGGGAGGTCGAGGCGCTACGCGCGCAGGTGCGGGCGATGGGCGGCAGCCCGGTCGTCGACGACCGCACGGCGATCACCTCCACCACCGCCAGCCGGGGGGCGGTGGTGGAGGCGACCACCACCACGGCCCGACGAGCGCCGGCCACGACCACGACCACGCAGACCCCGCCGCCGGCGACCACGACCACCACGGCCCGGCCGTCGGTGTGCGGCCTGCTCGCCGTCCCCGGCGTGTGCCCTTCGACGCAACGGCAAGGGGAGCGCCCATGAGACCGGCCCGGGTCCTGCTCACCATCGCCGCGTGCGCCCTCGCTCCGGCAGCGATCGGCGCCGCCGGCCTGCTCGTCGCCCGCGACTGGCTCACCGCCCGAGCCGAACAGACCCATCCCGCCCTCACCGCCGCCATCGCCGCCGACCACGCCTCGTGGATCGACGCCGCCACAGCCCCAAGGAGCATCCCGTGAACGACCCGATCCGACGCGCCCTCCGCACCCTCCTGTGGCTCACCCTCGCCGCCGCCGGCGCCGTCCCCGCCCTGGCCGCCGCGTTCGACGTCCCGGCCCAGCTCGTCGGGAAGATCGTCGCCGTGTTCACCTTCGCGGGCGTCCTCATCACCGCCGCGATCAACGGCCTCGAGGACCGGGGCACCATCCCCGCGCTCCTCAAGGCGCCGCCGTCGGCCGGCGCGAACCCCGTACCCGACGACGCCGGGTAGCCCCTCGCGAAGCTCCGCCGCACCGAATCGGCCCCCTCCCGCCATCCGAGCGGGAGGGGGCCTCTTCGCGCCCGTCAGTCGGCGAGGAACCCGCCGAGCACGTAGGTCGGGTGCCGGTCCAGGGACTCGCGGCGCTGGTCGTAGCGGCTCGTCGTCCTCGGATCTGCGTGCCTCGCCGCGATCTGCACGTCGCGCATCGGGACGCCGGCGTCGAGCGCGCCGGTGATGAACGTGCGCCTGGCCGAGTGCGGCGTCAGGTGCTTCGAGATGTTCGCCGCCTTCGCGATCGCGACGACCCGCCGGCGCACGATCGCTGCGCACAGCCTCTCGCCTTGCTGGCCGAGGAACACCGGGCCCGACGTGCGGTCCCCGATGTAGTTCACGAGCGCCCAATAGGTGAGCGGCGCCAGCGGCGCGGTCGCGACCTTCCCGCCCTTCCCGTTCACGACGATCGTCTGGTGGCCCCGCACGTGGCTCATCGTCTCGATGTTCAGGTTGCACACCTCGGAGACCCGGAGGCCGTTGAGGACGAGCACGCATGCCAGGGCGTGATCGCGGGCACGGAACGGCGGGCGTGTCTTCTCGCTCGCCGCGATGAACCTTGCCGCCTCCGACCGGCTCATGAACGACCGGGCCACGTTGGAGTCGTCGAACACCGGCCGCCGCACCTTCGCCGCCGGGTTCCGCTCGAGGAACTCCTCCTCGTGGGCGTACCGGTAGAACGACTGCACGACGATGATGTAGTGCGACTGCGTCGACGGCATCAGCCCGCGCCGCTCGAGCTCCTGCGTCCACGCCTGGATCTCGCCCCGGGTGAGCGTGAAGGGGTGGCGGCCGGTCGCCCGGCACCACGTGTCGAACATGCCGAGGACACGCTTGTAGTCGTCGCGGGTGCGGGCCTTGTACTGGCTGAGCCAGCCGGCGACCGCCGCCGCGTAGGTCGCGGTCGGGTCCGGGCCGTCCCAACCGGAGGACGCCCCGCCGCGCATGACGACGTCGGGGACGAGCACGGCTGTACCGTGCGAGGTGCTGGCCATCTTGGAGGTAACGCTCCTTCTTGGTCGAGGCCCCCGGGGGTTCCAACCGCCACCGGGGGCCAGTCGTCGGGCTCGGCGCCCGCGGATCGGGCGCCGGCCTGAGGGCCCCTCCCCACTTCCCCATGAGGTGGGACCCTCAGATCGGCGCTCCGTTGTTTTCCCGCCGGCACGCCCAGCGCCGCAGCGGAGGGCAGGACAGAGGCGCCGGCGGGGGCCAACGGAGGCCGCAAGCCACGTCAGGTCGGCGGTGGTCGCCGGCGCTGCACGCGGTCGAGGGTGACGGTCCGGATGGTGCCGGCGCGCCGGTGGGGGCGAGACACGACCACCTCGACGGCGACACCCGCCGGCTCGTCGAGGATGCGCCGGACCCGGCCCGGAAACCCCCTCTTGTCGGCACCGCGGGCCCGCACGTAGCAGTGGTCACCGGGGCGCAGGACGGTCCGAGCGCTGCAGCGGACCTGCTCGAGCTCGACCATCGTCACCGACCCGTTCCCTGGTCGCCGGAGTGTTGGCTGTTCTGGCCGACCATCTCGCGCGTTAGGCGACGCTGCCGGATCGCTCGGCGGGCACGGTCGTCGGTCACCGCTGCCCCTTCCAGGCCGGGATTGCGTGGCCGTCACGGACGGCGTCAGCCACGAGCGGGTTGCCAAGCTCGAAGAACACGTCCGTGCCAGCGCCGCCGCCGAGGGTCGTGGGGACCCACCAGCCGACGTGCTCCAGCCCGAGCGACCGCAGCAGGTCGGCCCGCTGCGCCGTCCACTCACGGACGATCTGGCCGCCGCCCCACGGCTTCGGCCCCGCCACCCGGTAGTCGTTCACGTACACACTCGGCCCCTCGACGCCGTCCAACAGGAGCACGGAAACCGTCTCCTTCTGAGCGTCACGGCGGGGTTCGCTAACCGGCAGGCGGTTCACGCTTTCGGCGGTCATCGCTCCGGCTTCCATCCGGCGCCGTCGCCGAAGTGCGCCTGGCGGAGAGCGGAGGCGAGAGCGTCGGCCGCCCAGGTGTCGAGGAGTAGGCGCTGCGGCTTCCCGAACGCCGTCCACCGGATCTCGATGTCGAGCGATCCCTCCGGGAGGTCGTCACGGAACGCGACCTGGATGGTCGTCGGCGTCGAGCTGTCGTGCCCGTCGACGTGACCTTCGCCGCACTCGGCGCAGCAGTGCGCCGACGCCTCGAACTGCACGAACGTGGGGTCCTCGTTCGGGTGGAGCCGACGCTCCGGCCACGACCCGATGAGCGTCGGGGAGAGGCGGGTGGTCATGACGCCTCGACGAGGAAGCCGTGCTCGTCGTCGGCGGTGAGCTCGAGCGCCGGGAGGGAACTCGGGTGGAGCGCCCGGCCAACAGCCACGCCGGCGCCGTCGAGGGCCGGGGCGCAGATGGCGCAGTAGTCGACGACGCCAAGCGTGACGAGCGCCTGCCGGGACTGGCAGACGTCGCACACGGCGGTGGGGGAAGGGGAGTCGGTCATCACGCTAAACGATAAAGCATGCAGCATGGGATATCAAGGGGCGTGATACTCGGGTATCATCGGCGGCTATGGCGAAGATCGAGAAGCGGCGACGGGATCGCAAGGACGGGACGCTCGGCCCGGTCCGCTACCGGGCCCGGGTGTCAGGCCCGACGGGGGAGCGATCGAGGACGTTCCCGAAGCTCGAGGACGCGCGCGCGTGGGCCGCGACGGCGGAGGCCGACATCGCCCGCGGCTCGTGGATCGATCCGCGCGCCGGCCGCCGCACCTTCGGCGAGTACGCCCGCGAGTGGCAGGCCGTGCAGGTGCATCGCCCGAACACGAAGGCGAAGATCGAGAGCAACCTCCGGATCCACGTCTTCCCGTTCTTCGAGGACCGGCCCATCGCATCTATCCGCCCGTCGACGATCCAGGGCTGGGTCAAGGACCGGGCCGCCCACCTCGCACCGACGACGCTGGAGGCCGTGTACGCCTCGCTCCGATCGATCTTCCTGGCCGCAGTCGCCGACCGGGTGATCGCCGAGTCACCCTGCAGCAAGGCGGTCAAGCTCCCGAAGAAGCCGAAGGTCGAGGTCGCACCCCCCGCCGTCGACGAGGTCCAGGCGATCCTCGCCGCGCTCCCGGACCGCTACCGGACCATCGGGGTCGTCGCCGCCGGCGCCGGCCTCCGCTCCGGGGAGGTGCTCGGCCTCACGGTCGCCGAGCTCGACATGCTGCGCCGCTCGCTCCGGGTCGATCATCAGATGGTCATGCCAGCGCGCGGCGAGCTCTACATCGGCCCGCCGAAGACCGACGCGAGCCACCGCTCCGTCCCGCTCCCCCCGGTCGTCGTCTCCGCTCTGGCCGAGCACCTAGCCGCGTTCCCCGCCACCGGCCTCGACCTCCTGGACTCGACGTCCGGGCGGCAGGATCTCGAGCGCCGGCATCACCGGCTCGTGTTCACCAACGAGAAGGGCGGGCCGGTGCGGCGCAACCGGCTCCACGAGGTGTGGTCGGCGGCGCTGGCCCGCGCGAAGGTCCAGCGCGACGGCGAGATGGTCCCCGTGAACCAGGACCTGACGCTCCACGACCTCCGCCACTTCTACGCGTCGCTCCTGATCCGCCACGGCGAGTCGGTGAAGGTCGTCCAGGCCCGCCTCGGGCACGCCTCGGCCATGGAGACCCTCGACACCTACGGGCACCTGTGGGAGGACAACGAGGAGCGGACGCGCGAGGCCGTCGAGGCCATGCTCGGGGCGCCGGCGCCGGCCGGCGTGGCGGCCGAGCTCGTCTAGGTCAGGTCATCGGGCGTAGCCGCCCGGGCCCTCGCAGTAGCGGTAGCCGAGGCGCCGCGCGTCAGCGTGCGACGAGCACCGGGGCACGCTCTGCGTCCCGGCCGGCGATCCTGCGGCCACCGCCGCCGCCGCCAGCAAGAGCCCCACCACGATCCGTACCGTCCGCCGCCGCCGCATGCGGCCGAGGGTACAGCGCCGCCGAGCGGCTGGCGAGTACCGGCCCATCACCGGCCCACGACCACCCTGCGGAGGGCGAACCCGCAGGTCAGGGACGTGATGTGCAGCGAGCCGGTCTGTAGGCGGGGGACAGTCCTGCCGACCCGCCTGACCTGCTCCTACTAAAGTGATTGTTGGTCTGACCAGCAACAATGCGCTTAGTAGCCGCAGGTCAGTGGCATGGGCGAGGTCAAGTCGAGGACCGGCCCGTGACCGGCCCATCGGCCCAAATCCGGCCCGCAGGATGGGCCGCTGGCGGCGGCCCGGGCCGCACCAACGACGCCGAGCGTTGGGAAAACCTCAACGCTTCGGGGCTAGTCTCCGCATCGTCCGGTCCAGACCAAAGGCCGGCGGCGGCGGAGAACGATCGGGGGGATCGAACGGTGACCGTGGGACACTCGACCATCGAGGGGCGTCAACTGACGCGGGGCGCGCTGGCCGACGAGGCGCTGGCCTACGTGCGCGTGTGGCGGTGCGCCCAGCAGATGCAGGCGGAGAACCCGGGGATGCGCGAGCTCGGCCTGGCGGGGAATCCTGACCCGGTTGAGGCCGTGGCCGACCTCGTCCCGATTCTCGCGTTCACGCATCCCGCCGTCGCTCCGGCGATCATGTCGTTCCTCGAGGCGATCGTCGCCGAGCTACTTGTCACACCCCCATGCGAACATGTGTTCGTGGGCAAAGAGGCGACCGGGAGAAGCCAGCGGGAGGATGACCGGCTGGCGGTGTTGGAGGAAGAGAACGAGTGGCTCCGGGAGCGCGTGCAGCGCCTCGAAGCGGCCATGACCCTCGCGGCCGCCGCGATCGAACGGGCAGCCATGGAGCCGACGGCCTAGCTCTCCTTGGGTCGGCGCCCGATCTTCCTCTTGCGCTTCTTGGCGGCCCGGTAGCCGGCGAGGAGTAGCTCCTTCTCGTCGTCGCTCAGGCCGGAGTCGGCCAGGAGAACACTCTCGAAGCTGGCGACCGTGCGGACCGCCTCCGGGGGCAGGTAGCCGAGGTGCACCGTGAGCGTGCCGGGGTCGACGCCGAGGGCGCGCTCGACGTCGAACGCGAGATCGGGCGTCTCGGGAGCCCGGTTGCCGTTGATCCAGCCCGACACCATCGGTTGCTTCCGTCCGATGGCCTCGGCGAGCTCCTGTTGGGTTACGCCCGTCACCCTCAGGACTTGTCGCAGTGCGTTGCCGAAGGCCCTCTGCCTCTTCTCGGCGAGCGATTCGGCCGTCACCAGCATCCCTTCCCGTCCTCCATGAGTTATCAACCTTAGTGATACGGGGGTGGGTAACTGTGGCACCACCCCCTCATCGGGGGGTTTCTCCGACGGGCGCGATGACTACTCGCATTTATCATGGTGCGTGATATTCGGAGGGTTCGGGAAGAGGTGTGACCAAATTCACACCATCGGGAGAACGGGCGTTCGCAGTTACACCCTTGTTATTCATCGCGAGTCGTGATAGAACACGCCGTGATGATCCATCCCGAGGACACCGCAGCGGACGATCCGACCTTCGGCGAGTACCTCCGCGACCTCCGGGTCGCCGCCGGCCTCACGCAGATCCAGGCCGGCGCAGCGTTCAATCTCGGCCAGCCGGCCGTCAGCGCCTACGAGGTCGGGCGCGCCTACCCGCCCGGTCACGTCGTCCTCGTCATGGCCCGCCTCTACAACGTCGGGATCGAGGAGCTCCTCCAGCGCATGGCCCACGACCGGAACCTCCGCAAGTCGACGGCCGTGGCATGACGTCCGCCCTCCGCCAACCCATCGCCTGCGTGCGTTGCGGTGCCGTCGAGTTCCGCCACCACGCCACCGTGCTCTTCGAGTGCGACCCGTGCCGGGCCGAGCTCCGCTCGAGCGAGATCCCGCTCGCCGGCGTCGAACGCTCCCACAAGGGCCCGGTGGTATACGTCGCCCGCGACGCCGCCGGCGAGGTCCTGTACGTGGGGACGACCGTCAGCATCGCCGGCCGCCTCCGCGAGCACGCCCGCTCCGCCCCCTGGCGGTTCGACGTGGCGTGCATCGTCGCCCAGCCCGCCACCCTCGCCGACCGCTCCGACCACGAAGCCCGGCTCATCGCCGAACTCGCACCCATCTGGAACGTCCGACGCCCGGCCGCCGCGGCCGGCTCCTCCTCCGCCACCGGACCGTCCACGGCCGGCGACGTCGCCAACCCGGGAGGCGCCCCCGCCGCGTCCGACCGGCCGGGCGCCATGCGTGGGGAGGGGCCGACCACGACGACCGGGTCCATCGCTCGACCACCCACCACTCCTGCCACGAGCGGCCGCCCGACGGCCGCCCCGGTCGTCGCCCTCCGGTAACGCCGGCCCCGCCCCGCCGTCGGGGCCGGCGCTTACCACCCATCACCCGCACCACCCACGCCGCCCGGGGGTCTTCCTCGACGCGCCCGAACACCCGGAGAGGAGCACCGATGTACGCCACCTACGCCGCACAGCACCCAGGCAAGGCCGCCGCCCTCGCCGTGAAGCTCCTCGAGTCCGCCGACGCCCGCGACCTCGAACGAGGGCAGCAGGTGGCCGCCGCGCTCCGGGGCGCCGACCGGTGCGCCGTGTGCGGCCGCCCCCTCGAGGTGCTCGCCAGCCGCCAGGCCGGCATCGGCCCCGACTGCCTCGCCAAGCGCCGCAGCCACGCCGCCCGCGCGCTCGCCGCGCTCCGGGGCGCCGGGTTCGACGTGCTCGACCTGGACCTCGACATCGAGGAGGACCCCCAGCCGTGAGCCCGAGCGCCGTCGTCAACCTCGACGACCTCCGCACCGTCCTCTCCGCCATGGGCCGCACCAGCCGGCCCACCGTCGCTGAGATCGCCGCCGCCGACCGCCTTCGCCAGGTCCTGCAGCCCGGCCTCTTCGGGGACGCCCTCTCCGACCCGCTCGCCGAGACGCCCGGCCGCCACCACGGGCGCGCGACCGAGAAGGCCGCCGCCTACGACGTCCTCCCACGCTCCGGCACCCAGCGCCTCCGCGTGCTCTACGCGATCGCGCGGGCCGGGTGGCGGGGCCGCACTGACCAGGAACTCGAGGACGAGCTGGAGATGCAGCGCCCCTCGCCCGGCAACCGCCGCGGCGAGCTCATGACCGGTGGCTGGGTCCGCGACTCGGGCGAGCGCCGCCCCACCCGCACCGGCAACCCGGCCGTCGTGTGGGTCCTGACCGACGAGGGCCGGGAGCGCCTGGCCCAGGAGGAGACCACTCATGGCTGAATCCACGATGGGGGAGGCGTTCCTGACCTTCCTCGACGAGCTCGGCCCGCTCAAGGAAGCCGTCAACGGCTACCGGGAGGACTGGTTGCGGCGTGGCTACTCGCCGCGCGCTGCAGAGGCGATGGCGATGGACCTCCATCGCGAGCTCCTCCGGACGGTGTTCGCTTCCGTGGCAGGTCGACGTGGCTAGAGACACGATCGTCCGCGACGGCGAAGAGATCGTCGTCGAGACCGGCACCGGGCTCGTCACCTCGCTCGCCGAGATCCCCGGCAAGCGCAACGCGCAGGTCGTCTTCAAGGCCACCCACACGGATCTCCGCGACCCCGTGACCGGCTGGCTCGACACCTTCGACGAGACCCAGCTCGCGAACGTGCGGCGCGGCCACGCCGAAGGACTGGAGCTCGAGTACCGCATCGAGGTCCACCGCAAGGCGAGCGTCGACAAGAGCGTCCCGATCGCCGACGTCCCGAAGCGGGACAAGGTCAGGGACCTCGTCGTCGTCACCCCGGCCCGCAGCGGGGGAGAGGCGGGCCACGCAGATCCGGCCCCCGCCGAGCCGGCGCCGGCGGCGGTGGCCGATCAACCGGCGGACCAGGCGGCCGACACCGAGCCGTCGCCGGCGACCGAGGCGCCCGCCCAGCGCGAGCGGCCGGCGCGGCACGTCGCGGAGTCGAAGCCGTGGGAGGAGCTGAACAGCGACGGGACCCCGAACCTCGGCGCCTTCGCCGTCACCGCCGGCGCCGGGATCGTCGACCTCGCCGTCGAGACGCTCCTCGCCGGCGGCGTCGACCTCAAGATCGCTGCGATCCGCACGGTCGCCACGGACCTCATGCACGTCGCCGACGAGATCCAGGCCGGCGTCACCGGCTACCGCCCCGACCGGATGGCCAACAGCCACACCCGGGCGCGCGGCCTCCTCCGCACGGTCCTCCGGGCCCGGCCGTACCCGCTCGACAAGGTGCTCGACGAGCACGGCGCGATCCAGCCGAAGGCGGCGGACGCTGCCGGCGCCTGGACGGAGAAGGCGGTCCCCGCCGGCGTCGCCCTTCTCCGCATGGCCGTCGACCTCGCCGGCATCGACTGGAGGACCGCATGAGCGACGCCGAAAGCGTGAACCGCCTGCCGGGACTGGGTCGCCTGAACGAAGGAGAAGCCGTGACAGATTCGGACGCTTCGAGCATCAACATTGAGGGTGGTATCTGCGGGATGATCGCCCCGGCCGCCACCCCGAGCGGGCACCCGGTGGCATGCGCGTGGCCGAAGGATCACGAGAAGTCCCTCCCGCACTCGTGGGCCGACCTGCCGACGATCCTGCCCGGCTACACCCGTAGCGAGCCCGTCGTCGGCGCCCCCAACGGCGTACTGCTCCCGCCGGGCTACAAGCTCATCCCGGCCACATGAGCGACCCTGTGCCGGGAAGTGAACGGCCCGACCCCGTGCAGGTCCACGAGATGTGGCAGGCGACTTGCGACTCGTGCGGTTGGCACTCGCAGCCCGCCAGCCCTCATGCGGTGGTGCGTGAGTGGGCTCGGCTCCACCGAGTCACCTGCCCACTGAAGAAACCGCAACAGCCCGCTAACGGCGAGGCCGAGGCGTGAGTAATCGGACCGTGAATCTCTGCGAGCAGGAGTATGAGCGGACGTTCTACCGATGGCTCTACACGCCGAAGTGGCGTCCCCTGGCTCGCCTCGTGCGCCGCTTGGAGTACCAGCAGTGGCTTGACGCCATGTGCGCCGAGGTGAAGCGAGAAGCGCACCTATCCGCCATCGCTGCGGACCTCCGCAAGGCGTCCTCTTCCGACGACCAGCGAGGAGCGGGCCAGTGAGCGACCAAGTGCCGGGATTGCTCGGAAATGAGCCCATCGACGAGCGCACACATTCGGACGGTTCATGTTGCGGCCTCAAGCCCGACCACGAGGGCTGCTGCGCCTTCATGTGCTCGGACTGCGATGGCACAGGTCGGACCCGCTGCCGCTACGACGACCTCGGGTGCGACTGCGGGTACTGCGATGGCTACGGCTACTGCGCCGAGTGCAGCGGCAACGGATGGTTCAACGAGATGGGCGAGTCGTGCTTCGTCGGCCGTGAGGAGTGGGGCCACACCCTCGTCACCCTCGACCCCGAGTCGTCGTCGTTCACGATCGGTACGCCGTGAGGACGCCCCGAGTCTCTACGGCGATCCGCTTCGAGCCTGCCACCCACGAAGCCCTCAAGGAGACAGCGGCCGAGCTTGGCGTCGGCATGAACTGGCTGGTCAACAAGCTCTGCGAGGAAGGGCTCCTGCGGATTGACCTGACCAACTTCTCCCTCGTCCGCTCTCGGTCGGAGGCGTGATGGCCGTGTTCGAGGGCGTCGTGAAGGTCATGCGGTCGCCTCGCATGACGAGAGGGAACCACCGATGACGACCGCACAGTCCGACGACCAGGAAGGGCCGGGCCGATGAGCGACCAAGTGCCGGGACTGGGTCGCCTGAACGAAGGAGAAGCCGTGACAGATTCGGACGCTTCGAGCATCAACATTGAGGGTGGTATCTGCGGGATGATCGCCCCGGCCGCCACCCCGAGCGGGCACCCGGTGGCATGCGCGTGGCCGAAGGATCACGAGAAGTCCCTCCCGCACTCGTGGGCCGACCTGCCGACGATCCTGCCCGGCTACACCCGTAGCGAGCCCGTCGTCGGCGCCCCCAACGGCGTACTGCTCCCGCCGGGCTACAAGCTCATCCCGGCCACATGAGCGACCCTGTGCCGGGAAGTGAACGGCCCGACCCCGTGCAGGTCCACGAGATGTGGCAGGCGACTTGCGACTCGTGCGGTTGGCACTCGCAGCCCGCCAGCCCTCATGCGGTGGTGCGTGAGTGGGCTCGGCTCCACCGAGTCACCTGCCCACTGAAGAAACCGCAACAGCCCGCTAACGGCGAGGCCGAGGCGTGAGTAATCGGACCGTGAATCTCTGCGAGCAGGAGTATGAGCGGACGTTCTACCGATGGCTCTACACGCCGAAGTGGCGTCCCCTGGCTCGCCTCGTGCGCCGCTTGGAGTACCAGCAGTGGCTTGACGCCATGTGCGCCGAGGTGAAGCGAGAAGCGCACCTATCCGCCATCGCTGCGGACCTCCGCAAGGCGTCCTCTTCCGACGACTTGGAAGCGGGCGAGTGACCGGCTCGGGTCGTTCGCCGCAGGTGGTGACGGAAGCCCGCGCGGTGACCCATGAGCGGGCGGTGGCCGTGATCGCCCGCACCGTCCGCGACCGTGGCTACCCGCCGACGATGAGCGAACTCGCGGCCGAGCTCGGCTACCGGCACCGCTCCAGCGTTCACCAGGTGCTCGTCGAGCTCGAGCAGCTCGGCCGTATCCGCCGTGGCGGCGGGCCGCGCGCCATCACGATCGTCGAGGCGTCGTGACGGCCGCCCCGGCGCCGAGCGCGGTGAACGCTCTCGCGCAGATCCACAAGGCGCGCCTCGCCGGGTGCAGGAACGGCACGTGGCCGCAGCACTCGATCGAGGAGTGGCGGCGCATCGCCCGCGGCGCCGGCGAGCGGCCTGACGGTGTGACCCCGTCGCCGGTCGAGCAGCGCGCCCTCGAGGTCGTCGCGGCGGCCGGCGGGAGCCGTCGGTGAACGGGCTCCGCTCGTGGCGGCTGGAGTGGCCGGAGGCGCCGATGTCGGAGAACCGGCACCGGGGCCTCCACTACCACGCCCGGTCGGATTACGACGAGCGTGTCAAGGCCGATTTCGGGTGGCTGGCGAAGAAGGCCCGCATGCCGAAAGGCATCCAGGTCCCCGTCCTGGTGATCGGCGTGCCGCTGACCCGCCCCGGCGTCGCGCTGTCCGACGCGGGGAACTGCTACCCGACCGTCAAGGCGGCCGTCGACGGTCTCGTCGCGGTCGGCGCGCTCATCGACGACAGCCCGAAGCACGTCCATGCCATCACGCTCCTCGCCGCGCAGCGCGCGGAACGCGACGGCCTCGTCCTCCTCGTCGAGGAGATCCCGGAAGGGGGCGGCTCGTGGAACCGAGCGTCGAAGCGTTGATGTGCCCCACCTGCGGCAAGGGCCAGGTCGCCGCCGTGGCAGCGTCCGGGGACCACCGGTGACCGCCCGCCGGTTCGTGGCCGTGTGGGCAGGCCTGGCCGTGTTCTGCGTCGCCTCGTGGGCGCTCCTCGCGTTCGTGGTCGTGACCCTGGCCCGGGCGGCGTTCCGGTGATCCGCCGGCTCCTCCCCACCGCCGGCGACTGGGTCGCCCTCGTGGTGTGGGCCGCCGCCGGCGCGACCGTCGCCGTCCTGCTCATGCAGGGCCACCTCGAGCGCCGACGCCGCGACCGCCAGCTCTTCGCCCTCATCGACGAGTTCGCCGAACTCCAGCGCGCCCTCGACGACCAGCGCCGGGCCGCGCCCTACGACGGCACGTTCCTCGGGAGCACGTCTTGAGCCGCGACGCGCTCGTCGCCGTCGCCGAGTTCTCCACGGCGCGGGGACCGGCTCTCCTCGTCGCGTTCCGGATCGCAGACCACACGAACCGCTACGGCTGGGCGTGGCCCTCGATCGCTCTCCTCGTCGACGAGACCGGCTACTCGAAGGACACCGTCATCCGGGCCGAGAAGGAACTCGAGGACCTGGAGGAGTTGTTCATCGAGCGCGCCCGGAACCGGGGCGGGAACCGCTACCGGCTCCGCCTTCCCGGCATCCCCGGCTCCGCCGCGAGCGAGGCCGCCGACCTCGCCATCGCCGCCCCCGGAACAGTCGCACCAGTCGACCGTTCGCCGGAGCGGAACAGTCGCAAATCAGGGCCGGAACAGTCGCAAAAAGTGGCCGGAACAGTCGCACCAGTCGACCGGAACCGTATTAACCAATGGAACCCGTCGCCGGTGGCGACGAGGAGCGGATCTCGACCGGGCAGTTGTGACACCTGCGGCGGCTCCCTCTGGGTCGACGCCCCCGGCCGGCCCGGCGACGTCATCCCCTGCCCGAAGGTCCACCGGTGATCGCCGCCGTGCCGTGCTGGCCGATCACGTCCGTCCTCATGGGGGAGCGGGCCACCGACACCGCCGAGATCGCCTTCCAGTGCTCCTGCGGCGTCGACGAGCTCCTCACGATCTGCGACGCCAGCATCCACCCGCCCCTCCGGTTCACCGCCGCGCTCCGCGCCCGCCACGCCGCCGGCGCCTGGCCGAACCCCACCGCCGACCCCGGCGACGCCGTCGCGGCCGGCTGGCCCGCACCCTCGACACCCGAAAGCGAGACCGAATGAGCAAGTCCACCGTCGCCCGAGCGAAGCGCCATCGCGACGAGCTCGTCCGCCTCCTCAAGCTCCTCGACGACGCCACCCTCGACGACCTCGAGCGCCGCGGCCGCTACCTGCCCATCCCCGACGGCATGCCCGCCGGCGGCGCCGGCGGCGGCCGCGGGAGCGAAGTCTCCCGCCCCACCGAGCAGGCCGCCACCGCCCGCGTCCTCCTCGCCCCGCCCGCCGACCCGATCGCCCGGCTCATCACCGGCATCTTCGCCCGCCTCGGCGAGGCGTCCACCGCCCTCGCCCCGCTCGAGCACTCCCTCCAGGTGGTCCGCGGGTACGGCGCGACCGCCGAGCGCCGCGAGTCCAGCCTCCAAGGCGACTGCCTATGCTGCCAGCGGCCCGTCGCCGGCTCCGACATCGACCGCCTCAAGGCCGGGTTCTGCCCCGCCTGCTACACCGCGTGGCTCCGGGCCCGGAACGAGCGCCCCGACCTCGACCGCGGCCGCTTCATCCTCGAACGCCGCCAGGCGCTCGCCGACCGCGAAGCGGCCACCGCGCCCCGCCACGCCGGCGACCCGACCCCCGCGTTCACGTGCGACCACTCGTGCTGCGCCGAGCTCGTCGCCAAGGGCTTCATCGCCGACACCAGCCACCCCCACGAGCACTGGCACCCGCCCGAGCTCTGCCCCGCCTGCCACGCGAACGGAGCCGCATCGTGAAGACCTTCCTGGCCATCCTCGTCGTCCTCGCCGCCCTCCTCCTCCTGGCGCTCATCGACCGCCACGACCCGGGCCGCCACATCCACGTCCAGACCGTCCCCCTCCCCCCGGCCGTCGACGGCGGGCACGTCCCCGACGTGGCCGCCGCCACCAGCACCACCGCACCACCCACGACCACCACCACGGCGCCGCCGGCGCCCACCACGACCAGAGCCTCGAGGAACGCCCCCGGCCGCCCGCTCGGCTCGTTCGTCGCCACCTGCTATTCCCTCACCGGCCGGACGGCCACCGGCAGCCCGGCCGGCCCCGGCAGCATCGCCGTCGACCCGACCGTCATCCCCCTCGGCACCCGGCTCAACGTCAGCGGCTACGGCAGCGGCCGTGCCGTCGACACCGGCCGCCTCATCAAGGGCCGGCGGATCGATGTGTGGAAGGCCGCCGGCTGCAGCGACTGGGGCCGGCGCACCGTCACCGTGAGCATCGCCCGATGACCGCCGAAAGCGTGAACCGCCTGCCGGGACTAGGCCGCTCGCGACCGCGCTTGCTGGACCTGTTCTGCGGGGCCGGCGGCGCCGGCATGGGCTACCACCGAGCCGGCTTCGACGTGGTTGGAGTCGACATAGAGCCCCAGCCTGACTACCCGTTCGAGTTCCACCAGGCGGACGCTATCGAGTACCTCCGCACGCACGACCTCGCATCGTTCGACGCCTTCCACGCGTCGCCGCCGTGCCAGGGCTACAGCAACCTGAACGCGCTGTGGAAGCGGGAGTACCCGCTCCTGATTGAGCCCGTGCGGGAACTGCTCGCCACGACCCGCCGGCCCTACGTCATCGAGAACGTCGAAGGGTCCGACCTAGCCCCTCACGTCGTGCTTTGCGGCCGGATGTTCGGGATGCCGATCCGTCGGCACCGCCTGTTCGAGCTCGGCCGCTGGTGGTGCATGACCCCCGGCCACCCCCGATGCGTCGGCCTGCCGGACACCCTCGGCGTCTACGGCGCCAGCGACGGCGCGCACGAGCCGGGGTTCAAGCATCCGGGCCGGAAGCGTGGCCCGCGCCAGGCGACCACCAACGAGGCGCGCGAGGTCATGGGGATGCCCTGGGCGACCAAGCGGCACGGGATCACCGAGGCCATCCCGCCGGCGTTCACGGAGTACCTCGGCTGCGAACTCCTGCAAGCGATGGAGGTCGCAGCATGAGCGGCTACGCGTACCAGTCCGACGATCAGACGGGAGCCACCGATGGGTGAGCCGCTGCCGGGAGTCGGACGCCTTGAGGACATGCACGAGGCGCTGATCGTCCCGTCAAAGCTGCGGGACTACCTCGCCGCCAACATGTTCGACGGCACCCCCGATGGCACGGTCACGATGCCCGTGGGGGCTCTCGTCGATGAGGTATGCGAACTCGTCGCCATCTGGATGGCCGACCAATCCGGCGTCAGCGCCAGGGTCGAGGCGTACTACCTACCTCCGTCCCACTCCGGCGACCAGGAGGCGTGATGGGCGGCGGATGGATGCACCTCTACCGAGACGATGCGCCCCCGGGAAGGCGACGTCTCTACTCGCCCCTTCTGCTGGCCGCCGCCGCATTCGCGCTGTCGGCATGTGGTCACGACGGCCTTCAGACAGACATCAAGCGTGAGCAGATTGACGGAGTCGAGTGTGTCGTCGTCCGCAACTCGACCAGCGGCCTCGTCCGAGCCATCGACTGCGACTGGGAGCACGCCCATGAGTGAACCCATGCCGGGAGTCGGACGCCTTGAGGACATGCACCGAGGCGCTGATCGTCCCGCCTCACCCACGCCGCCGACGTCGAACGCGCCAGCGGCGTACAGATGGCACTCGAAGCCGGAGACGACGACGAATGAGAACCGGCACACCGGCGAACCGAACCAGGGAACAAGGGAACACCCGAACCCGCAGGTCAGGATCATCCACCGGATAGTCACCCCTCCTGTGCTACAGCTATCTGCTAGGTGAGCGGTGCTGCGCCCTGGCAAGGGAGCGACCGACGCCAACGCCTCCCGCCCGACTGGGCCAAGCGGCGCGCCGCCGTCCTCCAACGAGACGGCAACCGCTGCACCTGGACCCTCCGGTCCGGTCGTCGCTGCATCCACCCCGCCACCGACGTCGACCACATCACCGCCGGCGACGACCATTCCCTCGACAACCTCCGAGCTCTCTGCGAGCAGCACCACGACCGCAAGACCGCCGGCGAGGGCAACGCCGCCCGCAACACCAACAGCCGCCGGCGCCCACCCGAACGACACCCCGGGATCCATTGACCACCGAGACCTACCAGTGCCAACGATGCGGCGCAGACGTCCAACGTCAACGAGCTCGAGGGCAGCGCCCGAAGTGGTGCGTCGAGTGTCGCCGCCGTGGCGCTCCGTCGAGGCAACGGTCGAAGGCGTGCGAGTTCTGTGGCCGACCGTCCAGAGCCGACTCTCGCTTCTGCTCCAGGTCATGCTCGAGCCGGCTTCCTCCGAAGCTCGGACCACCGAGACCACCGCGACCGCCATGGATCGCCGACGCACCAGGACCGAGCATCCGGATCTTCACACCGAACTGCGCCGTCTGCGCCCGCCCATTCACGACTCGCTACACCGTCTCGACGTGCGGGGACGTGTGCCGCGAGCTCAAGCGTCTCGACGACGCACGCCGCCACAAGCACGACAGCCGAGCTCGGAAGAAGGACGCGTTCGTCGAGAGCGTGTTCCGTCGTCGGGTCTTCGAACGCGACCGATGGAAGTGCCAGCTCTGCGGCGGCCGGCTAGCTCGGCGAGCCAGCGTGCCCGACCCGCTGGCTCCGACGATCGATCACATCGTGCCGCTGGCCCAGGGCGGGACTCATGAGCCGGCGAACGTTCAGGCCGCTCACTTCCTGTGCAACTCGCGCAAGGGTGCGAGAGGTGGCGGACAGCTGCTCCTTCTGGGCTGACCCCCCCCCCCCCCCCCTCCCGGGTGACCCCCGCGACCCGCGCCACGCGCCTCGGGAGGCATAGCAGCTCCCGTTCTGCGTGCGGCCCGCTCTGTTTTTCGGCTCCCGGCTGAGCGTCGGGGACGCCTACGGATCGACGCTCGGACCCGGCGATCGGGCCCGGCGAAACCCATCGACGGGAGGGGCGCGATGCCCACGACCGCACCGCCGGTGCCGACGAAGCTCGGCGCGAAGGCCCGCAAGCTGTGGAAGGACGTCGCCGGCGAGTACGAGCTCCGGGCCGACGAGCTCCGGGTCCTCGAGGACATCTGCCGTGAGGTGGATCTGATCGAGAAGCTCCAGAAGGAGCTCGACAAGCCCTCGACCCGGCTGATCGTGAACGGGAGCATGGGGCAGCCGGTCGCGAATCCGCTCGTTCAGGAGCTCCGCCAGCATCGCTCCGTCGTGGCCCGCCTCCTGGCCGGCCTCAAGCTCCCGGACGAGGAGGCGGCGGCCGAGCGGTCGACGTCGGCGCGGGACGCGGCGAACGCGCGCTGGCGTCGTGGCGCGTAGGCGGGCGGTCGAGGTTGCGGGCGACGAGCACGGCGACGTGGTCCGCTGGTACAGGGAGAAGCTCGGCGAACCGGCAGTCCTGGCGGCCGGTGATCGGGTGGCGGTCGGCCCGACGTGGCAGATCGTCGACGGGCACTGGTGGCTCCCGGAGCGCACGCTCGGGTGGGACGTCCTCGGGTTCTGCGGCACGGAGCTGCAGCACGGGCCGGGCCAGCCGTGGCGGTTCACGCCGGAGCAGGCCCGCTTCATCCTCTGGTGGTTCGCCCTCGAGGACGACGGGCGGTTCACGTTCCGGGACGGGGTCCTCCAGCGCCTCAAGGGGTGGGGTAAGGACCCGCTCGGCGCCTGCTTGTGCGCCGTCGAGATGGTCGGCCCGTGCCGGTTCGGCGGGTGGGACAAGAACGACCAGCCCATCGCCCTCGACAACCCCGAGGCGTGGGTCCAGACGGCGGCCGTGTCGCTCGAGCAGACGAAGAACACGTTCCGGCTCTTCCCGGGGCTCTTCACCGCCGAGGCCCGCCGCAAGTTCCGCCTGCAGATAGGGAAGGAGGTCGTGCACGGCCTGGCCGACACCCGCATGATCCAGGCGGTCACGTCGGCGCCGGCCACCCTCGAAGGCGCCCGGGCGACGTTCGTGCTCAAGAACGAGACGCAGCACTGGACGAGCTCGAACGCCGGCCATGACATGGCCGACGTGATCGAGCGGAACGCCACGAAGAGCCCCGACGGCGCCGCCCGCACCCTCGCCATCACCAACGCCTACGAGCCGTCGGAGGACTCCGTCGCCCAGCGGGACCGGGAGGCCTACGAGCTGGCCGCCGCCGGCGGGTCGCTCACGACCGGGATTCTGTACGACTCGCTCGAGGCGCCGCCCGACGCCGAGCTGTCCGCCGAAGCGGCCCCGGCCGTCGTTGACGCGATCCGGGGCGATTCCGTGTGGCTCGACGCCGAGCGGATCGTGCAGTCGATCCTCGACACCCGCAACCCGCCGAGCCGCTCCCGGCGGTTCTGGTACAACCAGATCACCGCGACCGAGGACGCGTGGATCGACCCGCAGGACTTCGACGATTGCGCCGACCCGGAGCGGAAGCTCGCCCCGGGCGACGAGCTCGCCCTCTTCTTCGACGGCTCGAAGAGCGACGACGCCACCGGCCTCGTCGGCTGCCGCATCTCCGACGGGCACGTGGTCACGCTCGGCATGTGGCAGCGCCCGCCGGGCGAGCGGGGGAAGGGCTGGACGGTCGACCGGGCCGACGTCGACAACCGGGTCCAGGCGGTGTTCGACGGGTATCGGGTCGCGGCGTTCTACGCCGACCCGTCGCACACTCTCGACGACGTCACCCAGGAGCGCTACTGGGACGGGCTGATCGACGACTGGCATCGCCGCTACCGGGGCCGCCTCCGCGTGTGGGCGACGCCCGGCAAGGGCGGCCACTCGATCATGTGGGACATGGCGTCGCCGGCGCGCGTCGAGCAGTTCACGGCCGCCGCCGAGCGCGCGGTGACCGACATCGAGGACCGGGCCCTGACCCACGACGGCGACCTCCGCCTCCGCCGGCACGCGCACAACGCGAAGCGCTACCCGAACCGGTACGGCGTGTCGCTGTGGAAGGGGCACCGCGAGAGCGACCGGAAGGTCGACCTGGCGGTGTGCATGGTCGGCGCCCGCATGGTGCGCCGGCTGGTGATGAACGCAGCACCCGAGAAGAAGCGCTCCGGCGCGATCTGGTGAGGGAGGAGGTCCCGTGGCTCAGCCGATGCCGAAGGTCGACGTGCGGGACCTGATCGTGAAGACCGCCTGGCCGGCGATGCGGGCCGAGCGGGATCGCCTCGAGAAGATCGACCGGTGGTTCCGGTGGGATCACGACAAGCCGCACGCCCCGACGGCCTCGACGACCGAGTACAAGCAGCTCTCGGGCCGCGCGCAGACGCCGTGGCTCAGCCTCGTCGTCACCGCCGTCGTCCAGTCCCTTTACGTGGAGGGCTACCGCCGCTCCAACGAGGCGGAGGACGTGGCGTCGGCGTGGGGCGTGTGGCAGGCGAACGGGATGGACGCCCGCCAGATCGCCGTCCACCGCAGCGGCGTCGCGTACGGCCTGTCCTACGTGACGGTCCTCCCCGGCCAGACCCCGGCGGGCGAGCCGATGCCGGTGATGCGGGGCGTGTCCCCCCGCCGGATGATAGCGTTCTACGCCGACCCGGCCGAGGACGAGTGGCCGATGTACGCGCTCCGCTGCGACCCGATGCGGAACGGGTGGGCGCTCCGCCTCTACGACGACGAGAACGTCTACTACCTCAAGGCCAGCGACGACGGCTCGACCGTCGAGTACGAGAACTGGCGGGAGCACGGCGCCGGCGTCTGCCCGGTCGTCCGGTTCTCGAACCTCCTCGACCTCGAGGGCCGGGCCGACGGCGAGGTCGAGCCGCTCATCTCCGTCGCGGCGCGCATCGACCAGACCACGTTCGACCGGCTCGTCGTGCAGCGGTTCGCGTCGTGGGTGGTGCGGACCATCGCCGGTATGTCCGCCCCCGACCGGCTCCCCGAGGAGGAGCAGGCGGCGTTCATCGAGCGCACGAAGCTCCGTCTCCGCCTGGAGGACATCCTCGTGGCCGAGGACCAGGACACGAAGTTCGGGTCGCTGCCGGCGACGCCGCTCGACGGGTTCATCTCCGCGAAGGACGCCGACGTCCGGGACCTGGCCGCCGTCTCCCAGACCCCGCCGCATCACCTGCTCGGGCAGATGGCGAACCTCTCGGCGGAGGCGCTCGCCGCCGCGGAGGCCGGGCTGAGCCGGAAGGTCGTCGAGCGGAAGCACACGTTCGGGGAGAGCTGGGAGCAGGCGTTCCGTCTCGCGGCCGCGCTCGCCGGCGACGAGGAAGGCGCGAGCGACTTCTCCGCGCAGGTCCGCTGGCGGGACATGGAGTCCCGGTCGCTCGCCCAGACCGCCGACGCTCTCGGGAAGCTCGCGACGATGCTCGGCGTCCCCGTGGAGATGCTGTGGGAGAAGATCCCGGGCTGGACCGATCAGGACGTCGACCGCGCGAAGGCTCTCGCCGAGCAGGGCGGCGGCCTCGAGAAGCTCATGCGTGAACTCGCCGACGGGCAGACCCCGCCGGCCGAGTAGTGGCGGCGACCGCCGAGGCGAACCGGCTCACCCAGAGCCACCGCCTCGCCCAGGCCCGCATCGGCGCCGACACCGTCCGCCAGATGCTGGCCGCGTGGCCGCTCCTGCAGATCGACGACCTCGACGGCACGTTCCCCGCCTGGCTTCGGGTCGCTACACCCATCATCCGCACGCAGCGCCGCACGAGCGCCCGCCTCGCCGCGAACTACCTCACCACGTTCCGGTCGCTCGAGCTCGGCGTCGCCGCCGCCGGCGCCGCCCCCTCCCTCGCCGAGACGCTCGCCGTCGACGCCCTCGCCACCTCGCTCCTCGTGACGGGCCCGGCGATGATCCGTTCCGCTCTCGCCCGCCAGGTC
>CAMLIA010000017.1 GCA_946479905.1 uncultured Frankiales bacterium | reverse complement strand
CGCTGCTGGTCGCCCGGGTACCCGGAACGTGGGTACCCCGGCTGAGGGTCATCGGTCGGTCGGTGCGGCCGGGCCGCGACGGGCCCGGCCCGCGCTCATGAGGTGTGGGTCGACGCGGCGGCACGCCGCCGGCGTGCCCTGCGCTGATCGAGCTGGGCGAGGATCAGATCGGCGATCATCCGGAAGAAGATCGCGGCCTGCCATCCGACGAGCACCCATGCGACGTCTCTGGGCGTCATGGCGTCTCCCGGCGGCGCTCGGCCTGGGCGCGGAGCTCGGCGCGGCGGTTCATGCCGGACACGATGATCGCCGTCACGATGACGGCGACAACGCCGGCGACCACGGCGAGGTTGACGATGGTCTGGGCGGTCACTCGGTTCCTCCTCGTTCTAATAGGGCGGGGCCGGCGGGAGCTTTTGCCGGGTGGTGCTGGGGGTCGGGTCGGTGTAGGCGTCGAGGGATTCGCCGCAGCGGTGCTCAGGGAAGACGAGGTACCGGCGGGTGGTGTGGATGTTGTGCTCCTCGCGGGCGTACAGCCGCTTGTCGCTGCCGTAGCCGACGAGGTCGAAGGTGCGGCGGCCGGTCAGCAGCGCGACGGCCTCGCCGAGGGGTGTGAGCGGCACGACGTCGGCTTGTACGGCGAAGGCGCAGATGTCGGCGTCGAGGCCGGCGAGGACGGGTGCGTTGCAGCGGCGGCAGACCCGCAGGCGCACGGAGCGGTAGGTGTCGCCGAGGGTGCGCTGGAGCCAGGCGGGCAGGGTCATGGGGCACCGCCGCATCGGCAGGCGAGGGCGCCGGGTCCCCAGCCGCAGGAGCAGACGAGGGCTGTGGCGGTGGCCATAGGGGCAGCAGGGGCAGGAGGGGCAGGCGCGCTACTTACTCCCCCTGCGTGCGCAGGCGGGTGCGATTTGAAGAAGTGGGTAGAGGCTGCCCCTTCTGCCCCTGCTGCGCTCACATCGTTGGCTTGACCTGCGGGTTCCTTAGGGGCAGCTTTTTCGCTGCCTGCCCCTGGCTTGGCGCGGTTCTGCCCCTTCGGCTCCTCTCGCGGGTCGAAGGCGTAGCCACGTGTGCCCATGCGTTTACTCGCCCTGATGCGATGGGTTGGCAGGTCGTTACTGGCCGCTTCGATGCGTTCGTAGAAGCTGGCGGCCCCCATCGAGGCATAGCCGTTCTCCTCGGCCCACTTGTCGTAGGCGCGGTACACCTGCGTGCGCGGCACCCACTCGGCGTTGAGCTCCGACACGTACTCGTCGAGCCACGCGCGGACGGGGTCGGCGGTGCGCCGGAACTCCGCGGTGGCCTTAAGCACCGACGGCGGCAGGTCGAACCGGCGGCGGCCCATGAGCCGCTGGAGGCCGCGCACGGCGAGGGTGAGCAGGCCGCGCAGTTCGGCCGCGTCGTGCATCTTGTCTTCGCGTCCCGGGTCGGCGACGCCGGGCGGGAAGTAGCCGGTGAAGGGAACGACGATCCAGCGGGAGAAGAACCCGTCGGAGGTGTCGGCCGAGCGGGGCAGGGCGTTGAACGCGGCGACCATCAGGGCCCGGCAGTAGAACGTGAACGGCTGCCCGAACTTGCGCTCGGCCACGATCATGTCGCCGCCGGTGATCTGCTTGAACGTCTCGGTAGCCTTGAAGATGCGGGGGTCGACGTCGCCGACGAGGTTGGCGAGCTTGCCGTACAGCTCGGCCGCGCGGAACCGGTTCTCATCCAGCGACTGGGGGGTGACCGCGGAGATGTTGGCGTCGCCGATCAACGCCTTCAGCAGCCGCAGGAACGTGCCCTTGCCGTTGCGTCCGCGGCCGAACAGCAGGATCGCCTTGTGGAGCGGGTTGTCGTTCAGCAGGGCGTAGCCGATGACCTCTTCGATGAACTCCCGCGCGTCGTCGGGGAAGACCTCGCTCATCCACTGCTCGATCTGCGGGCAGGTGGCGTCGGGGTCCCATTCGATGGGGAGCCGGATCATGCTGGGCACGTCCGGGTCGTGCGGCCAAAGTTCGCCGGTGCGCCAGTCGAGGAGGCCGTTGGGCAGGTTGAGGTACTGGTCGTCCTGCCGGTCGCCGGCGAACATCGGCTCGCGGCTGCGGAGCATGTCGACGACGGTCGAGGCGTAGGCCATGCGGTACCGGTCGGCGAGGAGCTCGACGACGCGTTCGCGGATGACGCGTTCGCCGTCTCGGCGCCACACGCCCGCGTCGTAGCGGTACAGGCTTCCGTCGTCGCCTGAGGTCAGGGGCCCGAGGTTGAGCACGGCTTTGGCGAGTTGGAGGGCCAGCAGCCCCTCGTGCTTGTCGAAGAACCGGGCTGAGCCGGTCGGGTCAGCGGGGGGATGTTCGGCTTTTGGGTCGGCGCCGCCGCCCTCGGTGTATCCGGGGATCCAGGACAGGTCGTCGCCGTCGGGCATCTTCTCGGCGACCCGGGCGCGGATGTCGGCGATGTCGGCGTCGTTCGCCTGGGCGACGGCCCACGCGGAGATGCCCATCCACTCGGAGGCGGCCATGCCCTTGCCGCGGGCGGCGCGCTGCTGACTGCCCGGGAGCGGGTCCCGGGTGACGGCGGCGAGGAACGCGGCCTCCAGGCGCTCCATGGCGGCGCGGGCGGGGAAGTATCCGGCGCGGGCCTCGCAGAAGGCGCCAGCCGCGACCGACAGCATCCGCATGTGCCGGGATTCGCCTTCGGCGACCTTGGCCTCGAAGGTGGTGACCCAGCCGTCGAGCAGTTCGGGCCGCGTGGCGTCGGTGTGCTCGGTGAGGAACGTGCGCACCTCGGCGTCGGTGGCGGCGTCCATGCCGGGCGTGGCGTCGCCGAGCAGCTCGTCCACGTAGGCGGGCAGCTCGGGCACCGGGCCCGCGTGCACCCAGTGGTAGAGGCCTCCGTCGGCGTGCGGTGTGGGGGCGACGACGATCTGCCCGCCGCGGCCCCGAACCTCGCCCCAGGCACCGCCCAGACGGCCGGTGCCGTTGCCGAGGACGCGCCCGGCGCGGAAGGTGAACAGGTAGTGCCCGCGGTTCGTGCCGAGGCGCGTGCGCTGGTGGGGCGGGTCGCATTCGGTGATGGCGCGCTGGAGCGGTTCGGGGATCTGCTCGGGGTGGTCGACGTCGAAGGCGACCGCGCCGGAGCGGCCGACGTGCAGGCCGATGCCGTAGTCGGTGCCGGCGAACCATGCGGCGAGCTGGTCGGCGTCGCGTGAGGACTTCGCGCCCCAGTCCTTGCCGAGCTCACTGGCGGGCTTCTTCGTGCCGGCGTCGATGGGCAGGACGTACCAGCCCGCCTTGGCGTAGGCGAGGGCGGCGGCCAGGGGGTCGGCGTCGGTTTCGACGGTGGGGACGTGGAGGGTCACCGGGCGCCGCCGAGGATGACGACGCGCTGCGCGGCCCGGGTGATCGCGGTGTACAGCCAGCGCTTCCCGGCGATGTGCGCCTCCAGCTCCGCCCCGGCCGGGCCGAGCACTTCGACGTGGTCTCGGTAGGCGCCGCGGGCGAAGACGTGGGACTCGTCGATGACCAGGACCCGGTCCCACTGGGAGCCCTGGGACTTGTGGCAGGTGATGGCGTGGCCCCAGGTCGCGGCGATGATGCGGCCGCGTCCGTTGCGCTTGGCGAGCTTCTCGCCGTCCAGGTCGACGAAGCCGGAGGCCCACACGTCGATCTGTCGGCTCTGGCCCTCGTCGTCGACCGTGGCCAGGTGGATGACGTCGCTGTAGTCGGGGTTCACGGTGGCCTGCTCGACGATGAGCTGCTGGCCGTTGAAGACGCCCGCAGCGGAGTTGTTGGTGAGGATGATGATGCGGTCGCCGGGCTGTGGGATGTTCCCGGTGAGGCCGCGCAGTGCCCGCAGCATCGTGTTGAACCGCCAGCGCATGGCGTTGGTCCCGACGAGGACCTGGTCGAAGCTGAGCAGTTCGTCGGGCCCGGACAGCCGGAGGAGCCGTCCGGAGTCGCCGTCCGGGCCGGGCACGCCGAGCGTCCGGTCGCCGGGCGGGGCGCCGCGGACGGCGGTGGCCAGGCGGGTGACGGGTGAGTCGAGCGCGGACCGGTGGATCTCGTCCAGCAGGTGGTCGGGGTTGGCGTTGATGAAGTAGCCGGCGCCTTCGACGGGCGGGAGCTGCGCCGGGTCGCCGAGGACGAGCATCTTCGTGCCGAACGACAGCAGATCGGCAGCCATGGTGTGCCCGACCATGGACACCTCATCGAGGACGAGCAGCGGCGCTTGGCCCAGCTCACTGCCCTCGTTGAGGATCCAGTCCGGCATCGCGAGCTTGGCTTCCTCGGCGGCGATGGTGCGCTGCACCATGTCGCGCCGCATCGGGTCTGACTCGCGCTCGAGCTGTTTGTACAGCTCGTTGATGGCGGCTCGGGCCTTCTCCTTCGCCTGGTAGATCAGGGAGTGGATGGTGGAGGCACCCTCACAGCCCTTGGTGCGCAGCACGAACGCGGCCTTGCCGGTGAACGCGGCGTACAGTGCGCGGCCGGTGAGCCCGAGCTCGTCGACGGTCGCGCTGGCGATGGTCGTCTTGCCGGTCCCGGCGTAGCCGAAAAGGCGGAACACCTGCTGGTCGCTGTCGTGATACCAGTCGACGACCTTGTCGATGGCCTCCCGCTGCTGCGCCGTCCAATCGATGGTGCGCGTGGCCCCGGGCGGCGCGGAGGTCAGCGGTTCGGTGTCGTTCAAATCTGTCCTCCAGCCGAAGGCATGCGAGCAGGGGGCAGCCAGGTCGGGCCAGGTCGTGTCAGGTCAGGTGGGGGTGTAGCGCCCCGCCGAGGGCTCGCACCTCGGATGCCGCTGGTCCGGGGCTGTCTCGTCAGGCGATGCCGAGGGCGGCCTTCTGCTCGGGGCTCAGCGCCGCGAGCGCGGCGAGGGCCTCGGGGGTGACTCCGGACGGAGCGGCGGCCGGGGCGGTGCCCGTCGCCGGGGCGGCCGGCGCGGCGCTCGCGGTGGTGGCCGCCGTGGCCGCGCCGCGCCGGACCTTCACCTCGAAGTGCTTCAGCGACTTCCCGCCGGCGCGCTGCTCGATCTGCGTGAGCGTGATCGTCAGGTGGTCGCCGGCCTCGGGCCGCTCCTCGGCGAGCGCCGCCTTCAGCCTGACCTGTCCGGCGGTGACGGTGCGCTCCTCGCCGTCGTCGGTGGTCATCAGGATCTGCGGAGCCACCTTGCCGTCGTCGAACTTGTGGGCCCGGACGGCGCTGACGGTGCCGGAGACGGTGTCGCCGACCTTCTCGAACTTCACGAACTCGCCACCGGCGCGGATCTCCGGGTCGTCCCAAACGGACATGGTCGTGTACCTCTCTGTTGGGCCTGATCAGGCCGGGTTGGAGCCCGCCGCGGGGTGTCCGGGGCAGGCGGTGGGGATGTCGGTACTGGCCGGGAGGAAATGGGGGCAATACCGGCACCAGGCTTCAGTGGTGGGCAGGAGCGGCAGCGCGGCCGGTCCGGCGGCGCTGACGAGCTGGGCGATGCCCTCGACGCGGGTCAGGGCGTCGATCGCCACCTGCTCGTCGTACCGCTCGTGCCAGAAGTGGGCCTTGTCGAGCTCACGGTCGCGCGGGAGGAAGAACACGGCGACGTTGTCGACCCGGCGGCCCCGGCGCGTCCAGCCGCGACCGTAGGCGTGCGCCTGCGTGCGGTACTGCTCGCCGGGCCCGTTCGCGCGGTACTTGGCGAGCGCCTCGGCACCCACGATCTTCCAGTCGATGACGGTGAAGGTCACCGAGTCGTACACGTCGCAGGAGCCGGTGATGGCCTCGCCGAGGATCTCGCCGATGTTCACCCTGTGCTCGAGCAGGAACCGCGGACCGTTGGAGGTCTCGGTCCCGAGCCGGGTGTTCACGGTCTTGAAGACCTCTTCGAGCCAGGAGTGCACGGCCGTGCCGATGGTGGGCTTCCACGGCACCCGGCCGACGTTCACCGGCTCGACGCCGGCCAGCTTGTAGCCGATCCGCCGGGCGCACGGGATACCGATCTCCGATGGCCCGATGCGCTTCTGGAGGCTGCGCGGGTGGTTGGTGATGGCGTCGGTGATGACCCACAGCAACTCGTCGCGGACGATGTCCATGTCGAGGGGAGTCGGGGCGACGTCGTCGATGGTGGTCATTCAGGCCTCCAGGAGCCGGGGGTAAGGCGAGTGGACCAGGCGGGGGTGGCTAACGTCGCGTCCTCACGTCTTGCCGCTGCCGGGCTCGTCGGCGACCGGGGTCGGCTGTCGGACGGGGGCGAGCTCGATGCCGAGCGCGTCGGCCAGGAGGCGCAGGAACACCGCGCCGGACATGGTGACGAACCCGCCTTCCGGCGCGGCCCGGCCGCGCCGGTGGTGCCAGACGACGCCGTACCGTGCGTCGTCGTTGGCGGCTTCGATCTCGGCTTCGTCGACCCAGGTCGCGAGTTCGGTGCGCGCGCAGTTCTTCGCCTCGATGACGGTGCCGACGACGCCGGCGATGTCGCCGCGGTCGCTTACGCCGTTCAGGCTGCGGCGCTCGGCCTGGGCGAACCCGGCGGCGCGCAGGGCGTCGACGATTCGGCTCTCCCACGCGGTGCCCTTGGCCTTCGCGCGGCTCACGCCGACCTCCGGCGCGGCCGCCGCGCCTGCAGCGTCATGGCGCTGGCCGGCAGGCTGCTGCCCGCGATGCGGCGGCGCGGCGCGGCGGCGGGTCGCGAGTCTTCGGGACGGCGCTCGAACTGCGCGATGATCTCGGCGATGTGTTCGTCGGTGAAGCCGTACCGGCCACCTATGAGCGTGTGCGGGATCTCCCGGCGGCGTGCCTTCTCCTTCAGCCAGGACTCCGTGCAGTGCAGCAGCGCGGCGGCTTCCTCGGTCGAACGGACGCGGAGAGTTCCGTTGTGCATCATCGCGGTCATTTGGCCACCCGGATGTCCTCGACGGCGAGCAAAGCCTCGACCGGAACGTCGAGCGCTTCGGCGAGCGCGGAGGTGATGCGGATGGCAGGGTACTGGCGTTCTCCGCGCTCAAGCCGGGAGATGTAGCTGTGGTCGACGCCGCTCCGAGTGCTCAGCGCAACCAGCGATTCCTGTCTTGCCTTGCGTAGGGCCTGGAGGGCCACCCCGTTGATCCGTGGACCACGGGAGCCGCGCATGCCCCCTGCTGCTCTCATGGCACATGATCGTATCACCGACATTGACCAGGATGTCCATCAGTGGCCAAACAACGTTGTGCATCCTCGCGCAACTGACCTGCTATCGGGTATGCTCTTGCTCATGAACTTGGCCAAGCGTGCTCGGCAACACCGCAGCTAGATGGGAAGATCAGGCCGATACCCTGTGCCAGGTAGCCACCGAGAGGTAAGTAGATGACCCGCGAGTTTGAGGACAAGGACATCCTGCGCGAACGGCGTGAGGCCCTCGGCTTGACACAAGAGGACCTAGCGGCCATTGCCAACATCTCGCGGGGAACAGTCCGCAATGCGGAGGCCGGCAAGCCTCTCACCGAACGAAGCAAGCACGCGATCGAGGACACCCTCGCCATCGTGCTCCCCGCCTCGTCCTGGGGCGATGTCCTTGGCCATGGCACCTTGGCCGACGGCGGCGAAGTGCTCCCCCTGGATGTGGCACGCCCGCTATTGCAAGCAATCGCCCGACTATTCGCTACCGCGGCAGAGGGCGACAGCCCGAAGAGGGTCGGATCAGCGCTCAGGGCCGTTAACGCAACCCTCAGATCCGGCAAAGAAATCAACTTCAACCTTTATCGCGCGCTATTGGCTCCACTGGTGACACACGCCCCAGGACCTGAGCTTGCCCGCATTATCGATTACCTACGCGACTACCTATCACCAGAGGCCGAGGCAGAGCTGAAGGCGACAGGCATCGGTGTCGAAGCAGCGATTCTTGCTCAATCTGCTTGGCCCCCGGAAGAAAGTCGCGAGGTACGAAGCGAGGCGCAACGACGAATCGAATCGGCGCGTAAGACCGTCGCAGCCAGACGACTGCAACTGGCTCGCCAAAGACGGAACGAACGCAGCCTTGATCCTTTTCAATCCGCAAGCGCGGCACGAATCTCGGCGCTCGAACTGGACGCTGAAATGTCCTCGGCCGTGGCCGCCGATGCAAGCGCACATCTCCAAAGGTTGGAGGAAGAGGCGCTCAGATCTGACGATCCGCTGCTCGCTACTGCTCGTGAGCGTTACAACGAGGCACTGCGGCGTGAAATGCTCGCTCGCAGTGCGCTTACGCAAGCGAAGCGAGAAGTCGAGCAAGAACGCGCCACTAGAGAGTCACAGGTGGACTCGGGTCTGCCCACCACGTTCCGAACAGATTCGGATCATGATGAACTCGTCGCGGAGATCGGTGACGGCGATGTCAGCCTGTGGCGTCTTGGCGGCGCAATGAAGGTCGGGGTAGCAAAAGTGAGCATGAGTATCCCGATCACTCTCGCAGCAATTCAAGCCCTGACGAAAGACGATCTCCACGTCATCGCCGACGCGGTGGAGGCTCAGGTCTCCCAGCTGGTGACGAGTATTACGCGCAACCACCGTCGGGTGGCAGGCATGAACCCAGGGGAAGTAAGCCGTGCGGTTCGGGCTCTCCGCGATGAAGTTATAGACGCCCGCAGGCAGCAAATCCGCGTCGCCGCCAAACTGCACCAGGAGGGCATGGACACCGCGTTCATCGCCGCAGTCCTAGAGCGGACCGAGCCCGAAATACGTGACATGCTAGATCTGACCACGGAGACCACTCAGCCACTACCAGGTGAGCCAGGAGCGAGCCTGCGCCCATGGAAGTCCACCCGATGCGGACACCGCCCAGACATCATTGGCCTACTCGATGGGAAGTACAACGACGAAGAATCCCGAGCCATCCTTGAAGAGATAAACAGTTGTTCCGAATGCGCCGATAAATACGAAACGCTAAAGCGGCATCGGGAAACTCGACAGGCAGTAGTTTCTCTCTATGAGAGCGGGAAAAGCGTTCCGGAAATAAAGCATGAGCTCGGTATCACCAGAAGCCAGATCTACAGCTTCCTCCACGGTGCGGGCGTACCAATTCGCGATGACAATCCAGGGGATTAAGCGATGGGCTATGCCGAGAAGCGCGGTAGCGGCGCGAACACCTACTACCTCGCTCGGTTCAGCGACGGCGGCGGGAAGTGGCCGACGCTGAAGGACGATCAGGGCCGGGCGGTCCGGTTCAAGCGGAAGCGTGATGCGGAGAAGGCCGCCGGCGACGAGGAGGCCAAGGTCCGTGGCGGTCGGTACCACGACCCGGCGCGCGGGCGGATCACGTTCGGGGAGTGGGTGAACCGCTGGTATGCGGTTCAGGACCTGGCGCCGACCACGATGCAGAACATCCGGCGGCGCATCGAGTACCACCTGCTGCCCGCGTTCGAGGATTCGGCGCTTGCCGACATCCTCCCCAGCGACGTCGACTCCTGGGAACGGGAAGAGCGCGAGGCCGGCTACAAGGAGTCCAGCATCAAGAGCTGGCGCACGCTGCTGCACACGATCATGGCCGACGCCGTCGACGGCCACCAGGTCGACCGGATCCTCGGCACGGCCAACCGGCAGGGCCTCATCGAGTACAACCCCGTCACCAAGCGCCGCGGCCGCGGCCGCCGGGCCGGCCGGTCCGCGCACCGCACGGCGGAGAAGGTCATCACGAACCCGCTCGGTGCCCTCCTCCTGGCCGAGCGGGCTGCGATCCTGTCGGGCCGCGACGACGAGTTCGTGATGGTGACGACGAAGTACTACACCGGGCTGCGGTGGGCGGAGCTCACCGGCTTGGAGACCCAGTACTTCCGGCTGTCGACGATCCGCGTGGAGTCCGAGCTCGTCGAGCTGGACGACGGCACGTTCGTCGCCTGCCCGCCGAAGGACGACTCCTACCGGGACGTTGATCTGCCGCGGTTCCTGTCGGACCTGATCTCGGCGCACCTCACGCGGACGGCGCCGACCAAGTGCGCGTGCCACGGCAGCGCCTACGTCTTCCGGGGCCGTGGCCGGGAGCGCAGCGCGGTGAAGATCGGTGCCGTCGCCGAGCGGGCGGGCGTGTCGGTCGGCACGGTGTCGAACGTGCTGAACCGCCCTGAGCGGGTCGCTGACGCGACGCGGGCGCGCGTCGAGGAAGCAATCGCGGCGCTCGGCTTCGCGGGCCGCAGCGCGCCGACGGCGGCGCCTGCGCTGCACTGGCGCCGGTCCGGGTTCGAGACGTGGATCTTCCGGCCCGCGGCGGACGGGTGGTTCCCGAAGCGCTCGGCCGGGGCGGCGCGGCCGGTGCCGCTGAAGGCCGAGCCGTGGCCGGGCGTGCCGGTGCGGGGCCGGGCGGCGCAGGAGCGCGCGGAGATGTCCTGGACGCCGATCGCGCGGGGCCTGACGCCTCACGGGCTGCGGCACAGCCACAAGTCGCTGATGGTGCAGCTGCGGACGCCGGAGGTGCTGTCCCACGAGCGGCTGGGGCACATCCTGGGCGGGATCGGGGGCGTCTACTCGCACGTGACGCCGGAGATGAGGGAGGAGTTGCGTGATGCCCTGACGCAGCAGTGGGAGGCGGCGCTCGACGCTCGCCTTGAGCTGTCCCCGCACTCGCCGGTGGCGGTCCTGGAGGAGATCCTGCAGGCCCGTTGGCGGCACAAAAAAGTGGGACGACCCGAAGATCGTCCCACAGAATTCCCACAGGAGGGGGTTGTCCTCCTCCGCTCCAGGCCCCGGAAGGGGGCCTGACCTGGGTGGGCCTAGGTGGACTTGAACCACCGGCCTCATCCTTATCAGGGAAGTCAAGCGAATCCCCCAGCCTGGACATATAGCCATATGACCAGGTAAAAGCCTCGGAATCACATGGGATCACATGGCCTAACACGGCTTCAGAAGCAAGATCATCCCACGGATTTCCCACAGCGCCCGGCCCCTGACCGGCCCGCAGCGGAGATCCACAGCCCGTGAAAGAAGACGGCCCCGGACGCGGCGATGCAGACGCCGGCCGAGGCCTTGACCGGACACTGGAGGTCCGACCCATGCAGAATCCTACGAGCACGACGCCGCCCACGAGCGGCAACCCTCCGATCCCTGACTGGGCGTGCCGGACGCTGACGGCGCTGCGCGACGCCACGGTCTACGGACGCGGCGAGGGCCGGCTCACCGAGGCCGAGTACTCGCTGATCTCCGCGGTGATGTACCGGCTGAGTCACCGGGTCGGCGAGGTGGCCGACGGGTCGACCAACCTGTACGCCCTCGGCGCGGGCATGATCCACTTCGCCGCCAAGGAGATCGCCGACGAGGCGACGGCCGCCGCGCGGGAGGTGACCCCGTGAACACGTCGCAGCTCATCCACCAGGCCGGGACGCATGCCCGGTACGCCCTCGCCGCTGCGGCCGTCGCTCTGGTCCTGGTCCTCGCCGTCGTCCGGAAGCTGACGCGCGGCCGGCGGGCCGAGGACGTCCTCACGGTCGTCGCGGCCGTCATCGCGACCACGGTGGCCGGTACGGGCATGTGGCGGTTCTTCTCCGTCACGCTGCACTTCTCCGGGCTGCTGCGTGCCCTGCTGTTCGCGTTCATCGAGGTCTCGGTGTTCACGTCCGCGCTGCGGGCCCGCCGGAACGTCGCGGAGTCGGCGACGCACACGGCCGGGGTCGACGGGGCGGCCGTGTGGGCGCTCACCGGCCTGTCCGCGGCCCTGTCCGCCCTCGACGCGCGGTCGTTCGCCGAGGTGCTGTTCCGCCTCGTCGCCCCGCTCGTCGCCGCGTGGCTGTGGGAGCGCAGCATGGCCGTCGAGCGGCGGCGGATCACCGGCCGGTCGATCCACTGGCGGGTCACGCCCGAGCGGCTGTTCGTCTGGCTCGGCCTGGCGGAGCCGGCCGACCGTACCGCGGCCGACGTCGACGTGCACCGGCGTCTGCATCGTGTCGCGCGCGCGGCGAAGCGGCTGCGGGTCCTGCGGGCGCGCGGCGTGCGGGCGTGGCGCATCGGCTGGGCGGAGCGTCGTCTGGACCGCGTGATGGCGGCCGCGGTGGAGTACGCCGGGCTGGCGTCGGATCCGGATCGGCAGGAGGAGCTGGTGGATCAGCTCGGCGTGCTGTACCACGCGGCGGCGCTCGCCGACCTGTCACCGGCCGCGCCGTGGGCCGTCCCGGCCGCGCCGGCGCCCTCGCCGCTGTACCGGGTGCCGCCGAGCCATCCGGCGCTCGGCTGGCCCCTGGACGATGACCTGCTCCCGGGAACCCCTGAGTCCCTCGTCCGCTGGCTCGACGAGGACGGCCGTGTACCTGACGACGAGGTACGCGTACCTGAGGCCGACGAGTGCCAGGTACGCGCCGCGGGCGTCTTCGCTGAGGAGGTCCTCGCCGGGAAGGTGCCGAGCATTCGCGCGATCAAGAAGCAGCTGCGCATCGGCACGGACCGGGCGAGGGAGGTACAGGCGTACCTCGCCGATCTCGCCGAGCTGGGCGTACCTGCCGGGGTCGCCGGCCGGTAGACCGGCGTCCGCGAGTAGCTCCCAGGCCGCACGGTCTGGGGGCTACTTCTTCTTCCGGCGTTCGTCCTTGGCCAGGTGCTCCTCGAGGGCCTCGTTGACGACGTCGGAGGCCGTCTTGTTCTCCCGTTTGGCCTTGTCCTTGACGGCCTGCCATCGGCCGTCCGGGATGCGCACCGAGCGCACCGGTTTCTCCACCATGAACCCTCCTACACGCTTCCGTAATACGAATCATTGCATCTAGCTCGACCTTTGATCTTGCGAATCGATCATGAGGCGGAGTACCGTAATACGAAATCCAGGACTTACCTGGACATAAAGCAGCCCCGGACGCGGCGATGCAGACGCCGGCCGAGGCCTTGACCGGACACTGGAGGTCCGACTGTGGATAAGCCCACCGGCGAAGCCCCCGACTCCACCCAGAGTCCCAACTACCAGGCCGGATACCTCGCCGGCCGCCGCGACGCGGGCACACCGGACTGGCGAGACGCCCTCGCCGCCGTGCGCGAGGCGCTGGACATCCCCTACCCGCGCACGGCGGGCGACGAGGAGGTGTACCGGGAGATCCTCGACCGGCGGGTCATGCAGGCCCTGGTGATGCTGCGGGGCGTCCTGGACCGCGACGACGCGGACGTCACCTGGCACGTCGAGTACCTGCGTGGCAAGCTCGCCGAGATGCCCGCCGAGGGCTACGGGAGGTACGGCGCGTGAACGCGATCGACCGCACGCAGGTGGAGAAGTGCGCCCGCCTCGGTAGGAAGATGAGCGCCCACTTCGACGACTACCTGAAGGACGCCCTGGCCCACCTCGGCGAGGACGGACCGGAGGCGCAGGAGACGGCGCACATCGCCGCCGCGCTGTTCAGCCTCCGTGACTCCAACGTGGAGCAGTACCGGAAGGTCATGGCCGCAGTGCTCGACGAGGAGCAGGCCGCGCGGCTGATCGACGAGGAGGCGGGAGCATGAGCGCCACCAGGCTGCCGTACTGGATGCCCGAAGGTTGCCCGGACTGGTGCCTTCGCGGCGTTGAGCACCGCGACGACGACCACCCGGAGGACCGCAGCCACGCCGGACCGGACGCATCCGTCACGCTGACGGCCGCCGACCCGCTCGACCTCGACGGCGAGCCGGAGGAGATGCGGCTGTACCTCCTCCAGCACCACCGGGAGCGTGAGCCGCGCATCTGGCTGGGCCGCAACGACACCAACCAGGGCGGCCACCTCACGCTCGACGAGGCGGAGGACCTCGCCGAGCACCTGCGGCGGATGGTGAGGATTGGGCGTGGTGAGGAGGCCGGCGAGTGAAGACCGCTGACGAACTCACGGTCGCCCGTCTCCAGCGGCAGTTGAAGGCGCAGGAGACGATTGCTGAGACGCTGATGGCCGCGTGGTTGGACGTGGACGAGGTGAGGCGCCAGTACGCATTGCTGAGCGCCCGTCAGGACCGCGAGGAGACGCCCGAGCGGCACCTGCACCTCGTCCGCAGCGAGTAGCCGCAGGACAAAGACGCCCCGCCGGATTCGACCTGGCGGGGCGTCTTGTGTTCCCCGACCAGACCTTGCGGGCGCGCGTAGCCTGGTCGGTAGCTGATGGAACAACGCAAGGATAGGCGATGGACCTTCGCCCCAACATGACCATCGGCGACCGGCTGAAGGTCGCCCGCAATTACGCTGGCCAGACGCAGGAACAACTCGCCGAGAACTCCGGCGTCAACGTCGACACCATCCGGAAGCTCGAGCAGGGGCAACGGCAGTCCGCGCGGGTGTCCACCATGAATGCCCTGGCGAACGCGCTCGGTGTCGAGACGTCCACGCTGCTGTTCGGGGTGGCCGAGCAGGAACCGGCCCGACAGGATCCGAACATCACGCGCATCCGTGAAGCCCTGGCGCCGGTGCACGACTTCGCCCCCGGCGTCGACCACCCCGAGGAAGACGAGGCACCGGACGTCCCGACGCTGCGGCGCGGCATCGAGGACGCGTGGGGGAACTACCACGCTGGCGACTTCGTCGCCCTGGGCGAGATCCTGCCTGACCTGATCGCCGAGGCCCGCGTGGCCGCCCGGGAGCACACGAACGGCACGGCCGCCGCGGCGCACGGCGTGCTCGCCAAGGCGCTCCAGCTCGGCGCGCACACGATGGTTCAGAGCCGACACGAAGACCTCGCCCTGCTCGGCCTCGACCGCGCGCAGGCGGCGGCCGAGCAGTCCGGCGATCCCCTGATGCCCGCGATGCTCGCCAACAGCGTCTCGTGGATCTTCCTGCGCACCGGCCGACTCGCCGACTCCGAACGCGTCGCCGTCGCCACCGCGGACGGCATCGAACCCAGCTTCCGCACCTCCCCGCCCGGCCACGTCGCGGTGTACGGCGGCCTCCTGCTGTCCGGGCTGACGGCCGCCGCACGGCACCAGCGGTACGACGACGCCCGCGAGCTCCTGACGGTCGCACGGGCCGCGGCCGACCGGATCGGCGACGACTCGACAGACCGGTGGACTACCGTCTTCGGACCGACCTCGGTCGCCATGCAGACCGTGTCCGTCGAGGCGGCGGCCGGCAACTGGGGCAACGTCCTGACCCTTGCCGAACGGGTGCCGCTGTCGGGCAAGACGCCGGTGTCGTGGAAGGTGCGTTTCCTCCTCGACGTCGCCCACGCGCGCACCGAGACCTACCGTGACGCGGACGCCGTTGAGACGCTCCGCACGATCCGGGCGCTGGCGCCGGGTTGGATGCGACGTCACGGCCTGGCCGTCGCGATCGTCCGGCAGCTGCTCGACCGGCCCAAGCCACCTCGCGGCATCTTCGCTCTCGCCGACTTCCTCGGGATCGCGCACTAGGACGAACCCCACCATCGGCGGGTAAACGCCATGCTGGCGGTGGTGGGTTTCGTCCCTGTCGGCGTCCTACTCGCCTCCCTAATGTCCTGGTCAAGCTGATGGACACGCGGACACCGGGAGGCATCAGGTGCACGCACAGGACACGAATCACTCACCACCGATCGACGCCGTGAAGACGGCGGCCCTGCGACTCGCCCCGCTGCTCGAGCGCCAAGGGCTCAACCTCGCCGTCAGTCGGGACGGCATCGTCGAGGTCCGCAACCCCAGCGACGGGCGGATGCGGCAGCCGATCGTCCTCCGCGAGCACCAGGGCGCCCTGTGGTGGCACTGGCAGTGGCCTGGGCCGACCGACGACGCACCCCCGGAGTACGAGCCGATGGTGCCGGCCGACGACGTCGATGAAGCGGCCCGCCGCCTCGCGAATGTCCTCCAGGTGGCCGAGGTCGCCGGGATCGAGCCGTGAGCCGCCGGTTCCTCGCGCTGCTCGCCTGGCTGTTCGGCCGCCCCGCCTCGGCGCGCCGGCTGGTGATCGAGGACACGGCCGCGGACATCCCGGCCTGCACCGCCGATCCGAGCCCCGCGCATCTGGCCGAGCTCCAGGGCCTGTGCTTGCAGTGGCTGGTGATGTGGTGCTGGTACCGGCGCGAGTACATGGCCATCGCCCGGTTCGACACCGCGACGCCGATCCTGTTCGACACCGACCCGCAGCGGCTGGTGTTCGCCTGCCGCGAGGCCGAACTGGCGGTGGCAGCGTGAGCTACGACCAGGAGCTGCGCGAGTTCCGGGAGCTCCTCGACGGGATCGTCCCGGTCGGGCGCATGTCCCGCGCGCAGGAGCTGACCGAGCTCGAGCGGCTGGCCCGCCGGCACCCGGCCGAGGCGAAGTCGATGCTCGAGGAGCAGGCCCGTCTGGACGGGTCGACGTAGACGTGGGCGCGCGGCGCGGAGATGGAGTCTCGCCCCAGCTCGCAGCCGCCGCGCGTCCGCCAGATCCCCGTGCGGCTGGCCGGCCCCGTGTCGGCCGCACGGGCCACGGGCCGCCCCGGGGCCGAGCGCCGAGGCTTGCAGGCCTCCAGCAGCTCCCCCGGGCGGCCCCCAGAGACGTCCCGGTCGGGTTCGGGCCGGGACAACGCCGCCGGGCGGGGCGGGGAATCCCGCCCGGCGACCCAACGAGAGAAAGGCGGCCTTAGCGGTTTCACGTCAGTCGCAGCATCAACCCGAAGGAGAGTCGTGACGATCACGGCGGAACACCCTCTGCATCAGCCCCAGACCGACCCGAAGGACCCGCGCGAACTCGTCTCGCCCGAGGTCTTCGAGAAGGTCACCACGCACATCGCCAAGAAGATGGAGGTGACGCAGGTCTACGCCGAGCGCATGTTCGGTCAGGCCCTCGTCTTCCTCAAGGCGTACGCCGACACCCGCAAGGCCAAGTCCAAGGCCATGATGCTGCCGGACGGCGCGGGCTACCGCGTCGTCCCGGACGTCACGGTCGACCCCGCGTGGCACGCCTTCATCGAGCACACCGAGGACTACGTGCCGTTCTGCCGGGAGATCGCGGGCGAGTACATCCACCACCGACCGGTCCTGACCGCCGAGATGCGGTCCGGCCACGCGCTGGAGCACACTCTCCCGGCGCTGTACGCCACGGGCTACCGTGTGGACCCGGAGTTCTGGTCCACCGCGACGAGCTGCTGCCCGCCGTGCTGCGCGCCGCCCATCCTGCCGCCGCTCTCCTAGCTTAGGAGTCCCATGCGCATCGCCTGGACCGAGCTGCCTGAACGTCTTCAGGCGGCCATCAAGGACCGCACCGGTCTGATCCACGACATCCAACCGGCCACGCGAGGAAATCACGCGCACATCGCGTCCACGCTGCACACGGCGCACGGGCGCGTGTTCGTTAAGGCCGCGCGGAAAACGTCGCCGGACACGGACGGTGCCGAGGTCCGGGCGCTGCGCTGGGAAGCGGCGATCAACCCGTATGTCGGCGAGTTCGCCCCCCGGCTTCTGTGGCATGCGGAGGCCGGAGGGTGGCTCGCCCTCGGATTTGAGCATGTGGACGGCCGCCATGCCGATTACTCCCCAGGTTCACCAGACCTGTCTGCGCTCGCCAAGACGATTCGGTCGCTTCAGCGGACGCCTTGCCCCCCCATAGTGAAGAGCCGTGTAGAGCGCCGCTGGCAGTCGACCGGCGTCGATGTGACCTCGACGGCAGGCGACACGCTACTTCACACAGACGTGAATCCGGACAATCTGCTTCTTGCGCCAGATGGCCGCGTCCATCTTGTGGACTGGGCTTTCGTTGCGCGCGGCGCAGCGTGGGTCGAGGTCGGTCTCGTCATCCCCTGGCTGCTCAAAGCCGGGCACAGTCCGGCCGACGCGGCGGCGTGGATCGACCAGTTTCCGTCCTGGAGCCGTGCTGACGCGGCCGAGATCGACGCCTTCTCCGAGGCTCTTGCCCGACGCTGGCGCGATCAGTGCGAGCGCGATAGCACGGAGTGGGTGCTGGAGCATGCAGTAGTCACGCGGCAGTGGGCGCAATACCGGCAGATGACCGGCGTTAGTTGACATCCGGGTATGACGAAAGCCCCCGGTCCCTCCGAAGAGGAACCGGGGGCCGTCGTGCTGGACGGTGCGAGCCGCCTACATCTGGCCCGGCTGCGGCCAGTGCTCTCCCGGCATTGCGGTGGCCCGCAGCGTGAGCGGCCGGCCGCCCTTGTCTCGCGGCCGGGCCAGCGGCGTCACGACGGTTCGGGCCCACAGCGCATACACCGCGGCGATCGCCGCCACGAGCTCGTCGGGCTCGAACACGCCGGTGTGCGCGATGACCGCGCGGTAGAGCATCGCCGCGGCGACGTACACCGCGGCAGCGGCCGAGCCGACCGCGGCCGGCTGGACCTTGAGCCATCTGGGCATGGTCAGATTCCTCTCCGGCGCGTGCGCGCCAGCTGGTGCCGCTTGGCGGCGATGTAGCCGCGGTTCGCGGCCTTGCCGAACACCTGCTCTTCGGACCCGTCCGGCAGGCGCTTGACGTAGTAGCCGCCCGGTGCGAGCTCGAAGGGCTGCAGCGGCCCCGCCTCCGTGCACCAGCGGGTCCGGGTCGACCCGTCCCCGTTCGTCCCGCCGTACCAGGCGGGCAGCACGAAGTCGGACACGAGCACCCCGTCGATGGAGTAGCTGTCGCCCTCGACGGGGTCCGCGGCCTCGTATGCCACGGCGAAGCCCTGGCCGGTGTCGCGCCACTGGTCGACGTCCGGGTCGCAGAACGTCTCGACGATCTCGTGGCTGCCGGTCGTGGACACCGGCACGCCGTAGTCCAGGCACGGCCGGGCGAAGATCCGGCCGTACACCCGCCCGTCGGCGGTCTCGGAGTGGTAGCCGAGCGCGCCGGCCTGGTCGGCGTCGTCCAAGACGACGAGCACCCACGCGCCGCGCGGGGCGTGCGAAGTCCTCGACAGGAACGACACCCGAACCGGCGCCCGGCCGTACGCCGGCGCGACGTGCTCGCGGATCTGCCGGGCACACGCCGCCGTCCACGCGCGCACGTCCGTGTCCGTGACGAGCGTGGATTCATTGACGACGTAGATGCCGCTCTTGGGGCGGAGCACGCGCAGGAACCTGCAGCTCACTTACGCTCCCAGACCTGCAGGTGCACCTCGCCGCCGGTCACGGTCGGCTTCACCTCGGCCGCGCCGAAGTGCGTGACCTCGATGCGGAGCTTCTGCCCGTCGCCGACGTAGCCGGTCAGCGGCACCCGCACGTACGTCTTCCCGGCGCTGCCGAGGAACTCGGTGATGTTCTGCCCGCGGCTCTCGATCGCGTTCGTCTTGGCGTTGACGTACAGCGGCCGGGCCTGCCCCGGCGTGCCCTCCGGCAGGCCCTCGATGACGAGGGTGACGTCGCCGGTGTAGTCGGCCGGGCCGGTCGCGATGCTCGGGTAGTCCCCGTCGCCGTGGTGGTGCTCGGCGCCGCCGGAGCCGTTGTGGTCGAAGTAGACCGTCTGCCACTCGTTCGCGTCCACGACCTCGCGGCGGGACTTGTCGGTCTTGTACACGCTGACGTAGGTCGGCACGTCGTCCTCCTGGGGGGTGCTGTCGTAGGCGGGGCGGCCGTAGCCGGAGATGTAGGTCGCGTCCCGGTGGACGCGCTCGAACTGGTCATCGTGGTTGCCCTCGAGCACGTAGAACGTGCCGTCACCGAGCACGCGCTCGCACAGGCCGACGTGGTCGCATTCCGTCGTGCCCTTGCGGCCGGACCAGTTGTAGAAGACGACGTCGCCGGGCTGCATCCCGCTCGTGCCGGCGTGGAACCGCCCCTGGGAGCGGAACCACTGGGCGTGCGCGGGCACGTAGGCGAACCGGCCGCCGACCGCGTCGAGGTTGTCGGAGTGGTTGGCCTCATACGTGATGCTCATGTCGCACCACGCCGCGTCGAGGCCGTACTCATCGGTGACCGGTGGGGCGTGGTTGGAGCCCATCGGGTGTTCCCGTACGCCGAGCAGGCCACGGCCGACCCGGATCATGCCGGTTGCGGTGCCCACCGTCAGCCCTCCTGCTCGTCGTCGAGGGGGAACAGGTCCGGGTCCTGGGAGACGGACCCGATACCGGGCAGCACGGGCGGCTGCTGGGCGGGCGCGTCGTTACGGCGCGCGTCGATCTCCTCTTCCGACCACTGCGGGTCGTCGTCAGGGGTGGTCACTTCGATCCTCCGATCGTGATTCCGACGCTCGGCAGCACGCCGAGCGGAAGCCGCACCGTCGCCGACAGCCCGCCCCTGGGCGGCTGCTGCGCGGGCGGGTTGGTCGATGGTCCGGGCGCCGGCCGCGGGACGCTGCTCGAGGGGCTGGACCTGCCGCCGCTGCGGCGCTCGCCGACGGCCGCCGTGCGGTGCCCGGTGCTCGCCACTGGCCGGGCCGCCGGTGCGGCCTCGACCACCTCGTGGGTCCGGGCCTTCCGCGACGCCCTGGGCGCCGGGGTGTCCCCGACCGGCGGTGTCGTCATCGTGACGGTCGGGGCCGGGGCCGGTTGCGCGATCTCTCCGCCGTACCCGCCGTGGTGGAGGCCGGTCAGCGCCAGGGTGCCCAGGGACGCGCCGATGACCAGCGCGGCCGGGATGGTGAACGCTGCTCCGCCTCGTAGGGCCTCATTCCTGGTCAATGGCCGCCGCCTTTCGTGATCAGCCAGGTGATGATCGAGCTCGCGGCGACGCCGACGAGCGTTCCCGCGATGCCGAGCAGGAGGTTGCGGCGGCTGGCCTTGTCCTGTTCCAGGCGCAGCACCCGGTCCGTGAGGCCGCCGAGCATCGTGAGCACGAGCTCCTTGGTGATGTAGTCCCGGCGGAACTCCCGCAGTTCGACGTCGTGCCGGTCGACCAGGCGGCCCAGTTCGGACGGGGACCGTTCATCGCCCATCAGACCCCCATCTCTTCAGGTCAAGAAGGCTTCTGGTGCGTGTGTTCGGCCGGCAGGCGGGATGAGGGGAAGCGCGCTGACGTGCCGGGAAGGAGCGGGGGCGTTGCGCCCCTCAGCACTTGTTGTAGGTGCGAGGGGTGGTCGGGAACACGGACCCGCCATTGACGTACAGGTTCTGGCCGGACGCGCCGGTGTCGGTGCTGGTGGCGGTCCAGCCGCCGAGCACGGTGTTGGCCATCAGCGTCGTCGAGTTGCGGATCTCGATGCCGCTGGTCGTGGTGCCGGTGCCCTTGACCACCTTGTTGCCGATGACGCTGGCGTTCGAGGCGTTGTTCCAGATGCCCATGCCGCAGGCACCGCCGGTCACGCCGTTGATGTTGTTGCCGGTGACGGTCGGCGCGGTGGAGTTGATGTGCAGCCCGGCGTCGCCGGTGAACGCGAGCGTGTTCCCAGTGAAGGTGCAGAAGCCGCTGTTCGTGTTCGCGCCGTCGTAGACCTGAATGCCCATGCCGGTGACGTTGGAGACCTTGTTGCCGGTGTACGTGCCCTGCGACGACCCGACCGCGTGGAACCCGCGCGTCGAGACCCCGGTGCCGTCCTTGACGGTGTTGTCCGAGCAGATCACGTCGGCGACGTTCGTGAACCGGACCGCGCCCTGCGGGCTCGCGAGCGTCTTGAAAACGTTGCCCTTGACGGTCACCTCGCGGACCGGCACCGGCGAGGCCGTGTCCGTGCCCTCGAAGCGGACGGCGTAGTCGAGGACGGCGGCCCCGCCGTTCTGCACGCCGAGGTTCCGGCAGATGTTGTCCGCGAAGACGAAGCCCTCGTGACCGACCGTCGCACCGACCGGCACGTCCGCCATGAACGCACCGTTGCAGGAGACGATTTCGTTCTCTGCGACGACCACATCGACCCAGTTGTACGCGCGGACGGCGTAGTCGGCGCAGCCGGTCGCGTAGTTGCCGATCACGCGGACGCGCGTGTGGAAGACGTTGTCGGTGAAGGAATGTGACCCGACGAGCCGGCCGAACGCGCCGAGAGAACCATACGGGCGGGTCGTGCAGCCGGTGACGATGATGTTGTTGCACGGGGTGTTGTCGTAGGCGCCGGCACCGATCCCGGGCAGCACCGACGAGTCCTTCGCGAGGTCGAGCTGCACGGACTCGCTGATCGTCCGGCCCGCCGCAACCGGGTTGAAGCCCTCGAAGACGCAGTCGCGGGCGATGCCGTTCTGCGTCGAGTTGAACTCGATCGCATGCCAGTCCCGCACGTTCCGGAAGGTGACGCTCTCGACGCGGACGTTGTCGGCGTGGGCGAAGATGAGCGCCGTCACCGACCCTGTCAGCACGTCACCGGCCGCGTCGATGACCCCGCCGGTGATCCTGATCCGGCCCCGGCCGGCGTACAAGGTCGGCGAGTAGGAGGAGTTGAAGTTCTTCAGGACGTACTGCATCGACGACGACCCGCGCTTGATCGTCGCGCCCTGACTCAGGTCGAGGTGGATGCTCGACTTGATCTCCAGCTCGCTGTTCACCAGATACGTGCCGGGCGGGAACACGAGCCGGGCCCCCGGCGTGTTCACGGCGATCGCATCGAGCGCGGCCTGGATCGCTGGGGCGTCGTCGGTGACCCCGTCGCCGGTTGCCCCGTAGTCGGCGACGTTCACCTGCGCAGACGTCGACGCGGCGAGCGGCAGCTGAGCCGGGTCGACCTTCCCGGTGTCGTCGAGCGTGGCGATCCCTGACGGCTGACCTCGGCTGGCCTCGACGGCCGACAGGCGGGAGTCGATGCCGGACGGGCCGTTCACCGTCGACTCCAGGGCGCTCACACGCTGGTCGGTGTCGTCCGGCTCGAGGTGGACGCGTTCGACGCCGGGGATGACGCCGGTGTCCGAGCCGATCGCCCAGATGTCGGGCCGGTCCGCGGTGTCGCGGAACGACGGGGCGTATCCCCACGCGTCGCAGATCAGCACGGCGCCGGGAATCGGTACGCCATCGAGGGTCTCGATGCCGCTGATGATCTGCGTGCCGCCGGTCTGCGCGTCCCAGAGGGTGACGTGCGCGGCGGGGATCGGGCCACCAGCGGTGTTCTCGGCACGGAATCCGCGGTTGTAAATCCGCATGCGAGGATGCCCCTCCTTGGGGTGTTGGTGATCTGCGTGCGTCGTCAGGACTGGATGCCGTACACGCCCATCGGCCAGCAGCCCATGAACCCGGTGCCGGCGGTCCGGCGCAGCGAGACGATGACCTCGAGGTAGGCCAGGTGCGCGCCGGGCACGGTGAGGGTGAGGTGCTTGATGCCGTTGTCGGCGCTGCCGACGGCCGCGCTCGCGGATGCGCCGTTGCAGGTCACCTGGACGTCCCCAGACGTGCCCGAATCGGTCTGCGTCCAGACGCTGACCTGGAGGCGGGGGTGCTGCTTGTACCACTCGCCGTACCACTGATCGGTGTACGTCGAGGCGGTGACGCTCGGCCATTTCGACCGGTCGCCGGGGGCGAAGGTGGGCGCGCCGATGTACGGGGTCGCGAGGCCTTGGCCGGACACGACGTCGTCGGAGACGATCGGGTTGGTCTGCTTGTCGTACAGGCCCCAGAACCCGCCCGTGTCGCCGCCGGCGCCGCTCCAGGTGGAGAACACGAACTCGCCGGACGGCCGGTGCATGGACATGCCGCGGACCTCGCCGGTGTCGTCGTCACCGAGGTACCCGGCGCGGAGGAGATGCGCCCCGCCGGAGCCGTCCTGGATCAGGAACTTGCCGTGCGAGACGGAGGTGTGCCCGGCGCGCGGGCTCGTCTCCAGATTCCGCAGCCGGCGCTCGATCTCGGCCTTCCACCTCTGCTCGTGCCGTTCGTCTCGGCGCGTGTTCTGCCTGGTCATGACGTCCCCCGCGGATCCTCGATCGTCAACGTCGTGCGCTCTTTCGGCGCGGGCTGGATCTTCATGCCGACGACCCGCACCCACTTCTCCACCGGGACCGCGGACGAGCCGCGCCAGCGCGCCTCATCACAGATCCGAATCCGCACGTAGTCGCCGGGCGCCACGGCCGGATACCCGATGAGGTCCAGGCTCCACAGCTGCACGTCACCGCTGACGCGCGACAGCTCCGCGGCGGCGTGGCCGGCCGCGATCACGGGGCTCGTGTCGTCCTTGTAGCTCGCCGTCGTTTCGAGGAGCGGATAGCCGGCCAGGAGCTCCGCGGCGTTGTACGCCTCTCCCCAGATGGCGGCCTCTTCCTCGCCCGCACCGATCGACGCGACGTAGTTCGCGGACGATTCGCCGTCGTCATCGACCTGGTAGTCGGCGATGGTGCCGGGGTACTCGAGGGTGAGGCTTTCGGCGTCCGGGCCCCGGCCGACGTGCGGGTAGCCCAGGACGAGACGGCGCCGCAGCTGGTTGTCCGCGTCGATGAAGGTGTCGATGCGCCATTCGAACCCCACCGTGTCGGCGAGGTCGTCGAGCAGCGGCCCGTAGTACTCCATCGAGTAGCCGTGGTACGCAGTCGCCTGGTCCTGCACGTCACGGCGGTCGATGAGCACGCCGGACAGGACCGTCGGGTCCATCTCGATCGCCAGGTCGCCGACCGGCAGCCCCTGGTAGGTGGCGGCCTGGGCATCGGCGAGAAGGGCCCGGAAGATATCGAACGCGTCGGCCTGGACGAACTCGAGCGTCTTGCGGGACCCGTAGCCGTCCGCCGGGCGGAAAATCCGATGCTTGTCGAGGACCGAACGGATCTCGCTGCACGACAGCGTCATCTTCTTCTCTGACGCCTTGTAGCTGGGGCGATTCCAGATGACGTACTCGCCGACCACGACATCGTCACGGAGGACCACGAGCGAGGTCCGGCGCTGCACCGCCCGGCCCCACGGGTCCAGGGAATGCACGCCGGGGTCGCCGGTCGGCAGGCTGGCCGTCAGGGTGCCGGCCTCGCCGAGCTGCCGGTCGAAGGGCTCGACAGTGAACGGCATGTGCTCGGCGATCTGCCTGCGCGTGAGGAGGTCGTACAGGGCGTACCGCCACTGACCGGGCCGGGAGACCGGGACCGGCTGGAGCAGCTCGGCGGCGAGCAGCGGCTCGGTCATGCGATCGGCTCGACGATCAGCGTGCCCTCGCCGACGCGCGTGTTGGCGTCGACGCCGGCGGAGGCGGAGACGAAGTAGATCGGGGTGATGGTCACCGACGCGCCGGGGGTGAGGCCGGTAACGCGGACGCGCTTGGTGCCGTAGCAGCGGCTCCCGTTGCGGGCGGAGACGCCCCGCGGGTCGGTGAGTGAGGAGGCGGTGCCGGTGGCGATGCCGCCGCCCGTACCGCGCCAGGACGCCCAGGTCGTGCTGAAGGTCGTGCCGTCGTGCGCCTGCACATTCGCGGACAGGGTGACGTAGACCTGTCCGGACGGCGGCACGGTGAACGTCAGCGGCGCCCACTTCCCCGAGGGGAAGTCGGCCCAGCTGTTGATGGTGCTGAAGTCGGTGTTGACCATGAGGGCCGTCTGCGCGACCTCGACGGGGCGAGGCACGACGAGCGCCGACGGCGCGACGACGGCGACGTCCTGGGCGCGCACGAAGCCGTTCGTCTCCGCGTTGGCCTGGACGAAGACGTTCGCCAGCCGCAGCGTGAACGCGGTCGGCTGGTCCGCCGCCGGCAGGGTCGGCGGTGTCGGGCTCGCCGCCGGGGTCCCGGTGATGATCCGGAACCGGTACAGCGCGGTCCCGGCGACGCCGGTGTCGACGACCTCGGCGATCACCGAGTCGTAGCGGCCCTGCGTCGCGGAACTCGCGGCGATGTCCAGGTCGGTCTGCGTCGCCAGCTGCACCGGGTAGTAGCCGTTCTGGCCGTCGGAAACCATGCACAGCCCGGCCGGGACCCGGACCTTCATCGCCGGTGTCGGCAGCGCCTGGGCGTTCAGGCCGCGGACGATCCCGGCGGTGGGCAGGATCGCGCCGAGGACCTCGGCGCGCATCTGCGCGCCGTTGACGGCGATGCCGTCCATCCACGCTGGTGGGTTGGCCGCTACGACGTTGGCCATCGGTACCTCAATCCCATGCGGAGTTGAACTGGACGGTGGCGGACGCGACGACGACGTCAGTGGCGGTGCCGGTGAGCTGCAGTCGGTTGTCGCCGGGGACGATCACGAACCGCTCGGTGACGCTGCTGCCCGGACTCGGTGAGCGCGGCGCGGTGCCGTTCAGCAGCGCGACGCCGGCGTGGCAGTCGACGAGCAGGTAGTCCGTCGCGCCGAGGAGCACGTCGTAGGCGAGGAACGCGCCGGTCGTGGTGTTGGTGATCTGCAGGTCCTGGCCGGGCCCGGCGATGCGGATCAGCGGCTGCGTCTCGTAGATCCCGCTGTTGGTGACCACCACCGTGTCAGACCCGCCGGTACGCGCCGGAAGCGTGACCGGCGCCGTCCACGGCGGTGCAAGCCCGGCCGCGGGCTGCGCGATGCTCAGCGTCACCGAGGTCGCATCGACCGCGTACTTCCGCGGGTCCGGCGCGAGCAGCGACACGTCGAACTCGGCGGTGCGGTCGGTGACCTTGCCGACCATCGGCCGACCGGAGCGGCGCGCCATCACGTACTTCGGTGTCGCCTCATCGAACCGGACCGTCACGAGCCGCCGCGGCGGGACCGCCTGAACGAGCCGGTACATCGCGGCCTCGAGCGTGACTGCGTCCGGCGCGACGATGAGGCCCTTGACCTGGACCGTGCGGCCGCCGTAGTAGTTCGGGGCGTCAAACATGCCGTCCGCGCCGGTCCGGGTCTCGGCGTTCTCCTCCAGGTCGGCCGCGTCCCAACCGGTCAGATCGGTCATCCGCCACTGGACGTAGGCGTCGTCGACCTGGCCGAGCGGGATGACGACGCCGGAGCCGGCCGCATCGTCGATGGCACCGGTCAGGCCGCCGAAGTCCGTGCCCGGCAGGTAGCCGGTCGTGCCGCCGCTGATCGGCGGCTCGACAGCGGGGATGCTCACCCGGTCACCCCCTCAACTGCCAGGCGGCCTCGCGGGCCGCTTCGCGGGCGAGCTGCTGGGCGTTCATCTCCTGCGTGGCGAACGTCTGGTGGATGGTCGCGCCCGCCCGCGCGCCATCGCCGCCTCGCACCGGGATGGACGAGGCGACAGGGACCCGGACCGCTCCGGCGTTGATGGCATCGAGCAGGGGCCGGTACGCCGCCGTCTGCTTGGCGTTGACGACGTACTCCCCGGCCGTGCCCCACATCGGGACACGGTCGATCCCGGCCGGCCCGACGATCGGGCCGCCCTTCGCGTAGCCGTGCGCGTGCATGTCCGCCAGCAGCGCCTTGCCGCTCGCGGTCTTGCCGAGGTCACCGGCGATCAGCTTCACCGCGGCCGCGAGCGACGCCGGATCCAGGCCGGTGGCGTTCAGCAGCGCCGTCCAGGTCGAGATGCCGCCCCGGGTGTTCTTGATCGCCGACCGGACGCTGAGGATGTCGTTCAGGTGCGAGAGCGTGTCCTGCTGCTGCTGGGCCTGCCCGACCTGCTTCTGCAGGCCGGACAGCTTGGAGTTCGACAGCTTCACCGCGGACGCGGCGATCTTCTGCGCCTCGGGGCCACCCATCGCCAGCAGCTGCTGGGCGAGCTGCCCGAACCCGCGGTCGGCCAGGGTCTGCAGGTTCCTCAGGAACGCGGCGTTGTCCCGGATGCTCATCCCGAGCGCCGCGCCGAGCTGCTGCGCCGGCGTCATGCGCGCGTAGTTGTAGCGGGCTTCGACGTCCTTCAGCTTCTTCGTCGCGTCCGCCAGGTCCTCGCGCTCCTTGCGGACGCGCCGCTCGGCGGCCGCGACGGCACGCGGGTCGTGACGCTTGCGGGCCCGGGCGAGGGCGTCCTCGGCGTTGCGCAGCTGGTCGACCTGCGTGCGGCGGTCCTTGATCGCCTTGTTGACGTCGGACTTCGTCGCGGGCTTCACGACGTCCTGCCACTGCTGCAGGACGCCGCCCAGGTCCAGCGGGTTCGACGAGGCGGCCACGCCGGCCGCCGTCGCGGTGGCCGGCGGAGCGGCGGAGGAGGCCGAGGCTGATGCGACGAACGTGGCCGTCGACGGGCCGGGCGCCAACCCGCTGTTGATCGCCTCCAGCAGGGGCAGGAACCGCGCCGTCTGTGCGGCGTTCACGACGAACTCACCGTTGCTCAGCATCGCCGGGATGCTGTCGCTCGTGGCCGTGCCCGGCCCGGACACCGACCCGCCGGTCGGGAACCGCTGGACCGGGCCGCCGGTGGCGTACCCGAGCGCCTCGGGGCCGACGTAGCCGCCTTCGGCGCTGAACAGCTTCTTGATCACGCCGAACGTGGCATTGAAGGTCTGGCTCGCCCAGCGCCGCCCCAGCGACATCACCGCGTTGAACGCCGACGTGACCGCGTTCTTCGCGGTCAAGAGCGCGCGGTAGTTCCCCCGGGCGAAGGTGCGGCAGGCGCCGGTCGCCGCGCTGACGGCCCCCGATACCGCGCTCTTGGCGGTCAAGACCGCGCGGTAGTTGTTGCGCGCGAACGTCTTCAGCACGCCGCCGACCTTCCGGGCGACGCCGGTGGCCTTGTCCAGCGCGTGCAGCACGAACTTCAGGTTGCTGTACTTCTCCGTCTTCATCGCCTCGTCGGAGATGCCCTGGAGCTCACTCTTCGCCTTGGTCGCCCCGGCCACCGAGACCTTCGTGCCCTTCTTCGGTGGCACCAGGCCGAGGGCCTTGACGAAGCCGTCGACGAGGGATCGGGCCTGCTTGTTCGCCCCGGCCGACTTGTAGAGGTCTTCGATGTACGGCCGCAGCTTCTTGCGGACCTTCTCGATGTTCGCGCCGGACGACAGCAGGTCGTTGGCGTAGGCCTTCAGCGATGTGACCTGGTCGCCGAGCGCGCCCTTGGCGTCGCGGGCGGCCTGGTTGTGGTTGTCCAGCGCGCCGTGGGACTTCTTCAGCGCCTTCTCCAGGGCGTTGAAGCCGTCGCGGAGTTTCGCGGTGTCCTCGAACACGGCCAGCTGCGGGTCCAGCAGCTTCTGGAACCGTTCGGTCAGTGCGCTGACCTTGGCGTCTGCGCCCGTTGTCCGGTCCTCGAGGACCTGCATGTCCTTGGCCAGGGCGGAGGTTCCGCCTCTGGCCTCGGATGCCGCCTGCCCTGCGGTGCGGACGTTGCCGGCGAAGTCGGTGGCCTCGTCGCCGCCGGAGCCGAAGGCCTTCGCGATGTCGTGGAAGCCGCCGATCAGCATGCCGAGGGGCCCGAAGACGAACATGTTCGCGATTTTGAAGATGGTGTTGAAGACGTCCGCGAAGCGGATCATGAATCCGATCGCGGCGCCGGCGTATCGCACCAGGTCGGAGAAGAACACGACGAACTTGGTCAGCGCGCCGGGGTTGGCCGCGACCCCGTTCATGATCGACTCGACGCCTGCGCTGATGTTGTGCAGGATCGTGCCCACCTCGGGGCCGAGATCATCAAGGGTCTGCGAGAAAGCGCGGCCGATACTGCTGATCGCGGGGTCGAGTTCCTGCAGCCCAACGGCGAGTTTGGCGGCGAAATCGTCGATGGAGGGCGCCATATCGCTGAACGCGCCTTCCAGCGCGGGCGACAAGCCATCGAAGGCCGTCTCGGCGTCCTTCGCCATGTGCAGCAGCACGTCGTGGAAGGGCGCCGAGATGTGCTGGAACTGCCGGTTGATGTAGTTCGCGGTGTCGCCGAAGGCGTTCCGGACGTCGGCGTTCCCGGCCTGGGCCTTGATGGCGATCAGCGACAGCGCGCCGCCCAGTCCGAGCGCCATGGCGCCGCCGGCCGCGGTCGCCAGCGTCGGCAGCAGCTGGATCGCCACGGCCAGCGGCCCGAGGACTGCGGGCCCGGACTGTCCGAGGACGCTGATGTTCTTGGTGAAGTCGTCGACTGCTGAGGTTGCCTTGGTGGTGACCTGCTCGATCTCGCGGAACGCCGTGCCGCCGATCTTCTCGACGTCGCCGAAGGTGCCGCGCAGGGACTGGATCACCGCGTTGTGTTCCTTGACGGCGCCGGCGGCCTTCAGCGACGCGAGCCGCTGAGCCGCCGACGCCAGCACCGCATCCCGGGCGAGCTGCCGTTCCTGCTCCGCCTGCTCCTGGGCGGCCCTGTGGGCCTCTCGGTGCGCCCGCGCGATCCGTTCGGCGGCCTCCCGCCCGGCCAGCTGAGCCTCAGCCGCCTTGATCTCCGCCTGCTCGAGCGCCTTCGCTGCGCGAGCAGCTGCCGCCGCGGCGGCGGCCTCGCTGATCAGCCCGCGCTCATACGCCTTCGCGGCGGCCTCCGCGCGCTTCTGCGCACGCTCGGCACGGTCGGACGCCGCCTCCACCTGCGAGCCCATCTTCCGGGCCTGAAGCGCGGCTTTCTCCTCCTCGGTGCCGAGCTTGCGCACCGCCTCGGCCGCCCGGCTGGAAGCCCTCTCCTGTGCGGCCTGCTGGCGCTCCAGCCGCTCCAGCTCCCGGTCGAACGTGCGGGCCTTGGCCGTCGCGTCCCCGAACGCCCGGTCGAGGCCGCGCGGGTCACCGTCGATACCGATCGTGAGGTCACGGCGATTCGCCATGTTGCGTGTCCTCCTCTCGGATCAAGGTGACGAACATGCCGCGGACCCGCTGCTCTTCAGGCACGGCGGCCATGCGGGCTTCGACTTCCTGGCAGCCGCGGCAGACCCTCACCACGGGGTGGTAGGCGGCGCGGTCGCCGCCCTGAGCCGGGTCCCACTCCTCGGGGCGGGTGCCGCACTGCGAACACGTCTGACGAGCCCGTAGATGCGACCAGATCGCTTTGTCGCGGTCGTCCTGGTCCCAGCGCAGGAACTCGCTGTGGGGGATCTTGTAGTCGCGGCAGACCTCCAGCTCGAGTTCGAGCTGCGGGTCTGCCTTCAGTCGTTTGGGACTGTCCCTGAGGGCCAGCGGGCGTTGACCGTCAGCGCCGCCATCAGCAGGGCCGTGCGCTCACCCTGGGACAGGCTCCGGTCGACCAGTTCGGCCCACTCCTCGGCCGTCGGGTCGTCCTCGCCGGACTGCACGCAGGCCAGGAAGACCGCGCGGGGGAAGGTGTCGGAGTTCCACGCCTCCTCCTCGCCCTCGCGGGCCGGATGTTCGGCGATGAGCGCCTCGAACTCCGTCGGCGGCATCGCCACCAGCGTCACCGGCTCGTAGCAGGCTTCGACGGCCTCCCGGGCTGCCTCCAGGCGCTCCTCCGCGTCGGCGACCGCCTGCTCGGCGCTGTCGTCCTTCCGGAACTTCGCCACCTCGAGGGCGTCCTTGGCGGCCTCCAGCTCGGCCTTCGCCTCGGTGTCGTCGGCGACCGCGAGCTGGTAGACGGCCGTGGGGCGTTTGCGGGCCAGCAGCCGCTCGCGCCGGCCCGCCTTCTTCGTGTTGCTCACGCCGGGATCACCACGTCTTCGGCCGGCTCGGACGTGATCGCGAAGTTGATCGTGATGTCCGCGGCGGCGTTGTCCGGCAGCGACTTGGGCGTCGAGCTGACCGTGACCGGGAAGACGTCGCACAGCTGGCCGGGGACGTCACCGCCCCACATGATGATCACGAAGCCGGTTGTGTCGCGCGGCAGCAGCTCCCGGATGTCGTGGGTCGTCTTGTCCTGGTAGCACTGAAAGGACGAGTCCGCGGCCTCGATCGCGCCGGGCGTCTTGCTGGTGAACGGCGAACCGTAGTCCGGGGCGTCGAGGAGGTTCGACGTGGTGTTGAACCCGTTGACCTGCGAGATTTCGCCGGTCAGGTCGGTACCGGCGTTGATCTCGCTGCGGGTCGGGCTGTTCTTGTTCGCCAGGGTCGCGCAGAACACGATCCGGCTGCGCCTCTTGGCGAAGAACCGGTCGGTGCGCGTGATCGGGGTAGCCGCCATCACTCACTCTCCTCGTTGGAACGCCGACGCGACCGGCCGCTCGGCTTGTCTTCCTTCTTCCGTGGGCCGTCGGCCGGATCCGGTTCGGCCTGGTCCTGATCGGCTCGCGCCTCGTCGGCCGAAACCCAGCCCGCAGCGCGCCAGTGCGGCACCGCCGACGCCGGGACCTCCGCCTCGCCCGCCTCCGGGTGCACGATCTTCACCGTGTTCATCAGCGGATCACCGCCACGGTCATCGAGGTCACCGCGTCGTAGGTGAGCGACGCCATGCCCGTCGACGGGTCCCTGTATCGATCCGTGACCGGCACGCACACCGTCGCGCCGGCCGCGACCGTCACCGCACGGTCCGCGATGGCCAGATCACCGTCGACCGTGCCGGGCGTGACCAGCGTGACCGTGTGCGAGGACGCGTCCCCGTTCTTGACGAGCAGCTTCACGTCGCTGCCGGTCGCGCACTGGTCGCCGCCGCCGGCGGCCGCCGTGAAGGTGATCACCGTGCCTGTCTGGGCGATCACCTGGGTTGGGATGTTTGCCATGCTGTCCTCTCTCACAAGCCGTGCCGTGCGGCGATGTCCATGACCGCGTCACCGAGCGCGTCGCGGACCTGGCCGGCGGTCGCCTCGACAGCGCGGTAGAAGAACGGGCGGGCCTGATGCGGGTACCAGTGCTCGCGGTCGCCCCACAGCGGCGCGCGGAAGGTGCCCTGGTTGCCGTCGTTCTCATACGGGCGCGCGTGCGGGGCTCTACCGGCGTTGACGCGGAACCGCACGCCGATGGTCGTGTTCGCGGCGCGCATCGTGATGGCGCCGGGGATCCGCGTCGACCAGGAGGCGTTCGACTTCATCCGCGCCAGGGTCGGCTGAGCGGCCTGCTTCACCACCGGGCGGAGTTCCTTCCGGATCGCCGGGGGCACCTGGCCCAGGTCGCGGATCAGCGCCTGCAGCTGACTCCGATCGACTGCCATGCGGTCACCCCGGTCCTTCGATCGTGACGAGCAGGCGCAGCGTCGCGCCGATGTGGTCGACGCCGGCTGCCTCGAACTGGCCGCCGTAGTTGGCCATGGAGACGATGCGGGCCCGCACGTTGCCGTCTTCGAGGCCGAGCTCGGGGAACCGGTCGATAGCCTCGCGGATGCTGTTCGAGCCGGCCGAGGAGATGAACTCGTCGAGCTGGTCCTGGCCGAGCCCGGTGTCGCCGCGGGAGACCAGGACGTGCAGGTCGAACGTCCACTCGTCATCGGGCGTCGCGTTCGTCTGCGGGAAGGTCGCGCCGGTCGGCATGACGATGTAGCACGGCAGGTTCACCGTGTCCGGGACCGTGTCGTAGCCCGTCAGCTCCGGGATCGCCGTGTCGAGCGTGGCCTTGATGCCGTCCCGCAGCTCACCGAGCGTCGGCGTGCTCACGCGATCACCGGCTTCCGCAGCGGGCGCAGCAGCTCGAGCACGTCGGGGTCGAACCGGCTCAGCCGGACGACACCGAAGTCACCGAACCCGGCCACGCCGAACGGGGCGTCCTTGCGGCGGAACAGCGACACGGACTTGATCAGCGACGCCTCGCCGACCTGGTCGGGAATCTGCGACCAGCCCCACCGCGCGGTGGCGCGCACCAGCGGCCGGGAGGAGACCGGGAAGCCCGGCCCGGTGTCGACGACGATGGTCCACCAGGCGTAGGCACCGCCGTCCGCGTCGGCGTTCAGCGGCTCCAGGTGGTAGTCCGCCGCATCGAGCGCGACCCAGTCGCCCGCGCCGCCCCGGTCGACCTCGACGAGCACGCCGTCCTTCGTCGCGATGTCGTCGACGTCGAGGCGGTCGGAGCAGTCCGCGGAGTACAACCGCGTCACCGGGGCCGGATCCTGCCAGAACCGCCGCCCACAGTGCCGCTCGACCGCCCTCGAGGTCGCCGAGATCGCCCGCTCGATCAGCGCCTCGTCGAGCTTGTCGCCGGTGTCCCCGAGCTGGGAACGCACGTCGACGACCGAGCAGTAGCCGTTGACGACGGTCATGGCGTCAGGACTTCTTCGTCCGGGTCGTCGGCTTCGGCGCGGTGGCCTTCTCCGGCTCGTCGGCGTCCTCGATCGCCTCGGCCATGCCGGAGTTCAGCACCGAGACGGCCTCGTCCTCGGGCAGGTCGATCTCCTCTCCGGGCGCCGGCCAGTCCTGGCCGTCGCGGGTGCCGGAAATCTGGTGACGCATCTTCACGCGCACGGTTCCGTCTCCTTTCGTGACGAAGCCGGGGGCAGGCTGCCCGCCCCCGGCCGTGGTGAGTGTCATCAGGACGCAGCGCCGGTGAAGTACTTGATCGCGCCGGTGGTGTCGACGAGGTCGCCGTCGCCGCGCAGGATCGCCCGGTAGGTGACCACGTCGGAGTCGAAAGCGAAGTCGTCGGACCGCTCGAAGCGGAGCGTCTCGACCTGGCGGACGAAGTACTGGCTGAAGTCGCCGAACAGGACCGACTTGGCCGACGTGGCGACCGCGGGCACGTTCGGGTCGGTGTGCAGCGGCTTACCGAGGATCGTGTCGGGCGAGCCGGCCAGCAGACCGGGCTGCCAGATGTACACGCCGTTGGAGTCCTTCAGCTTCCGGATCGACGCGACGGTTGCGTCCCGCATCAGCCACCCGCACGAGGCGCTGTTTCGGTACGGGGCGATCACCGAGTAGAACAGGTCGATCAGGTCGTCGGCGGACGGGGCGCCACCGACACCGGTCGCGCCGGTCTTCCCGGAGGTCGCCGCGGTGAGCACGCCGTTCGGCTGGCTCGATCCGGTGCCGGTGACCAGGTGCGCGCCGAACCCGTTGCCGAGCGCCCGGCCGGCCTGCCTCGAGAGGTAGCCCTCCAGGTCCACGGCGGTGTCGTTGATCAGCTCGTGGCTGATCTTCATGAGGAACCCGTACTTGTACGAGTTCAGGGTGACCTGCCCGAACGTCGGCTCGTTCTGCGACAGCGTCCCGGCCTCCGCGACGATCGACGCGCTCGAAGAGTGCGCCGTGGTCTTCGGGATCTGCAGGTCCTCGCCGCCCGCCGTGGTGAGCACGGTCGGGCCGGCCATCAGCACACCCGACACCTCGATCATGTGCTCGATCAGCCGGTTGTAGAAGCTGGTCGGGACGGTCTCGATGCCGTGCGTCGAGGTCTTCTGCATGGTGGCCCGGTAGTCGACCGGCCCGTCCGGGCGCACGTCGAATGCGCGCTTGCCGGTCTCGCCCTTCAGCCACGCGCGCAGCTCGGCGCCGCGCTCCTTGCCGCGCTCCTCACCGGCCGGGCCGGTCGGCGCGGTACGGATCAGTTCGGCGAAGGCCGCCTCGGCCTCCTTGGCCTTGCGCTGCGCCTCGACCATCGTGGTGATGCGCTCGTCGAGGCTGTTGATGTCCTCGTTCGCGCGCAGGTACGCGGCGTCTTCCTCGGCCGTCAGGTCGCGGCCCTCCGCGGCGGCTCGGTCGAGGATCTCCTTGGCGCCCTCCCAGGCGCGCATGCGCTTCTCGTGCAGCTGCTGGATGAAGGTGGACATGGTGCCCCTACTCCGTTCGATCGGCGGTGGATGGTGCGGAGTGGGTGGCGCCCTGCTCCAGCGGTGAACGGCGCTTTTCCATGAGGGCGGCGTGCCGCTGCCGCAGCGCCAGGACCGGGTGGGTGGCGCCCTGCCCGGTTCCGGCGGGTGTCTTGTCGTCGGCGGGTTCGCTGCGCTTGGCGTCGCCGAGGTCGACCACGACCGGCGACGGGCCGGACAGGAACTTGCGCAGCTCGCCCTCGCGAGCGGCCCGCTCCACCTCGGCCGGGTCGGCGTCCAGGCGCACGGCCAGGGACCGCAGGCCCGTCGTGGTGTCGGGGTAGGCCGGGGAGTTCACCGGCGCAACGTCGACGAGCTGGCCCGACAGCAGCGTGCGCATCGGGAAGCCCTGCTCGGTCAATCCCCAGTCCTCCTCGAACGCGCGGAACGCGAACGAGGACTGCCTCACGTCGCCGCGGGCGATGAGCTCGAGCACGTCGGCGCGGTGCGAGGGCGGGTCGACGGTGTAGTCCAGGCCGGTGCCGTCGACCTGCAGGCGCAGGGTGCCGCCGGCCGTGGTGCCCAGCAGCATGTTGTCGTCGTGGTTGTAGCGGGCCATGACGTCGGGGAAGCCGTCGGCCGCGGACTTGTTGAAGAACGCCGGGTCGATCCGCTCGACGAATCCGCCGAGGTTCTGGGACAGCTTGTTGAACTTGGCCGCGTAGCCGCCGATGCTGCGCTGGCCGTCGCCGCGCACCTCGACCAGGCCGCGTGTGTAGCGGCGCTCGGTGTCGTTCACTGCGTGCCTCCTGCGGGCGGAACCCTCGCGGGCTGGGTCGGGAGAATCGGCGCGTACTTGGTCCCCTCGCCGTTCGGCAGCGGCGGCAGGTCTTCCTCGGCGCGGACCTCGTCCTTGGACTTCCACCCGTCGGTCAGCGCCAGGTGGTGCGCCTCGTAGCGGGTCTTGGTGTCGGCGCGCAGCACCGCATCGGCGTTGAACCGCACGTACTGCGGGCGCGGCAGCAGCCGGGACACCGCGGTCTCGATCTTCGTCAGGTACGACCGGAGCGCGTAGGTGACCAGCATGATCTTCTGCTGCTCGACGTTGGCGTAGGTCATCGACGAGCCGGTCTCACCGCCGATCAGCTCCGGCGGGATCCCGTAGATGTTCGCGATGTCGGTCTTCGTCGCCCGGATCGTCGCGAGGAACTGTGACTCCTCGGCCGGCACGCTGATCGGCTTGTACGTCACGCCCAGGCCGAGCGCGACCGGCTCGCGGCCCTTCGCGGCGTTCTTGAACCGGTCCTTGATGACCTTCGCCTGGTCCTGGGTGACCTCTTCGGTGGTCTCCAGCACGGCCGCCGGCGTGGACCCGTTGACGAACCAATCCCGGCCGAACCGCTGGGCGTACAGGCCGATCTCGACGGCGTTCTTATAGGCCGCGATCGGTGACAGGCCCTTCACCTTCCCCGGCAGCGTGAAGCCCGGGATGTGGACGAACGCCGCGGACTCCAGCAGCCGGCCACGCCAGTACCAGCGCGGCGCATACGCGGTGTCGTCCTGCTCGATGCTGACCTCGTCCGGGTGCAGCCATTCGATCCGCGACGGCGTACCAGACCGGTCGGTGCTCGTGACGAGGCCGTAGGCGTTACCGCGCAGCGCCAGCGACGTCACCGCGCGGTGCACCCAGTCGAAGGTCGTTCCGAACGCCGTCGGGTCGGCGATGAGCGCCGGGTCGGTGATCCGCGTGCGGGTGTCGCCGGCGCGCCGGTAGGTCTCCAGCGGCAACGACGCGACGCTGTCGGCGATCAGCCGCGTTGCGGCGTAGACCGGCACCAGCGACAGCGCCACGTTCATCGAGTCGCCGCGCAGGTGCTCGGCGTCCGCGCCGGACCCCCACACGTCTTGCCACGCGATCGTGCGCCGCTCGGTACGGCGCCCGAACGGCCACCACCTCATGGGATCTCCTTCACCAGATGTTCGCGGCCACGTCGCGCGGCCGGTTCAGATGCGCGTGCGTCGCCAGGCCCCACGCGGCGTTCGTGACGGCCACCAGCGGCGAGATGTCGACCGACAGGCCCCGGCGGTTCCACGCCCACCCGTCCCCGAGCGGACGCTGCGCCGCCCCCGACAGCGCGGCATTCAGCGGGGCCTGGTCGCGGTGCCGCAGCTCGCCGGAGTCCATGACGGCGTCGTAGAACGCCCCACACGCCTGGATCGCATCGCGCGCCGTCGGCTTGATCACCTCGATGCCCGCAGCTTCCAACGGGGCGATCAGCGACCCGGCCGGGCCCGCGCCGTCCACGACGATCGCGCACGGCCGCCACCGGTCCCGCATCTCCTTGACCCGCTCGACCACCCAGCCGCCGCCGCGCTTGTGCTCGGCGACCTCCACATGCAGCAGGCCGTCCGCGCGGCGACCGGCGACCCCGATCGCGGTGTAGGACCGGTCCGGGGTCATGTCGATGGCGAACGCCAGCGGCGCGGACGGCTGGGAGTCCGGGTCGACCAGCTCCATCCACGGTTCGCGGCCGATGACCTGCCACTCGTCCGGCGCGTCATCGGGCCACTGATTCAGGTACGCCCGGCGGAACTCCGCCAGCGGCAGCCGGTCGAACTCCGCGCGGATCGCCGCCTCGTTGATCGTGTGCCCGAGCGCCGGCATGCAGTTCCGCCACGTCGCCGGGTCCGCCGGGTCGGCATCGGCTGGCGCGGACCACTCGAAGTAGGCGACCGACTCGGTGAGGCCGAGCTCGGCGCGCACGCGGCCGGTGTCGACCTTCTGCCGCAGGTACGCCGACCGCTTCGTGCCCGCCGTCGACGGCACCCACAGCTGCGGCTGCGGCCGGGTGATCATCGTGGGCGACAGGCCCTGCTCGAGCCGCGCGTCCTCGTGCGCGAACGCCTCGTCGAGCACCGCCAGGTCGAGCGTGGCGCCGTGGCCGGCCTTCTCCGTCGAGGACGTGATGCCGTGCATCGACCCGTTCGACCACTTGATGGCTTCGTTCCCGTTGGTCTTTCGGACCTGGTACATCGTCCGCAGCGGCGAGGCGTCCAGGACTGCCAGGTGGTCGTCCTCCCACTTCTTCCGCGCGTCGTTGCGGGTCTGCGCGGTGTAAACGATCTTCTGGCGCTGCCCGAACCCCAGCGCACGGTGCACCATCACGCCGAGGATCAGCGACGTCTTCCCCGACTGCCGGGGGACGGTCAAGTCGACCTCGCGGTAGGCCAGCAGGCCGGTGTCCGGGTCGACCTCGAGGGCGACGTCGACGACGTGCTGCTGCCACGGCATGAGCGGCATCCCGAGCAGCCGGGCGACCTCCGCGACCTTCGGGCCCAGCGTCGGCCGGTCAAGACGTCGCGGTGTCCCGTACCGCGGGGGACACGACAGGGGCGGAGAGCTGGGCGAGGAGTTCGGCAGCAGCGTCGCTGACATCGGCGGCCTCCGTCATCGCTCGAAGGGTCTCTCGAAGCTCCCGGGCAATCGCCGACGCCGCCATGCCCTTCGCTCCGGCGTCCATCCGCTGCGCCAGCGCGAACGCCAGCTCGGCCAGCGGGCGCTGAATGCCCTCGAGCTCGCCGAGGGCGACCACGGCCGCGCGGGTCGTGGCCTCCAGCGGTCCCCGCTCGTCCTCATCGGCCATGACACCCTCCGAAAAATGACTCTGCGTACACGATCAAGGAAGCGGCCGACCATGCCCCTGACCTGCGCGTTTGTTAGGCCGGGGAGAAAAAAAGGGAGCC
>CAMLIA010000016.1 GCA_946479905.1 uncultured Frankiales bacterium | reverse complement strand
CGACCCGCAGCCGCTCGACGGGCAGGCCGCGACGCAGCCGCAGGTACCACTCGTTCTCGATCCGGTAGGCGAAGACACGGTCGGCGAGGGCGCGCACAGGGCTGGTCATGGCTCGGAGGTTAGAGAGGCAACGGGTAGTCAGGGCATGGCCCGCTGTCGAGAATCCCGGCACGCCGCTTCGACAGCGGACGAACAGACGCCCGGTGCTGTTTCGACAGACGTCCCTTGTGGGGCCGACGAGTCTCCGGCAGTGTTCGGAAACATGCCGAACGCTCGTCGTCCCGCCGCGCCTCCCACGGAGTCGTTCCCGCTCAGCCTCTCGGAGCTCTTCGAGGCGCACGGCTGGCCGCGCCTCGTGGGGCGCGTCATCGGGGAGCTCATGCTCGCCGAGCCGCCGTTCCTGTCGACGGCGGAGCTGTGCGAGCGGATCGGGACGAGCAAGGGGCACCTCTCGAGCGCGATCTCGATGCTGGAGGCGATGCGCATGATCGAGCGCTTCGGGCTGCCGGGGACGCGCCAGCACCACTACCGGCTGACCTCCGACGCGTTCGTGCGCGCCATGGACTCCGCGGCGGAACCCAGCCGGTCCCTCGCCGCCATCGCCGACCGCGCCCTCGCCGAGGTGCCTGCCGGTTCGCGCGCTGCCGAGGAGCTGACGCGGATGCGTGACTTCTACCGCTTCCTCGCCCGGCGCTTCCCCGATCTGGTCGCCGAGTTCGAGGCGGGAGCCCGATGAGGCGGCTCGCCGCTGCGCTGTCCGTCACGGCGCTCGCCGCCACCGCGTGCGGCAGCACCGTGCAGCAGACGTCGGGGTACACCGAGGGGCTGAGCACGACCTCCGGCGGCAGCAGCAACGGCACCGGTACGGGTGCGGTGTCCGGGACCTCGGGGACGAGCGGCGGGCAGCAGCCGCAGGGCACCAACGGCACCAGCGCCACAGGTACGACGGGCGCTCCTGCGCAGGGTCAGGGGAGTGCACCGGGAACCTCGGGCCCGCCCGCGGTGGGTGGGCCATCCGTACCGGGCGGCAGGATCCCGGGACACCACAAGGGCGTCACGCCGACGACCGTCAAGCTCGGCTTCCTCTACCTCGGCAGCGCCGGCACGGTCGTCGGGGCCTTCGGTGTGAAGGGTTACTCCCAGGGCGACGAGCTGGGGGAGATGAAGGCCCTGGTCGCCGACCAGAACGCGCACGGCGGTCTCGCAGGGCGCAAGATCGAGCTCGTCCCGCACGACCTCGGCGGCATCGACGCCAGTGCCTACCAGTCGGCCTGCACCTTCTTCACGCAGGACAGCCCGGTCTTCATGGTGCTGTCGTCTCTTGGCCACGCCGACACCCTGAACGCCTGCCTCGCGAAGGGAGATGTCGGCTACACCTCCGACTACATCGCCCCCTCGGACCGGCTCATGCGGGGCCTCGGGCCGATCTACGCGCCGGACGACATCGGCGCGGAGCGGTACGCCCTGCTGCTGGGGCGTTCCCTGGTCACCAGCGGTCTCATCAAGGCGGGCGACAAGGTCGGCGTCATCCGCAAGGACGACCCGGACTACGCCCGCATCACGAAGCAGGTCCTGCGGCCCCTGCTGGAGGCTGCGGGTGCCAAGGTGGTCTCGGAGGAGACCTACAACGCCACCGACGCCTCAGCCACGGTGAGCGACAGCGGGCCGATGATGTTCCGGATGCGGTCGGCCGGCGTCACCCACATCGTGAGCTACGAGTCGCCGCTGTTCTACATGACGGCAGCGGACTCCCAGCGCTGGTACCCGTTCTGGACGGTCACGTCTCGGGCGGCCGGCGGAGGCTTCCTCGAGGGATCGGCGCCGGCGAGTGAGCTCAAGAACAGCGGAGGTCCTGGCTGGATGCCGGTCTCCGACATCGCCACCCCGCGCCTCAAGGGCTACGTCAACGCCGAGGAGCGGCGGTGCGTCACCACCCTCGCCAAGCAGGGGTACAGCTACACGGGCGCACCGCGCTACGTCGAGGAGATGCTCTGCGGCGAGCTCTACCACGTGGTGCGCGTGCTGGCGCGCGCCGCCGAGGTGTCGACCCGCGGCTTCCGGATCGCCGCCGAGAGCCTCCCGTCGTACCCCTCGCCCCTGACCTTCTCCATGAGCTTCGCGGGCGGTCGCCACGACGGCGCCGCCGGCTACCGGATCCTGCGCTACTCCACGAGCTGCAGCTGCTACGGCTACACCTCACCCCTTCGCCCCATCCCGACGAGCTAAGAGGACCCCTCGCCATGCCCACTGGACACCCCGGCTTCGACCTGTTCCGGGACGGTCTCGCCGAGCTCGTCACCGGCGGCACGATCACGCCGGCCTGGTCACCCGACGGGAAGTCGCTGGCCTTCGTCGAGGGCACGGGTGACGACCGGCAGGGCTGGCTCGTCGACCTCGCGTCCGGTGATCGGTCGCCGCTGTTCGCGGACGTCCCGGCGCTGCGCGAGGCGATCCGGGTCACGACGGGGGAGACGCCGCCGGGACAGGGGCTCCCGTTCGCCTACGTCGGCTTCGCCGGTCCACGACTGGTCGCCACCCAGGTCGGCGCCACCGCTCTCCTCGTCGACCTCGACACCGGCACGGTCATCAAGGCCCCAGCCGACAGCATGATCGACACCTTCCTCGGGCTGTCGGAGACCGCCAAGCGCACCCCCCGGGAGTTCCTCAGGACGCAACCCCTCGTCGACCCGCAGAAGGCGCACGAGCTCACGTCCCCCGACGGCGCGTTCCTGGTCTCCACGGTCGACGGCAACATCGTGGTCCGGTCGGCCCAGGACGGCCGCCCGGTTCAGCTGACGACGGACGGCACCCCGGTGCACGAGTACCGGTTCGACCTCGTGAACCCGATGCTGGCCACCTTGGGGATGGCGTTCCCGGTCTGCAACTTCTCGCCCGACGCGTCGCGGCTCGTGGCCTACAAGGTCGACAACACCGGCGTCCACCTGGCGCCGCAGGTCCACTACCTCAAGCGGGAGGACGAGGTCGTCCACCGCTACCACGCACAGGCCGGCGGGACCCTCGAGCGGACGACCCTCCACGTCCTCGACCTCTACGGCAAGCCTTCTGTGGAGCTCGACCTGGGCGACACCACCGACACCTACCCCGTGCCCGTCGCCTGGCTGCCGGACGGCTCGGCCGTCGTGGTGCTCCTGCTGAGCCGCGACTGCCGGCGGGCCGACGTCCTGCTCGCCGACGCCACGACCGGTGCAGTCCGGCCGGTCTTCACCGAGCAGGGCGAGACGTTCATCCGCATCCACCACGACGTCTACTTTGGCAAGAAGACGGGGCTGTTCCTCACGCCCGAGGGCGACCAGCTGCTGTGGCTCTCCGAGCGCAACGGCTGGAAGCACCTCTACCTGTACGACCTCGACGGCAACCTGGTCCGGCAGCTCACCGAGGGGGAGTGGCCGGTCGACTACGTGCACCGGATCGCCGACGGGTACGCGTACTTCACCGCGCACAGCGACCAGGCACGCCCGTACGACGTGCATCTCGCCCGGGTGCCGCTTGCCGGCGGTCCGGTCGAGCAGCTGTCCGAGGGACCAGGCGTGCACGGCTTCATGTTCGCCCCTACCGGAGAGGTGCTCGTCGACACGTGGTCCACCCCGTCCGACGCCCCTCGCAGCGTGCTGCGCCGGGCGGACGGTCAGCTGCTCTGCGAGCTCTCGACGGCTGACCCGTCACGGCTCGTCTGGACGCCGCCGCAGCAGTTCACGGTCACTGCCGCGGACGGCGAGACCGAGCTGTGGGGCGTGATGTTCTTCCCCTCCGACTTCGACGCGTCCAAGACCTACCCGTTGATCGAGTACGTCTACGGCGGCCCGCAGATCGCCGTCGCCCCGCACGCCTTCCTGGGCACCTTCGGCAAGGACGCGCACGCGCTGGCACAGCTCGGCTACGTGACGTTCGTCGTCGACGGGCGCGGCACACCGGAACGGTCCAAGGCCTTCCACGACGTGGTCGACCGGGACTGGAACGGAGGCCTGGTCCCCGACCACGCGGCCGCCGTCCGGCAGCTGAAGGAGCGGCACGCGTTCCTGTCCGACGCGAAGGTCGGCGTCATCGGCCACAGCTGGGGCGGCTACGCGGCGTTCCGCCTCGCCGCTGAGCAGCCGGACGTCTACGCCGCGGGGGTGTCGTCAGCGCCGGGCTTCGACCCGTACTCCTCCGTGCTCTACGAGTGCTACCTGGGCTTCCCTCAGACCGACCCCGATGCCTATCGGAAGGCCGAGAACTACTCGCTCGCTGCGCGGTTGGAGGCAGCCTTCCTGCTCGCCTGCGGGTCCTCCGACCACGCGACCTGGACCGACTCGATGAAGATGAGCGAGGCGCTCATCCGCGCCGGCAAGCACCACGAGTTCGTCGTGCTGCCCGAGCAGTACCACGGCTACGACACCGTGCACGACAGCTACTTCTGGCAGAAGGTCGCCGCGTTCTTCGCCCAGCACCTGAAGGGGGAGTGACCGTCATGGAGTTCATGTCCGAGCAGCACGTCGCCTCGATGAACGCGTTGCTGGAGGACGCGCCGGAGGTGCGCGAGGCGTGCGCCGGACTGAGCCGGCCGCGCACGATGGCCTACCGGCTGACTTCGGGTCCGACGGGTGCGGACGTCCACTGGACGCTGAGCTTCAGCGACACCGCGCGGTTCTCCCTGCAGGAGCACCCGGCACCCGACATCTGCTTCGTCGGTGACTGGCGGCGCATGATCCAGGCCTCCCAGTCCGCGCGCACGGGCGAGCCGCTGGACCCGCAGCTCGACATCGAGGGCGACGCCGCGGTGCTCGCGGAGATCGGCCCCGTGATGGAGATCGCCCGCGCGGTCGCGACGGTCCCCGTGGAGTTCCCTGCGGTCTGACGAACCGGGGGGCTCCAGGTTTCGACACCAGTAGCGAGATCCTGGGGCGCCACCGGGCGACACTGCGGTCATGTCTGCCCTCGATGCCGTCGATGCCCTGGCACAGCCGGCGCCCGGCCGACGCGGCGACCTCGACGTGGTCATCTCCGCGATCGGGCAGCGGCTCGGCTGCTGGGTCCTGATCGAGCAGGACGGCGACGTCCTGCTGCACCGCGCTGCCGACGGGGACTGCCCCGCGCCGCTGGTCACCACGCTCGTCGGTCGGGTCACGGCGCCGATGCGGCGGGCCGTGCGCTGGAAGCGCGGCAGCACGCCGCCGCACGGCAGCCTCGACGGCCTTCGCGTCGACGTGGTCGAGCACGGCGACGGTGTCCGCACCTGGATCGTGGGTGCCAGCGGTGGGTGCTCCAGTGCCCTGCGGGCCGAGCTCGACGAGGCTGTCGGGCGCGCACTGTCGCCGCTGTTCGACGCCACGGTCGACGACCTGCTGCACTCCCGGGGTCCTTCGCTGACGGGACACGCCCCTCGTGCGCGCCTGCTGCTGGTCCGGGCCGACAACCTGCGTCGGGCGGCGACGGCCTGCCGCGCGGTGACCACGGGCCTGTCGGTTCGCCTGCACCAGGTCGAGGGACTCCTCCTCGTCGTCCTCCCTGCCGACGCGGACGGGCGCTCGGTCCACGCCCGCCTGGCGACCGGTGGCGAGGCCCGGGCGGTGGGATCAGCGGTCGTGCGTGACGGCGCGGACGACTGGCGCGAGGCCTTCCGGCTGGCGCACGCGGCCCTGGACGCGGCCGAGGCGCTCGGCCTCGGCTACGGCGAGCCGACGGACCCCCAGGTCGCCCTGCAGATGCTGGCGCGCGAGGCCACGGAGGCCATCGTGCAGCTGTCCGGGCTCATCGGCGCCGACCCGCTAGGGGCGCTCCGCCGGGCGGACGAGGCGCAAGGCGGTCAGCTGCAGACGACGCTGCTCGCCTGGATGACCGCGGGCTTCGACACGGCCGGTGCCGCTGCGCGCGTCGGGGTGCACCCCAACACCTTCCGGTACCGGCTGGCGAAGGCCCGTGAGCTGACCGGACTGACGGCGGACAACCTCGCCCACGCACCTGTCGTGCAGCTGCTGCTGCGCGAGAGCCTCGGCACCCGTCAGGTCTGACCAGGGACGAGCTCCTCGGGCGCCATGGCCGGAGGATAGGAAGCTGCGTCGGACGCAGGAACCGTCCGCAGTCGGACCCGGAGGCCGGCGGCTTCTACAGCGGTCGAACGCGCTCCGGCTCCGATCCTCGTACCGTCTCGGCCATGGTGGAGACATGGCTGACAGGCGCACGGATCGCGGACGGCACCGGACGTGACCCCTTCGACGGGTTGGACCTGCTGGTCCGCGACGGCCGGATCGCGGAGCTGGGCACCGCGCCCGCCGGCGCGACCGCGCTGGACCTGACCGGGTTCACGCTGACCCCGGGGCTCATCGACGCGCACGTCCACCTCGGCATCGCGAGCAGCATCAACGACCTGCTCGGTCACGGCCTGAGCGTCGCGGAGATCGCCGCGGACATGTTCAACAACGCGTCGCAGACGCTCGACGCCGGCTACACCACCGTCCGGGACACCGGCGGCATCGACGGCGGCCTGCCCACGGCCATCGCGAAGGGCAAGGTCCGCGGCCCGCGGGTCCTGCAGTGCGGCCCGATCCAGTGCCAGACCGGGGGCCACGGGCACCTCGCCGCCGAGTGGGAGCCCACGGACCTGTGGGAGGCCCACCACATCCCGGGGCTGTGCAGCCTCGCGTTCCTCTCCGACGGCGTGGACGAGATGCGCAAGAACGTCCGCGAGACCTTCCGGCGCGGCGCCGACTTCCTCAAGCTCTGCGTCAGCGGCGGCGTGGTGTCCACCCACGACAAGCTCAGCGACACCCAGCTCACCGTGGACGAGATCGCCGTCGCCGTGCAGGAGGCGAACGCGCGCGGCACCTACGTCACGGTGCACTCGCACAACAACCGCGGGGTGCAGCACGCCGTGAAGGCCGGCGTGAAGTGCGTCGAGCACGGCTCCGAGATCGACGAGGAGACCGCCGCCCTGCTGGCGGCGAACGGCGTGGCGCACGTCCCGACCCTCGCGGTGGTCGAGCAGCTGCTGCGCAGCGCCGCCGCGGTCGGCCTGCCGCAGGCGATCGCCGACCGGGCCCGGCTGGTCCGGCAGAGCCAGCTCGACGCGGTGCTCATCTCGCGCGCCGCGGGCGTGAAGGTGGGCCTCGGCAGCGACCTCATCGGACCCGACCAGACCGGCCGCTCCGAGGAGCTGCTGCTGCGCGCCGAGCTCGAGACCCCGATGGACGCCCTCGTCGCGGCCACCAAGACCAACAGCGAGATCCTGCGGCTGTCCGACGAGCTGGGGACGCTCGAGGTCGGCAAGGTCGCCGACCTCGTGGCCTGGCGCACCGACCCGCTCGAGTCGCCGAAGACGTTCACCGACCGCGACCAGGCCGCGCTGGTCATGAAGGCCGGCGCCGTCGTGAAGGACATCCGTTGACCTACCCCGAGACCCGCGTCCAGGACGTCCCGGACGAGCTCGCCGGCGTCCGCGCCCCGGACCCCTACCGCTGGCTCGAGGACGGCACGTCGGAGGAGGTGCGGCTCTGGCAGAAGCAGCAGAACGAGCTCGCCTCTGCCCACGTGCGGGAGTGGTCGGGCTTCGCCCGGCTCCGCGACCTGGTCGAGGAGCACTCCGCGGCCCGCTTCGGCGCCGTGCCGCGCAAGGCGGCCGGGCTGTGGTTCCGCTCGACGATCGCGCCGGGGGCCACCCAGGCGAGCGTGCTCGTCTCCGAGACGCCGTACGGCGAGGGGCGCGTGCTCCACGACCCTGCGGAGCAGCAGCCCTCGCCGTACCTCTCCTGGTTCTCGCCGTCCCCTGACGGCCGGCTGCTGGCCGTCGGGCTGTGCGACGACGGCAGCGAGCAGAACACCATCCGGATCCTCGACGTCGAGTCCGGTGCCGAGCAGCCGGCTCCCGACGTCCGGCTGATGGACGGCTGGAGCGGCGGCGTCGCCTGGCTGCCCGACAGCAGCGGGTTCTTCGCGACCGTCATCGAGGGTGCCGCGATCGACCTCGCCCAGCGGGTCGTCCTCTTCGACGTCGCGTCCGCCGCCACCACGAAGGTGGCCGTGCCGTGGCTCGACGACGGCGACTACCGCATGCTGCAGCCGTCCTGGGACGGCAAGCGCGTCGTCGCGGTGCAGGGCCTGACCTCGCCTCGCCCGGTGGCGGTGGCCGACCTCACCGACCCTGCGGCGCTGCACTGGCGCCCGTTCCTCCCGGACGTGGACGCCGTCGTGCAGGGCCACCTGATCGGGAACCGCTACGTCGCCATCACCGACCTGGACGCGCCCAGGGGGCGGCTCGTCGCGATCGACCTCGACGCAACCGACCCGAGCCGCTGGACCACCCTGGTGCCCGAGAGCGAGGCGGTGCTGCGGACCGTCACCCCCGTCGGCGATGTGCTGTACCTGCACGCGTTCGTCGACACCTACAGCCGGGTGCGCGTCGTCACCGCCGACGGCGACCTGGTGCAGGAGGTGCGCCTGCCGGGTAACGGCACCGTCGCCGAGCAGCCGTTCCAGTACCAGAACCTCGTACCGCGGGGGGACCGCGACAGCTTCTTGTTCGCCTTCTCGTCACTGACCGCCTCCTGGGGCGTCTACCAGCACGTGCCCGGCACGGACCCCGTCGTCGAGCTCGACCCGCCGGCGGTGACGCTGGCCGGTGCCGTGGTCGAGGACCGCTGGGCGACCAGCGCCGACGGCACCCGCGTGCCGTACCACGTGCTCCGCCCCGGCGACGTGACCGGCGGCCCCGCGCTGCTCTACGCCTACGGCGGCTTCAACGCGCCGTGGGTGCCGCAGTTCCCCGGCCCGATGGCGGCGTTCGTCGCCGCCGGCGGGATCTTCGTGCACGCCCACCTCCGCGGCGGTGGCGAGCTCGGCCGCGACTGGTGGGAGGGCGGCCGGATGGGCAACAAGCAGCGCGGCTACGAGGACCTGTACGCCGTTGCCGAGGACCTGCGCTCCTCCGGCACCGCGACGACGCTCGCCGTCACGGGCGGCTCGAACGGCGGGCTGATGTCCGGCGTCGCCGTCACCCAGCGACCCGAGCTGTGGGACGCCGTCGTCCCTCGGGTTCCGATCTTCGACCTGATCGGCGCCTGCCGCGAGAACTACGGGCGGTTCGCCATCTCCGTCGAGTTCGCCGACGTCGACGACCCCGACGACGTACGCCGGCTGCTCACGTTCTCGCCGTACCACCTCGTCACCGACCGGGCTTACCCGCCGATCTTCATCGACGCCGGCGACACCGACCCCCGCTGCTCGCCGTGGCACGCGCGCAAGCTCGCCGCCCGGCTGCAGGCCGCTCAGCAGGGCGACGCGCCCGTGCTGCTGCGGGTCTGGGAGAACGTCGGGCACGGCTGGGCGACCGAGAAGAGCGTCGCGCTGGAGCAGAACAGCGAGTGGCTCGCCTTCGTCTGCCAGCACCTCGGTCTCGAGGTCTGACCCCGCTCAGCAGGGGTGCCCCACGCGATCTTTGCCCGGCCGCCGCCGAGACGCGGCGTGCCGACCGGGCAAAGATCAGCTGAGCGCCGCCGTGGCGCGGGCGACGTTGGCCTCGACGAGCCGCAGCGGCAAGGCGCCCGGCCGCAGCACGGCGTCGTGGAAGTCGCGCAGGTCGAAGCGGTCCCCGAGCGCCTTCTGCATCTCGGCCCGGAGGTCCTGCAGGAACAGGTCACCGATCTTGTAGCCGAGCGCCTGCGCCGGGATGTCGCATGAGTACCGCACCGATTCCGTGAGGATCTCGGACTCCGAGACGAACGCGTTCTCCCGCATGTAGTCGCGGGCCTGCTCGAGCGACCAGCCGAGCGCGTTCATGCCGGTGTCGACGACGAGGCGGGTGGTGAGGAACGCCTCCATCACCAGCTTCCCGAAGCGCTCCTCGGGCAGCTCGTACATCCCGAGCTCGCCCGCGAGGTGCGCCGCGTACTCCGCCCAGCCCTCGTTGAAGGCGTTCACGAAGCTGTTGCGGCGCAGCGGGTGCAGGCCCTCGTTCTCGCGCTGCGACGCCATGTGGAAGTGGTGCCCGGGCACGAGCTCGTGGTAGGTCAGCGGGGCCACGTTCGCCAGCGACTGCTGCGAGAGGTTGCCGGCGTTGAACAGGTACCGGCCCCTGGGCTCCGAGGGTGAGGGCACGTCGTAGTAGCCGAACGTCATCGAGGACGCGAGCGCCTCGGGCAGCGGCGCCACCCCGTAGTCGGCCTTCGGCGTGAACCGGAAGGCGGTGTCCACGTGCGGCTTGAGCCGGTCGACGTACCGCTGGAAGACGGCGGTGATCGCCTCGGCGCCGTCCGCTCGCCAGGCGGGGTCCTGCGCGAGGACGGCCATGTGCTCCTGCGCCGGGTGCGTGGCGCCCACCTCGTCGAGGATGGCCTGCATCTCGGCGCGGATCTCGGCGACCCGGGCCAGCCCTCGCTGGTGGACCTCCTCCGGCGTGAGGTCGAGCGTGGTGTGCAGCCGCACGAGGTCCGCGTAGACCTCCGCGCCGCCCGGCAGGCTCGCCAGCCCGACGGCGTCGCCCGCGGCAGCCTCCCGCTCCGGGTGGGACAGCCAGGCGATCGTCTCGTCGTACGCCGGGAGCACCGCGTCCGCAACGCGCGCCTCGACGAGGGCGCGTGCCGCCGCGTCGGCGAGCCGGGCGTCGGACGGGACCAGGGTGGCCGCGGCGGTGGCGCGCAGGCCGGTCATGAGGGAGACCGCCTGCGCCAGCTGCGTGCGGGGCAGGTGGATGCCGCGCTCGGCCTGGCCCCGGGTCCGGGCGTCGAGCTGGCGCACCAGCCGGCCGAAGTCCGCCACGAGCCCCAGGTAGCGGTCGAGGTCACCTGGCTGGTCGAACGCGTGCCCGGCGAACAGGCTGGCGAGCTGGCCGAGCAGGAAGCCGCCGCCGTAGGCGGTGGGGGCGTACATGGCGTAGAAGCCGACCCCGAGCGGGTCGAAGACCAGCCAGTACCACTCGCCCGCGCGCGCCCGGGTCTCCATCTGGTTGCGTGCGACCTCGACGGTCAGCGCCAGCTCGTGCGGCAGCTGCGTGGTGTCGAGCGTGGCGATCCTGTCCAGGACGCGCTGGGCCCGGGCGCCCGAGGCGAAGGCCTCCTCCTCGCTGACCTCGGGCAGCCGGTCGACGGGGATCCCGAGGTCCCGGGCGATGTAGGGCGAGCGCCGGACCTCCTCCCAGGCGTCTTCGACGACGGCAAGCGCGAGCCCGACAGGATTGGGGCCAGAGGTGCTCATCCTCCCAACCTAGGGAGCGGGGTGGCCGAGGTCATCCGTCCGGGAGAGCATCCGGAGCGCTCCCGTTGCGTCACCTGTCGAGCGGCTCGACGTCTGACGAACCCGGTGGGCGCGCATTCCTCCCGCAGTAGGCAGACGGGTGTGGCACACGCCACCTACCGTCCGCCCATGACTGCACAGGACCTCCGGGGAAGCGCCACCTGGGAGCGCGTCGAGGACCACTTCCGTCGCCTGCACGAGCCCGCCTTCGGGCGTCCGCACCGGCTGCTCGAACCCTCGGTGTCGGGGGACGGCACCCGGATCGCCGTGACGGGCCTGGTCTACGACGAGCTGGCGGGACTGCCTCGGCAGGGCTGCTTCGTCGTCGAGGACGGCGAGCTGCGGCGCGTGCTGGACGGGACGGCCCGCCAGCCGCGGATCTCCCCGGACGGCCGGCGGATCGCCGTGCTGTCCGACGCGCAGGAGCCCGGCCGCTTCCAGCTCGTGGTGGTCGAGGGCGACGAGCAGACCACCACCTCGGTGCCCGGCACCGTGGAGTACTGCGCCTGGTCGCCGGACGGCGCACGCGTGCTGCTCGGCGTCGCCGGCCTCGGGGCCGACCTCGCCGGTGGCCAGGGGAGCGGCACCACCTACAAGCCTGCCGAGGACCTGCCCGAGTGGCACCCCCACGTCGACACCGGCGCGAACGAGGAGTCCTGGCGCTCCCTGTGGGTGCACGACCTCGCCGCGGGGACCACGACGCGGCTGTCCCCCGAGGGGCTCAACACCTGGGAGGCCGGCTGGCTCGGCGCCGACGCGGTGCTCGCGGTCACGAGCCCGCAGCCCGGCGAGGGCGCCTGGTACACCGCCACCCTCAACCGCATCGACCTCGACGGGACGGTGGCTGAGCTCTACCGCCCCGAGGTGCAGCTGGGCTGGCCGTCCGGGTCGCCGTCGGGGACCCGGCTCGCCGTCGTCGAGGCCGTCTGCAGCGACCGGTGGGTCGTCGCCGGTGACCTGCTGGTGGGCACCGCGGGCGCCCTCGAGACCGTCGACACCGCCGGCGTCGACGTGACCGCGACCCAGTGGATCGACGACGACCGGGTCGGGCTGCTCGGCATCCGCGGTCTGGAGACCGTCGCCGCCGTGCACGACGTCCGCACCGGCAAGACGACCGAGCTGTGGTCGAGCACCGACACCAGCTGCGGGGCCCGCTACCCGGAGGCTGCCTGGACCGCGGACGGCCGGGTCGTCCTCGTCGAGGAGGGCTACTCCCAGCCGCAGCAGGTGGTCGTCCTCGGCGACGAGCGCGAGGTGCGGCTCGACAACCGGCACGCCGGCACCGACTACCTGCTCTCGGTCGCCGGGACGGCGGAGGCGGTGGCCTGGTCGGCGCCGGACGGGCTGCGCATCGAGGGCATCCTCTGCACCCCCGAGGGCGAGGGCCCGTTCCCGCTCGTGGTGAACATCCACGGCGGCCCGGTCTGGGCGTTCCGCAACCAGTGGTCGCTGTTCTACGCCTGGACCCCGATCCTCGTGGCCCAGGGGTACGCCGTGCTCAACCCCAACCCGCGCGGCAGCGCCGGCCGTGGGCAGGAGTTCGCCCGCAAGGTGTTCGGCGAGATGGGCGGCGACGACACCTGGGACTTCACGTCCGGCGTCGACGCCCTCGTCGAGCGCGGCATCGTCGACCCTGCCCGGGTGGGCCTGATGGGCGGCTCCTACGGCGGCTTCATGTCGGCCTGGCTCGTCACCCAGGACCAGCGCTGGGCGGCCGCGGTGCCGACCTCGCCGGTGACCAACTGGTACAGCCAGCACTTCACGAGCAACATCCCCTACTTCGACGCGCTCTTCCTCGACGGCGACCCGGAGGTGCCGGGCGACAAGTTCCACTCCCGCAGCCCGGTCGCGCACGCGAGCAAGGTGCGTACCCCCTGCCTCAACGTCGCAGGGGCGCTCGACCGCTGCACCCCACCCACCCAGGCCCAGGAGTTCCACCAGGCGCTGCTGGAGCACGGCGTCGAGTCGACGCTGGTCATCTACCCGCAGGAGGGGCACGGCGCCCGCGCCTTCCCTGCCGTCACCGACTACTGCACACGCGTCCTCACCTTCTTCGACAAGCACATGGGAGCCACCGCATGACGATCGCCTTCCGCGCCGCCGAGCGCACCGACCTCGAGGACAAGCCCCTCGGGCCGCCGTCGGCCGAGCCGCTGACGGGCGACATCATGACCCGCTCGCTGGTGCCCTTCACCAGCGAGGACGGCAAGATCCTCTGCGGCACCTGGGAGTGCGAGCCGGGCGCCTCCCGCTGGGAGTTCCTCGAGCGCGGGGAGTTCATCCACGTGCTGTCCGGTCGCATGACCGTGCAGCAGGACGGCGCCGACGAGGTCGAGCTGACCGCCGGTAGCTCCGCGGTCTTCCCGCTCGGCTGGACCGGCACGTGGACCGTCCACGAGACGCTGCGCAAGGTCTTCACCGTCTACCGCCCGTGACGTCGTCGGCGCGCCTCGGGACGGCCGCAGCCGCGCTGCTGGCCGTCTCCGGGTGCGCCTTCAGCGGCATCGACCTGGTGCGGGACACCCGGCTGTCGCTGACCGGGCCGAAGGACGGCGCCACCGTCACCGTGCCGTTCCGCATCGCGTCGTTCACGATCGAGGGCGGCCGCTACGGGACGGTGTGGGCCGTGCCGCTGCTGCTGTTCCTGCTGGGATGGGCGATCCGTTCCCTCGGCGCCTGCGATCTGCGTACCTTCGGCTCGACGTCCGGAGGCGCACATGGATGACCTGCAACGGATCGCGACCGGCCTGGCCGCGCGCATCAACCGCGCGATCGCCATCGACGACCCGCAGATGAACCTCATCACGCACACCGCGCACGACGAGCACGTCGACCGGCACCGGGTGGCGAGCGTCATGCGGATGCGGGCACCCGACGAGGTCGTCGAGCACGCCTTCGCCCAGGGCATCTCCAGCGCCGAGGAGCCGGTCCGGGTGCGGGGGGTCGCAGAGCTGGAGTTCCTGACCCGCGTCTGCGTGCCGGTGCGCTGCCAGGGACTGCTGTTCGGGTTCCTCTGGATCATCGACGACGACGAGTCGCTCACCGACGAGCAGCTCGCCGACGCCGTCGAGACGGCTGCCGCTGCGGGTCAGGTGCTCTACCGCGAGCGACTGCTCGACGACCTGCGCGACACCCGCGAGCGCGACCTGCTGCGGGACGTCCTCTCCGACGACCTGACGGTGCGGTCAGCGGCCGCTGCGCTGCTCGTGGAGGAGGAGATGCTGCCGTCCGCGGCGCACCTCTGCGTGCTGGTGGTGCAGGTCGAGACCGACAACGGCGACGACGTCCGCACGGCGCTCGACGCGGCGCTGCGGCGAGCGGGTCGGCGGGCGAACCCGTTGACCAGCCTGGCCCTGTCGCGCGCCGGCGGCCGGGGCGTGCTGCTCGTGGCCGGCCGTCGCGCGCCGACCGCCCAGGACCTCCACGGCATCGCCGAGGCCCTTCGTGACGACCTGCTGAAGACCCTGGACGACACCGTCGAGGTACGGGTCGGCATCGGCCAGGTGCACCGCGGTCTCGAGGACGCCGCGACGAGCGACCGACGGGCGCGCGAGGCCCTCGACGTCGCCGGCAAGGTCCCCGGCTTCGGGCCGATCACCGCCTGGGACGAGCTCGGCGTCTACCGGCTGCTCATCAAGCTGCCGCTCGACGACCTGCCGACCGACGCCATCCCGCTCGGCCTGCGGGCCCTCATGGACGCCGACAGCGAGGGCCCGCTCGTCGAGACGCTCGAGACGTGGCTCGACGAGGGGTGCGACTCGCGCGCCACGGTCGCGCGCCTGCAGGTGCACCGCACGAGCCTCTACTACCGGCTGGGACGGATCGAGGAGATCACCGGCCTGTCGCTCAACAGCGGCGCGGCCCGGCTCGACCTGCACCTCGGGCTCAAGCTCGCCCGTCTGCAGGGGCTTCTCGGCAAGTGACGAACGAGCCCTGACGAACCCTCGACACCGGTAGGTGGGAGCGGCCCGCTCGCGCAGGAAGACTGAGTGCCATGAACATGACTGCAGACGCTGTCATCGTCGGTGCGGGGGTCATCGGCTCGTCGATCGCCCTGGAGCTGGCGCGGGACGGCCTGTCCGTCGTCGTCGTCGACAAGGCGTCGGCCCCCGGCCAGGGATCGACCAGCGCGTCCAGCGCCGTGATCCGCTTCAACTACTCCACGTGGGACGGCATCGCCACCGCGTGGGAGGCCAAGCACTGCTGGGAGAAGTGGGCCGACCACCTCGAGGGCGTCGACGACGCCGGCATGGCGAGGTTCCACCGCGTCGGCAAGGCCTTCCTCGACGTCGACATCGCGCCGATGGAGCGCGTCCTCGTCATGTTCGACCAGGCCGGCATCCCCTACGAGGTCTGGGACGCCGACGAGCTCGCGCGCCGGATCCCCGGCATCGACAACGGTCAGTACTGGCCCAACAAGCGCGTCGACGACCCGGCCTTCTGGGAGGACAGCCCGCGCCGCCTCGGTGCCCTCTGGACGCCCGACGCCGGCTTCGTCGACGACCCGGCGCTCGCCGCCGTCAACCTGGCCAACGCCGCCCGCCGCCGCGGTGCGCAGTTCCTGTTCGGCAAGACCGTCACCGAGGTGCTGGACGGCGGCGGCGTCGCGCTCAGCGACGGCACGACCGTGTCCGCCCCGGTGGTCGTCAACGCCGCCGGACCCTGGTCGCACGCCCTCAACGAGCTCGCCGGTGTCGGCGAGGGCTGGTCGGTCACCACCCGCCCGATGCGGCAGGAGGTCCACCACGTCCCCGCGCCCGCCGGCTACAACGGCGACGCCATCGGTCCGTGCATCGCTGACCTCGACCTCGGCATCTACATGCGGGGTACGCCGGGCGACGGTCTGCTCGTCGGGGGCACCGAGCCCGAGTGCGACCCGCTCGAGTGGATCGAGGACCCGGACGCTGCCAACCCCAACCCGACGCAGCCGGTGTTCGAGGCGCAGGTCACCCGCGCGGCGCGGCGGCTGCCCGACCTCGGCGTCCCCAGCCGAGCCCTCGGCGTCGCCGGCGTCTACGACGTGACCGAGGACTGGACTCCCGTCTACGACGCGACCGAGCGCCCCGGCTACTACGTCGCCATCGGCACCAGTGGCAACCAGTTCAAGAACGCGCCGGTCGTCGGCAAGATCATGAGCAAGGTCATCAAGGGCGAGTCCACTCTCGTCGGCGAGCACACCGGGCTCCAGATCGGCCTGGGCGCCTTCAGCAGGCTGCGGGAGCGCAACGCCGACTCCACCGGCACCGTGATGGGCTGACGCAGCCCACCTCGGCAGGCAGGTCTTCGGGCCTCGTCCTCGAATCAACAGGCGTGAAACACCACGTCTCGCGGCGCCTCGCGCTGCTCCTCGCCGCGACCGGCGTCCTCGCCGGTGCCCCGCTCGCCCTCGCGTCCGCGCCCTCCTTCGTCACACCCGGATCCGGTGGGGTCGTCGACCTCGGCGACCGCGTCGCCTACCGGCTGGCCGGCTCCGGGTGCGCCGCCGACCGCGTCCAGGTCGACGTCCGCACCCCGCGCCGCACGGCGACGGGTCCCACGTCGAGGCCCGTCGCCGACCCGTTGCGACCCGGCACCTGCATCGGCATCGCTGCCGTCCCCACCGAGCGGGCCGTCCGGACGACCCGCTGGGACGCGGGTGACGCGCTGAGCATCACGCTGCGGTCGACGCGGGACACCGTGCGGCTGCAGTACCAGCGCCTCGAGCTCGAGCACGCCAAGGTCGCCGCCGGGCACCCGCGAGTCGTCACACCGCAGATCAAGGACCCTCGGGCCGGCCGGCGCGACAAGGCCGTCGAGATGGCCACCGGCGACGTCATGTCGCTCGGGCACGTCGACATGACGAGCATCTACGCGCTGTCGCTGCGGCTGTGCGTGCCGCTGACCAAGCCGCACGTCACGCCGCTGTGGCTCGAGGTGCGCACGGACACCCCGGACGGGCCGCCGGTCGTCGGCCCGATGGACGTCGCCAACGACTGGCCGTACGCCGCCAGCCTCAAGGCGACGTACGGCTACCCCAACTGCTGGCAGCTCCAGCCGTGGCCCGTCACCGGCAAGGTCGCCGGCCGCGCGCCCGAGCTGTTCCTCGCCGTCGTCGCCGGCGCGACCCCGGTGCAGGTCAGCTCCGTCGACTTCAACGGCACCGGCGCGAAGCTCGTCGACACCCCACCGGTCGACCCGCGCGGGACCAAGCGGATCCTCGGGCACAGCCTCGCCGGCTGGACGCACGACGGCTGCGTCATGGACGAGGACGGCACCGTGCGCAACGCGCGCTCCGCCTCACCCACCGGCTACACGGCGTACGCGACGTTCGGCTTCGTCGGCGACCCCGGGTGCTCGCTGACGTACACGCCGAAGGTGCACAACGTCATGCTGCGCTTCGAGCTGAAGATGCAGGACTTCGGGGACAACGGCGGCATCTTCGTCGGGGGCCACGAGATCCAGCTGCGCCAGGCGGGCGAGTGGCTCACCGGCGGGCTGCTCGGCAACTCGGTCTCCGCCGCGGTCACCGACAGCTTCGTGCCCGACGCGCTCGACAGCACGGTGGGGGAGCAGGACGGCGGCGGTGACCCGGCCTCGCGCCTGAAGCTCAACAGCTACCCGGACTGGAGCCAGGTCGAGGTGGTGCAGATCGGGGCGCGGCACGTCGTACGGATCAACGGGCGCACCGTGACGGACTCGAGCAGCGTGTGGACCGACCCGGCGCCGTACCAGCTGTCGTTGCGGTCGCAGCCGAACTTCTCCTACGAGTACGGCGTCAACGGCCGCTTCGACGCGGTGACCCAGCCGACGGTGGACCGGCCCTCCGACTGGGGCAACCTGTCGTGGCGCAACGTGCGGCTCTACCAGTGCCGGTCGCTCCACGACCCGGTGTGCACCGGTGGCCCGGGGGTGAACGGCTGATGCGCCGCGCCTTCCTGGTCGTCGCCGTGCTGCTCGTCGGTGCCGTCCCGCCGCTCGCCTCCGCGTCCAAGGGCGCGCCCTGCAGCGGCTCGACAGCCGGCGGGGACTGGCCGATGTACGGCCGCGACTACGCCGGCACCCAGCGCCAGGACAGCGAGCGCACCCTGAACCGCGGCAACGTCGGCAGCCTGACGCCGGCGTGGAAGGTGAGCGCCAGCGACTACCAGTCGCCACCGCCGATCGTCGCGGGCGGATGCGTCTTCATCAACACCGGCGGCCACATCGTGGCCTACGACCTGGACTCGGGTCGCACCGTCTGGACCTCGCGCGGCGCCGACACCATGGGCACCTTCGCCGTCACCGTGGTCGACGGCCGGGTGCACGTCGGTCTCAACAACAGCGGCCGTCCCAAGGCTGCGGCCTTCGACGTCCACACCGGGCGGCTGCTCTGGCAGAGCCCGGAGATCTGGTTCGGTCACGACACGACCCAGCAGTCCAGCGCGATCGTCTTCGACGGCATCCAGGTGCTCTTCACGACGGGGCCGGACAACGACCCCGAGGCGATGCAGGGCTACGGCCTGATCGACGCGGCGACCGGACGTGTGCTCTACAAGAGCACCACCATCCCGCGAGCCGACATCGCGAAGGGCTACCACGGTGGCGGCGTGTGGGGAACGCCGACCATCGACGTGCGGACGAAGTACCTCTACGTCGGGACGTCGAACCCGGAGTCGAAGACCGAGGAGCACGCCTACGACGACGCCATCATCAAGATGGACCTCGACCGCCGCCGCCCGACGTTCGGGCGGATCGTCGCGAGCCACAAGGGCACGCCCGACAGCGTGACCGGATACGACAACCCCGTGTGCCAGACGGCAGGCGGGACGGTCTGGTACAACGCCGGCATCTACGGCGCCTCGCCCACGTGCGGCCAGATCGACGTCGACTTCGGCAACGGCCCGACCCTCTGGCGCAACGCGAAGGGCCGGCTGATGGGCGCCGCCACCCAGAAGTCGGGTTGGCTGCACGTGTTCTACGCCGACACGATGACGACGGCGTACGACGTCCAGCTCTTCCCGACGATGTCGTTCGCAGGGGGGATGATCGGGCGGATCGCCACGGACGGGCGGACGCTCTTCGTGCCGTCCAACCCGGGGGTCGTCTACGCGCTCGACGCTGCGACGGGCGCGCGCAAGTGGGCGACCGTGCTCCCAGGTGTACCGATGGTCGGCGGCAACGTCGCGCTGGCCAACGGCGTCGCCTACTACGTCACCGAGCAGGGGACGGTCGCACTCGACGCGAGGACCGGTTCGCTGCTGTGGAGCGCGCCGCTGTCGCCGGGGGCGAAGATCTACAGCGGGGTGGCGGTGGCAGGGCACCGGCTGGTGGTCAACGACTACGGCTCCATCCAGGTGTTCCGCCTGCCCTAGCCCGCCTGTCTCGGTGCACGTCGCCGGGCCAGCCCCCAAGACAGGCCCGACGACGGCGACCGGAGGGGAAGTTGGTCCGGGTCTGCCCCGACTCGGGGCGGCTCAACCCCTCAGGTGTCAGCGAGCGGTCGGGCGCGCGGTGTCCGGCACCGCGATGTCAGTGGCGGTGATGGCGCCCGGGGCCGTGCGGATGGTGAGCGGGACCGTCCGTCGGCGGGGCGGCTCGGGGGTGCGGCGGCGGACGGCGTGGAACTCCATCTCGAGCGACGACGACGCATCGGACACCGCCAGCTTCGGGTCGCGGCGGTCGATCCGGTTCTGCACGGCCAGGAAGAGCAGCACCGCGCCGAGCACCCCCAGCGGCAGCTGCGGGCTGGTCGTCGCGACCTTCGCGATCGAGTGCGCGGCTGCGCCGAAGGTCTCGTCCTCGCGCCACCGCTGGTGGGTCGCGGTGGGCTGCGGGGTCGCCGCCCGACGGGTGGCCGTCGGCCTCGCCGTGACGACCGCGACCGGGGTCGTGTGGTGGGCGACGGCGCGGGCGGTCGCCGCGGGTGCGGCCGACGTCGCCGCGGCCGACGGTGTGCTGCGCGTCGTGCTGGACGGCACCGCCGTGGCGGGTGCCGTGACCCGGGCGCTGGGTGAGGGCGTCGGGGACGGTGTGGGGCTGGCGTGACCCGGCGGGACCTTCGACGACGGCTTCGGGGTCGGCCGGTGCTGGTGCGGCTGCTGGTGGGCTGCCTGGTGGGGTGCTGCCCCGGCAGGACTGGCCTCGAGCACGAGCGCCGACAGACCCGCGGCGAGCAGCACGGCGAGCGCGGCCGCCGCTCGTGCGGGCACGCCGCGACGCTGCCGGGGTCGCATGGCTTCCCTTTCGACAGGTTGGGGCGTTTTCTGAAGCGCCGGACCGCCGCGACCGCACGTGACGCGGACCACGTGCTACTGGCCGGTAGGCGCCGGTGCAGGATGTGCCGATGAGACCTGACCTCAGCTCGCTGCTGCGTGACCTCGAGGCCGAGCACGTCGCCCTGGACGCCCGCGTCGCGGACCTCAGCGAGCAACAGTGGCGGACGCCGACGCCGGCGGAGGGGTGGGACATCGCCGACTGCGTCAGCCACCTCCACTACTTCGACGGGACGGCGATCCTCGCGCTGTCCGACGCCGACGCGTTCGGCACGCACGTCAAGACCCTGCTCGAGGGCGGCGTGCAGGACGTCGACGTGGCCTTCGGCAGGCACAACACCGGCGGCCACCTCCTGGAGGACTGGCGCCGGGGGCGGGCGGCACTGCTGACGGCTCTCGACAAGGCCGACCCGGCGGAGCGCGTGCCCTGGTACGGACCGCCCATGAGCCTGACCAGCTTCACGAGCGCCCGGCTGATGGAGACCTGGGCACACGGCCAGGACGTCGCCGACGCGCTCGGGCTCGACCCGGTCACGAGCGACCGGCTGCGTCATGTCTGCCATCTCGGCGTGCAGGCCCGGCCGTACGCCTACCTCGTCCACGGCGTCGAGAACCCGGCCGTCCCCGTCCGGGTGGAGCTCACCGGACCTGGTGCGGGGGAGTGGGGCCCGGCGGACGCGGCCGACCGCATCACGGGCACGGCACTCGACTTCGCCCTGCTGGTGACCCAGCGCCGGCACCTGTCCGACCTGTCGCTGGTGGTCGAGGGGCAGACAGCGACGCAGTGGGCGTCGATCGCGCAGGCCTACGCGGGTCCCGCGGGCACCGGCCGGGAGCCGCTGACGTGACGGTCCTGGGCACCGCGGTCGACCGCCGCGACGAGGCGTACCTGAAGAACCGGTCGGACATGCTCGAGCAGCTCGCACGGCTGGACGAGCAGCTCCAGCTCGCAGGGCAGGGCGGCAGCGAGAAGGCGGTGGCGCGGCACCGGTCCACCGGCAAGCTCACCGTCCGGGAGCGGGTGGCGCTGCTGATCGACCCGGACACGCCGTTCCTCGAGATCGGCGGGCTGGCCGGGTACTACACCGACTACCCGGTGGGCGGGGGCGCGCTCGTCGGCATCGGGACGATCAGCGGGACCGAGTGCGTCATCTTCGGCCACGACCCGACGGTGCTCGGCGGAGCCCTGACGCAGACGTCCATCCCGAAGATCGACCGCGCGCTGCAGATCGCCAAGCAGAACCGGATGCCCTACGTGCAGCTCATCGAGTCGGCGGGTGGTGACCTGCGGCCGCGGGGCAGCGACATCGAGGAGATCCTCAAGAGCTCGACGTTCCACTTCGCCGGCTCGGGTGGGTTCTTCTACGAGACCACGGTGCTGTCGGGCCTCGGGATCCCGACGGTGGCGATCGTGTTCGGCAGCTCGACGGCCGGCGGTGCCTACATGCCGGGGCTGTCGGAGTACACGATCCTGGTCAAGGACCAGGCGAAGGTCTTCCTGGGTGGGCCGCCGCTGGTGAAGGTCGCGACGGGTGAGGAGTCCACCGACGAGGAGCTCGGCGGGGCCGAGATGCACGCGTCGGTCAGCGGGCTCGCGGACTACCTCGCCGAGGACGAGCTCGACGGCATCCGGCAGGCCCGTGACGTGGTGCGGCACCTGCACTGGCGCAAGGCAGGGCCGGGCCCGTCCGGCCCGGCCGATCCGCCGGCGCTCGACGACGAGGACCTGCTCGGGCTGGTGTCGCAGGACCTGCGCCAGCCGCTGGACGTCCGCGAGGTGATCGGCCGGGTCGTGGACGGCAGCAGGTTCGAGGAGTTCAAGGCCCGCTACGGCACGACGCTGGTGTGCGGGTGGGCGGAGATCCACGGCTACCCGGTCGGGGTGCTGGGCAACAACGGGCCGCTGTTCCCCGAGTCGTCGCAGAAGGCGTCGCAGTTCATCCAGCTGTGCAACAAGACCTCGACGCCGCTGGTGTTCCTGCAGAACATCACCGGCTACATGGTCGGCAAGGACTACGAGCAGGCCGGCATGGTCAAGTGGGGCAGCCAGATGATCAACGCGCTGTCCAACAGCTCGGTGCCGCACATCACCGTGATCCTCGGGTCTTCTTACGGGGCGGGGAACTACGGGATGGGCGGCCGCGGCTTCGGCACCCGGTTCGTGTTCCTGTGGCCGACGGCGAAGATCGCCGTGATGGGTCCGCAGCAGATCGCCGGGGTGATGTCGATCGTCCGGCGCGCGCAGGCCGCGCGCAAGGGTGAGGAGGTCGACGAGGCGCTGGAGAAGATGATCACCGACGCGGTCGCCGAGGTGCAGGAGCGGCAGTCCCTCGCGATGTACGCCAGTGGCCGCGGCGTCGACGACGGCGTGATCGACCCGCGGGACACCCGCACGGTGGTCGGGCTGTGCCTGTCCGCCTGCCACAGCGGCCCGGTGGTCGGCACCGGCTCGGGCCCGGAGCCGTCGTTCGGGGCCTTCCGGTGATCCGGCGGCTGCTGGTCGCGAACCGCGGCGAGATCGCCCGTCGCGTCATCCGGACCGCCCACGCGATGGGCATCGACACGATCGCGGTCTACGCCGACGGCGACGCGATGGCGCCCTTCGCCCGCGAGGCGACCGTCGCGGTGGCGCTGCGCGGGCAGACCGCCGCCGAGAGCTATCTCGACGCCGGCAAGGTGCTCGACGCCGCGAAGCGCGCCGGCGCGGACGCCGTGCACCCCGGGTACGGGTTCCTGTCGGAGAACGCCGCCTTCGCGCAGGCGGTGATCGACGCCGGCCTGACCTGGGTCGGGCCGGCGCCGGAGGCGATCGCGGCGATGGGCGACAAGCTCCAGGCCAAGAAGCTGATGGCCGCCGCGGGCGTCCCGACCCTGGACGCGCCGGAGGGTCACTTCCCGGTGCTGGTGAAGGCCGCGATGGGCGGTGGCGGCAAGGGCATGCGCGTCGTCACCTCCGCCGCCGACCTCGGCGAGGCGCTGGCCGGTGCCCGCCGGGAGGCACAGGCCGCGTTCGGCGACGACACCGTCTTCCTCGAGCGCTACCTCACCGGTGCCCGGCACGTCGAGGTGCAGATCCTCGGCGACCGCCACGGCAACCTCGTCCACCTCGGCGAGCGCGAGTGCTCCATCCAGCGTCGGCACCAGAAGATCATCGAGGAAGCCCCCTCACCCGCGGTCGACGCCGACCTCCGCGAACGCCTCGGCGACGCCGCGCTGGCCGCAGCGAAGGCCATCGGCTACAGCAACGCGGGCACTGTGGAGTTCCTCCTCGACGGCCGCGAGTTCTACTTCCTGGAGGTCAACACCCGGCTGCAGGTCGAGCACCCCGTCACCGAGCTGGTCACCGGCCTGGACCTGGTCCGGCAGCAGCTGCTCGTCGCCCAGGGAGAGCCGCTCACCTTCACCCAGGCCGATGTCACCCTCACCGGCCACGCCGTCGAGGCCCGGCTCTACGCCGAGGACCCGGCCAACGACTTCCTGCCCGTCACCGGCACCGTCCTGACCTGGCAGCCCGCCCCCGGCGCCCGCTACGACAGCGGCATCGAGTCCGGCAGCGTCATCGGCGTCGAGTTCGACCCGATGCTCGCCAAGGTCATCACCCACGCCCCCACCCGGACCGAAGCCGCCCTCGCCCTCGCCCTCGCCCTCGAACGGACCGCCGTTCAAGGCACCGTCACCAACCGCGACTTCCTCGTCGGGGTCCTGCGGCACGACGCCTTCCTCGAAGGCGACACCACCACCGACTTCATCGACCGCCACGACCCGCCGCGGGCCAAGGAGGTGTACGTCGCTCAGCTCGAGCACTGCGCGGTGCTCGCCGCCCTGACGACGCAGGCCTGGCGCCGGGCGGCCTCGCCGCTCGGTGGCTTCCCACCGGGCTGGCGCAACGGCGTGCTGCCCGCCGAGGCCTTCACCTACCGCTGCGGAGAGGTGACGGTCGACCTCACCTACCGGGCCCGCCGGGACGGCAGCTTCGACGTCACCGCGAACGACAAGGCCTGGAACGCCAGCGTCCTCGCCGTCACCGAGCACGCGATCGAGGCCGAGATCGACGGCGTCCGGCACCGCGTCGACGTCCGCAGTGCCGGGGACCGATGGTGGGTCGGCGAGGTCGAGCTGCACCTCGAGCCGCGCTTCCCGCAACGGGACAAGGACGTGGTGGAGGGTGGTCTCGTGGCCCCGCTCCCGGGCGGCGTCATCGCCGTCGCCGTCACGGCCGGCGACGTCGTGCAGGCGGGTCAGCTGCTCGTCGTGGTGGAGGCGATGAAGATGGAGCACCGCATCACCGCGCCAGCCGACGGCACCGTCGCTGAGGTGCGTGCCTCCGTCGGCGACCAGGTCGCTGCCGGTGACCTGCTGGTGGTGCTGCATGACTGAGCCCATCCGGATCGCGAACTGCAGCGGCTTCTACGGCGACCGGCTCGCCGCCGCCCGGGAGATGGTCGAGGACGGCCCGATCGACGTCCTCACCGGCGACTGGCTCGCCGAGCTGACCATGCTCATCCTGTTCAAGGACAAGCTGAAGAACCCGGACGGCGGGTTCGCCAAGACCTTCGTCCGGCAGATGGAGCAGGTCATGGGGACCTGCCTCGAACGCGGGATCAAGGTCGTCGCCAATGCCGGTGGGCTCAACCCGCGCGGCTGCGCCCAGGCCGTCGAGACCGTCGCCGCAGGACTCGGCCTCAACCCGCGGATCGCCTACGTGACCGGCGACGACGTCCTCCCGCGGATCGCCGAGCTCGGGGACCTCACCAACCTCGACACCGGCGAACCGCTCGGCGACCGCACCGTGCTCACCGCGAACGCCTACCTCGGCGGCTGGGGCATCGTCGACGCTCTCGACCGCGGCGCCGACATCGTCATCACCGGCCGCACCACCGACGCCGCCATCGTCGTGGCGCCGGCCGCCCACCACCACCGCTGGGCCCGCGACGACTGGGACGCCCTCGCCGGTGCGCTGGTCGCCGGGCACGTCATCGAGTGCGGCACCCAGGCCACCGGCGGGAACTACTCCTTCTTCACCGAGGTCCCGAACCTCATCCACCCCGGCTTCCCGATCGCCGAGATCGCCGCCGACGGCTCCAGCGTCATCACCAAGCACGAGGCCCACAGCGGCGCCGTGACCACCGGCACCGTCACCGCCCAGCTGCTCTACGAGATCGGCGGCCCGCGCTACCTCAACCCCGACGTCACCGCCCGCTTCGACAGCATCACCCTCACCGACGACGGCAAGGACCGGGTCCGGATCAGCGGTGTCAAGGGCGAAGCGCCGCCGGTGACGTCCAAGGTGTGCCTCAACCTCGCCGGCGCCACCAAGGCCACCTACACCTTCCTGCTCGTCGGTCTCGACATCGAGCAGAAGGCCGAGCTGCTCCTCGACGGCCTGTTCGCCGCCCTGCCAGGGGGGCGCGGCTACTTCGAGCACGTCGAGACCGACCTCATCCGCAGCGACCAGCAGGACCCGCAGCGCAACGAGACCGCCGTCGCGCAGCTGCGGGTCTCGATGAAGGACGCCAACCCCGACAAGTTCGGCCGGGCGCTGTCCGGAGCCATCACCGAGCTCGCGCTCGCGAGCTACCCCGGCTTCTTCGGCGGCCCGTCCAGCAGCCAGGCCTACGGCGTCTACTGGCCCGCGCTCATCCCGAGCGAGCTCCTCACGCACGAGGTCACGTTGGGGGACGAGGTGGTCCACGTGGCGCCGACCCTCACGGGTGCGACCACTGCCGACGTACCCGCTGTCCGTCGAGCCGCCGTTCCGACCGGGCCCACCCGGCGGGTGCCGCTCGGGCTGGTGGCGGGAGCGCGCTCGGGGGACAAGGGCGGCGACGCGAACCTCGGCGTCTGGGTGCGGACCGACGAGCAGTACGCCTGGCTCGAGCAGCTGCTCACCGTCGACAAGCTGAAGGAGCTGCTGCCGGAAGCCGGACGCGTCGAGCGGTTCGAGCTGCCCAACCTGCGAGCCCTCAACTTCGTCCTGCAGGGGCTGCTCGGCGAGGGCGTCGCCTCCAGCACCCGGCTGGACCCGCAGGCCAAGTCGCTCGGGGAGTACCTCCGGGCCAAGCACGTCGACGTCCCGGAGGCGTTCCTGTGAGGTACGAGGTCACCCGCGGCGTCGCCGTCCTCACCCTGGACGAGGTCGACAACCGCAACGCGCTCAACGCGCGCCTCATCAACGGCCTGGGCGACGGGCTGACCAAGGCGCTCGCCGACGACGCGGTCCGGGTCGTGCTGCTGACCCACGACGGCCCGGTCTTCTGCGCCGGTGCCGACCTGAAGGGCGGCGGTCAGGAGGAGGCCCGCTTCGGCTTTCCCGAGGTGCTCACCCTCATGCAGGACGCGCCCAAGCCCGTCGTCGCGGTCCTGCGCGGGCCCGCCATGGGCGGTGGCGTCGGGCTGGCCGCTGCGGCCGACCTGAGCCTGGCCGCCAGCGACGTCACCTTCGGGTTCACCGAGGTCCGGATCGGGCTGGCGCCCGCCATGATCTCGGTGGTCTGCCTGCCGAAGCTGTCCCGGGCGGACGCCGCCGAGCTGTTCCTGACCGGCCGCAAGATCACCGCCGCCCGGGCCGCGGAGGTCGGGTTGATCAACCGGGCCGTGCCGCCGCTCGACCTCGACGACGCCGTGACCGAGCTGCTCTCGGAGCTCGTCGCCGGCAGCCCGCAGGGGCTGGCCGCGTCGAAGCAGCTGCTGCGCGAGGTGCCGGCGATGCCGCGCGAGCAGGCCTTCGAGCACACCCAGGCCCTCTCGGCCGCGCTCTTCGGCAGCCCCGAGGCCGTCGAGGGCATCGCCGCCTTCCGCGAGAAGCGCCCGCCCTCCTGGGTCCCCGCCGACTGACCCCCTGAGACCGCCGCTCGAGATCGCAAGCCCGTAAGCACTCATGGGCGGTCCTAGGGTGGCGGGGTGGGGGTGTTCCGGAGGTACGGCGAGGTGCTCGCGCCGCCGGGTGCCGCGGCCGCCCTGATCACCAGCGTCCTCGGGCGGCTGGCGCTCGGCATGACCGGGCTCGCGCTGCTGCTGCTGGTCCGCGCGGCCACCGGCAGCTACGCCGACGCCGGTTTCGTCAGCGCCGCGTATGCGCTGAGCTTCGCCGCCGCGGCGCCGTACCGGGCGCGGGCGGCCGACCGGCGTGGGCCGTCGCCGGTCCTCCGCCTCACCGGGCTCACCCAGCCCCTCGCGTTCGGGCTGCTCGTCCTGCTCGCCGACCTCGGCGCGCCGACGTCGCTGATGGCCGCGGCCGCCGTGCTCATCGGCTTCACGGTGCCGCCGCTGGGCTCGGTCATGCGCGCCCTCTGGGGGCAGCTGGTCGAGGGCCGGCAGCTGACCACGGCGTACTCCCTGGAGTCGGTCGTCGTGGAGCTGTGCTTCGTGCTCGGGCCGCTGCTGGTCGGCGCCCTCGCCCTGCTGGCGCCGGAGGCGGGCGTGCTCGCCTGCGGCGTCGTCGCGGGTGCCGGTGCCCTGGGCCTGGCGGCCAACCCCCGGGTGCGGGCCGTCGTCCCGCACGAGGCGCGCCCGACCAGCCTGCTCGGGCCGCTGGTGAGCCCGGTCGTGCGGGCCTGCCTGCTCAACGTCCTCTGGATCGGGACCGGGTTCGGCACCATCGAGGTCGGGGTCCTCGCCTTCGTGGAGGAGCAGGGCCACACCCGGTCCGCCGCCGGGGTCGTGCTGGCCGTGTGGAGCCTCGGCTCGATCCTCGGTGGGCTGGTCTACGGCGGGCTGCACCTGAGCAGGGCCGCGTCCCGGCAGCTGCCGCTGCTGGTCACGGTGAACGGCATCGCCGCGGCGCTCCCGGTCCTGGCGCCCGACGTCCTGCTCCTGGGCGGGCTGCTGCTCGTCGCGGGGACGACGATCGCGCCGTTCAGCGCCTGCAACAGCGTCCTCATCGGGTCCTCGGCGCCCGCCGGGACGGTCACGGAGGCCTTCGCCTGGAACGGCAGCATGATCTTCGGGGGCGCCGCGATGGGCACGGCGCTCGCCGGGTTGCTCGTCGACGCGCACGGCGCGCAGGCCGCGTTCCTCGCCACCCTGGCGACGGGCGCGCTCACGATCGCGTCCTCGGCGCTCGGTCTCCGGGCGCTCCGTGCCGCGCGGGTCCCCGAGCCGGCCTGACCGTCGGGGTACCGTCCCGGCTGTGGTCGACCGTCGCAACCTGGTCGGGGGGCTCGCCGCGATCGTCGTGCTCGGCGCCGCCGGGACCTTCCTGGGGCTGCGGGCGGCCGTGCCGCCCCGACCGGACCTGCCGCTGCCTGCCGGCCAGTCGCTGGCCCACGTCCGCAGCAACTGCAACAGCGGCAACGAGCTCGTGGGCTGCGACAGCCTCAACGGGCCGCGCACCTTCCTGACGGTGCGCACGCACGGGGACGTGCGCGACGCCAGTGACGCGCTGTTCCTCGCGATGAAGAACGACGGCTGGAAGCAGGACGACGCCGGCCTCGTCGCCTCCGACTTCAGCGGCGGTGGCGAGGCCGAGGACATCCAGCCGGTCTTCTGCAAGACGGCGAAGGGCTGCGTGGGGCTGTTCAGGTACGACCTGGACGGGTACGTCCTCGCCTGGTGGCAGGCGCCGCCCGGCGACGGTGAGTGAACTCCCGCGGGATGGGTACTCCCTTCCGCACACAGGGGGTTCGTCAGGAAGGCACGCACGTGAGCGACGTCGTCGTCGCAGTGCTTCCGCCGCGCGCCGCCTCGGCCTCTGAGGCCCGGGAGATCGTCACGACGCAGTGCGTGGCGTGGGGGATGGCCAGCCTGTGCGACGACGTCGCCCTGGTGGTGACCGAGCTCGTCGCCAACGCGGTGCGGCACGCCGGCACCGACATCCAGATCTCGGTCTCGGCGCTCGGCGACGGGGTGCGGCTGGAGGTCCGGGACGGCTCCACCCGGCCGCTGCGGCCGCGCGCAGCGCTGTCGTCCGACGAGGGCGGCCGGGGGCTGCTGCTCGTCGACGCGCTGTCCAGCCGCTACGGCGTGCAGGGCGACGCCGACGGCAAGCGGGTCTGGGTCGAGCTCCGGGTCCGTTCCGCCTAGCCGAGCAGCTCGGCGCGCATCGCGTCGAGGTCCAGGTCCGGGCGCTCCGGCCAGCTCAGGTCCAGGTCGGTCAGCGTCTCGAGCAGCAGGTTGCTGATCGCCCAGTCGCGGTACCACTTCCGGTCGGCCGGCACGACGTACCACGGCGCGTCGTCGGTGCTGCACCTGTCGAGCGCGGCGAGGTAGGCCTGCTGGTAGTCGTCCCAGCGCTGCCGCTCCGGGATGTCGGCGGTCCCGACCTTCCAGTGCTTGGTCGGGTCGTCCAGGCGCTCGAGCAGCCGCTGCTTCTGCTCGTCCTTGCTGATGTGCAGGAACACCTTGATGAGCGACGTGCCCTGTGCGGCAACCCGCTTCTCCCAGGTGTTGATGCGGGCGTACCGGCGGCTCCACACCGCCCTCGGGACCAGGTCGTGCACCCGGACGATGAGCACGTCCTCGTACTGCGAGCGGTTGAAGACGCCGAGCTGGCCCGCGGCGGGGAGCGCGTTCGTGATGCGCCAGAGGAAGTCGTGGGCGAGCTCAACCTTGGTCGGGGCTCCGAAGGACGTGATCCGGCACCCGGCCGGGTTGACCTGCCCGACGACGTGCTTGACGGTGCCGTCCTTGCCGCTCGCGTCCATGCCCTGCAGCAGCAGGAGCAGCCGCTGCTGCCCTCCGACGTGGCCGTTGGCGAACAGCCGCTCCTGCAGGTCGGCGAGCCGCGGGGCGAGCGCGGCAGTCTCCTTGCGGGCGGTCGACTTCCCCTTCACCCCTGGGGTGTCACGGGGATCCGGCAGCGCGCCGTTCCACCGCAGCTGGTCGCGCACGCTCTTCGCCATGGCCGGATCCTGGCACGCCCGCGGTCAGCGCGCGCTGGCGAGCCCGGTCAGCAGCAGGTCCACCCGGTCGCCGTCGACCTCCACGGCATCGCACACGGAACGGCCGATCTCGGCCACGTCCGCCACCGAGGCGGCACCGTGCAGGCAGAGCTCACGGGCCAGCCGGCCCTTGGTCCACTTGTTGTCGTGGCTGACGACGGTCCGCCTGCCGCCGGCGTCGCGCAGCACCCGCACGGCCACCGCCCCGGGGACCCGCGCCAGGTTGGCGTAGGCACCGGACCGCAGGTCGACGACGAAGCCGTGCTGCGCGAGCTCCTTCTCCAGGGCCGGTCGCCACACGGGCGCCAGCCCGCCGAGTCCCGGCAGCACCGTCGCCCCGCTCAGCCGGTACGACGGGACGCGGTCGGTCGGGCGGAGCAGCCCGAACAGCGCGCTCGCCACGACCAGCGACTCGTCGGCGCGGCGGCGGGCCCGGGTCGGCAGCGTGGCGTAGCTCAGGTTGTCGTAGACGATCCCGGTGTAGAGCTCGCTCGCGGGCAGGGTCGGGGCGATGAGCAGGTCCCTGTCCTTGTCGAGCTCGCCGCGCTGGCCGGCGGACAGCTGCAGCGCCTGCTGCAGGGCGGACCGCTGCCGCTTCGCTGCTCGGACGAGGGAGCTCACGACCTTCCTCCGGGTCGCGGTCAGGCTCGGGAAGGAAAGCTCGGACAGGTCGAGCGGCGGTCCGTCGGTGCCGCTCGCCTTGCCCTCCGAGGGCGGCAGCAGCACGAGCACTGGAGCAGGCTAGCCAAACATCCGGTGGTGCCGGAGGTGCTTGAGGATCCGGGCGTTGCGCTTGACGTCCTCGCCGTAGGCCCCGCTGCGGATCTTCTGCCGGATGTCGCGGAAGGCCGCCTGGCGCTGCTCCTTGGGCAGCTCGATCGCCGCCTGCAGGTCCTTCCGGAGCGCCGGGTCCATGGCGGCGAGCCGCTTCTGGAGGCGGGTGGCGCGCTTCTGGACCTTGTCGCCGTAGTCACCGGCGACGGCCTTCTGCAGCACCGCCTGGAGCGCCGCGACCCGCTGTCCGTCCGGGGCGGCCCACGCGGCCTTGAGGTCGGACTTCAGCTCCTGCGGGAGCTTCCCCTGGACCTGCACGGCGGCGGCCACGGGGTCGGCGCTGGTCGCCGAGGCGGACGTGGTGCTCAGTGACAGCGGTACGGCGATGCCGACCGCCGCGACGGCGAGGCCGGTGCTGACGGCGAGGCGGCGGGTCCAGCTCATGGCGTGCTCCTCGGATCGGGGGTGCTTCCACTGTGCGCCCTCGTCGTCGTACGCGCGTCTGCCCGGTGTAAGGACTTTGCAAGGCGCAATAGGCTGAGTGCTCACCGCGATCGGGAGGTCTCACCGTGCTCCGCATGTCCACGCTGTTCCTGCGCACCCTGCGTGAGGACCCGGCGGACGCGGAGGTCCCGAGCCACCGGCTGCTGGTCCGCGCGGGCTACGTCCGCCGCGTCGCCCCCGGCATCTACTCCTGGCTGCCCCTCGGGCTGAAGGTCCTCAACAACGTCGCGACGGTGATCCGTGAGGAGATGGACGAGATCGCGCAGGAGGTGCAGTTCCCTGCGCTGCTGCCCCGCGAGGTCTACGACGAGACCGGGCGCTGGGTCGAGTACGGCGACAACATCTTCCGCCTGAAGGACCGGCGCGGCAACGACTACCTCCTCGGGCCGACGCACGAGGAGATGTTCACCCTGATGGTCAAGGGCGAGTGCTCGTCGTACAAGGACCTGCCGGTCTCGCTCTACCAGATCCAGAGCAAGTACCGGGACGAGGCGCGGCCGCGCGCCGGCATCCTGCGCGGCCGCGAGTTCCTCATGAAGGACAGCTACTCCTTCGACCTCGACGACGAGGGCCTCAAGAACAGCTACGAGGCGCACCGCGCGGCCTACGTGAAGATCTTCGACCGGCTCGGGATGGACTACCGGATCGTGTCGGCCGTCTCCGGCGCGATGGGCGGGTCGGCGTCGGAGGAGTTCCTCGCGATCGCACCCACGGGCGAGGACAGCTTCGTCTCCTGCACGAGCTGCGACTACGCCGCCAACGTCGAGGCCGTCGAGATCGGGGCGGGTACGACGACGGCGGGCGATCCCGGACCGCTCGAGGTCGTGGACACCCCCGACACCCCCACCATCGAGTCGCTCGCGAGCTTCCTCGGCATCACCGCGGGGGAGACGCTGAAGAACGTCGTGGTCAAGCTGCGCCAGCCCGACGGCACCGAGGAGGCGCTCATCGTCGGCGTCCCCGGCGACCGCGAGGTCGACCTGAAGCGGCTCGAGGCCAACGTCGCACCCGCCGAGGTGGTGGCGTTCGAGGGCGAGGACTTCGCCAAGCACCCCGGCCTGGTCCGCGGCTACATCGGACCCCAGGGGGACCTCGGGGTGCGCTACGTCGTCGACCCGCTCGTCACCTCGGGCTCCGCGTGGGTCACCGGCGCGAACGTCGAGGGCAAGCACGCCCGCAACGTCGTCATGGGGCGTGACTTCACGCCCGACGGCTTCCTCGCCGCCGCCGAGGTCCGGTCGGGCGACCCCTGCCCCCGGTGCGGCTCCGCGCTGTCGCTCGACCGGGGCATCGAGATCGGTCACGTCTTCCAGCTCGGCCGCAAGTACACCGACGCGTTCTCCCTCGACGTGCTCGGGCCCGAGGGCAAGCCGGTGCGGGTGACGATGGGCTCCTACGGCATCGGGGTGTCCCGTGCGGTCGCCGCGATCGCCGAGCAGTCCCACGACGAGCGCGGGCTGATCTGGCCCCGGGCCGTCGCACCCGCCGACGTCCACGTCGTCATCGCCGGCCAGGGCGAGCAGCAGGAGGGCGGTGCCCGGCTGGCCTCCCAGCTCGAGGCGGCAGGCCTGCGGGTGCTTCTCGACGACCGGCACAAGGTGAGCCCCGGTGTCGCCTTCAAGGACGCCGAGCTGATCGGGATCCCCACCTACGTCGTCGTCGGCAAGACCCTTGCCGCCGACGGCACGGTGGAGATCCGCGACCGCCGCTCCGGCTCCTCCCGCGCGGTCCCGATCGCCGACGCCGTCGCCGAGCTCGTCGCCGAGGTGCGCTCCTGACTCCCCTTGCGTCATACCTGCTGAGCCTGGCCGCGGGCCGGCCGTCATGACGTCGCGACGGGGCGCGCGGTGATCCGGGCGGTCCTGTTCGACTGGGGCGGCACGCTGTCCACGTCGAACAACGACGACCTGCTAGGGATGTGGCGGGCGGCCGCGCGGGTGCTGGCGCCCGACGACCCGGAGCCGCTCGCCCAGCGGCTGCTCGACGCCGAGCACGCCTGGTGGCACGCCCGGGTCGGCATCGGCGACGGCACCGGCAGCGGCAGCACCGAGGAGATCGTCCGGTCCGTCGCGGCCGAGACGCACCTGGACGTCGCCGGCGCGCTCGCGGCGTACCACGGCGCCTGGGACGCGCGGGTGGACCACGACCCGTGCGCCGCCGACGTGCTGCGCGGCTGTCAGCAGCGCGGCTGGCGCACCGGCCTGCTCTCCAACACGCACTGGCCGCGCGACCTGCACGAGCGGTGGCTGGAGGAGGCGGGCCTGCTGGACCTGCTCGACAGCCGCGTCTACACGTCCGACCTGGCGCACATGAAGCCGCACGCCGAGGCCTTCCACGCACTGCTCAGCGAGCTGGACGTCGACCCCGAGGAGGCCGTGTTCGTCGGCGACCGCCCCCGTGACGACGTCTTCGGCGCGCAGCAGGCCGGCCTGCGCACGGTGCTGCTCACCGGCCGCGACGTGGACGGGTTCGACGTCACCCCCGACGCCGCGATCGCGGAGCTGGCCGGCCTGCTCGACCTCCTCGACTCCTGGGCCCGAGGCGCACTTCCCTGATCCTGTTGCCCTCCGAACCGCCGCCTCACCCTCCGGCTGAGCGTGCGGGGAGCCGTCGGTGGAGGGCGAGGTGCGCGTGGCCTCGGGGGAGTGGGGCTCAGGGCGTCCCGGGCAGGGGGACCGTCAGCGGGGCGAGGTGGCCGGCCTGCCGCCAGCGCACGGCGCGCACCGAGGCGTCGGCCAGGGCGCGCACGGCCAGCGCCCGGAGGTCCTCGCTGTCCGTCGCGGCGACCAGGTCGCGCCACAGGACGCACAGGCCCGACTCGAGCGAGATCGCCTGCTGCACCGGCGATCCCGCGGGCATGGCGTAGGCCGCGGCGGGTCCGGGAGTCGGCAGCCTCCGGGTGCGCAGCCGGGCGAGCAGGCTGTCCCTCGTCCGCCGGTGCGCGTCAAAGGCTGCGAGAGCGGCGACCCGCCGGTGCTCGTCGAGATGGGCGCCGAGCACGCCGTACGCCCACACCGCCGCGTGCTCCGCGGCGAGCAGCTCAGCGAGGACGTCGGCGTCGCTCACAGCACCGCCGCCGCGCACGCCGACGAGGCGGACAGCGACGCGAGCAGGGGCGCGAGCGACCGCGACGCGCTCACGGCGGCGCGGCCGTGCGCGGTGGCTGCCGACCGCTCCAGCGCCTGCAGGCCCGCGACGGTCGTGACCGGGGACGTGACGGGAGCCGAGCTGCCCAGCGCGGCGACGTGCACCGCCTTGTCGGCGGCCAGCCCCCGCAGCTGAGGAGTGAGCGCCGGGTGCAGCCGCAGCACGGACTCGTAGGCGGCCAGCAGCTGCTGCTCGCGCTCCAGGGCAGCGGCCCGCAGCGCGTCGTCGGGGTCGATGGCCGGCCTGCCAGGGCGCCGGGCCCGGCAGCCCGCCGCCAGCGAGAGAGCCCCCGCGACGAGGACGCTCCGTCGAGAGGGCTGCACCCCGCCAGCCTGCCAGAAGACCGCTCGGGCCCGGCTATGGTCGGCGGTGACAACTGCACACCAACTTCATCGGAAGGGGACTCGCATGCCAGCGCAGGCCGCGTCCCGTGCCCGGCTCCTCCAGCTCCTCGAACCTGCCGTGACCGCCACCGGCTTCGACCTCGAGGACGTCACCGTCTCGCCGGCCGGCAAGCGCCGCGTCGTCCGCGTGGTCGTCGACCGCGACGGCGGGGTGGACCTCGACGACGTCGCCGACGTGGCCCGCGCCGTCTCCGACCTGCTCGACGCCGACCCCGACCTCTTGCAGGGCGCCTACGTCCTCGAGGTCACCAGTCCCGGCGTCGACCGCCCGCTCACCGAGCCCCGCCACTGGCGGCGCGCCCAGGGCCGGCTGGTGACCGCCACCCTCGCGGACGAGACCGTGACCGGACGGGTCACGGCCAGCACCGACACCGACGTCACCCTCGACGTCGACGGCACGCCGCGCACGCTGCTCCAGGCAGAGGTCAGCAAGGCCGTCGTCCAGGTGGAGTTCAGCAAGGGAGGGGACGACGCATGAAGATCGACATGACTGCCCTGCGCAGCCTCGAGCGCGAGAAGGACATCAAGCTCGACCTGGTCGTCCAGGCGATCGAGTCCGCCCTGCTCACGGCGTACCGCCACACCGAGGGCGCTGCCTCGCACGCCCGGGTCGAGCTCGACCGCAAGAGCGGCGAGGTCGCCGTGCTGGCCCAGGAGCTCGGCGAGGACGGCGCGGTCCTCCGGGAGTACGACGACACCCCCGCCGACTTCGGACGGATCGCCGCGATGACGGCCAAGCAGGTCATCCTGCAGCGGCTGCGCGAGGCCGAGCACGACGTCACCTTCGGCGAGTACGCCGGCCGCGAGGGCGACCTGGTCAGCGGCATCGTCCAGCAGGCGCCCCAGCGGCCGGGTGGCCCGCCGAACCGCAACGTCATGGTCAAGCTCGGCACCCGGGAGGACTCCCTCGAGGCCGTCCTGCCGCCCGCCGAGCAGGTGCCCGGCGAGGTGTACGACCACGGCAGCCGGCTGACCTGCCGCGTCATCGCCGTGACCCGGGGCCAGCGCGGGCCGCAGATCACCGTCTCGCGCACGCACCCCGACCTGGTGCGAGGGCTGTTCGCCCGGGAGGTGCCCGAGGTCGCCGACGGCACCGTCGAGATCGTCGCGCTGGCCCGTGAGAGCGGCCACCGCACCAAGATCGCCGTGCGCAGCAAGGTCGCCGGGCTCAACGCCAAGGGCGCCTGCATCGGCCCGCAGGGCTCCCGGGTGCGGGCGGTCCAGAACGAGCTGCACGGCGAGAAGATCGACATCGTCGACTGGCACGAGGACCCCGCCCGGTTCGTCGCCGAGGCGCTGTCGCCGGCCACCGTGCTGAGCGTCACCGTCGTCGACCCGGTCCAGCGGGCGGCCCGCGTGGTCGTGCCCGACTACAAGCTGAGCCTCGCGATCGGCAAGGAGGGCCAGAACGCCCGGCTCGCCGCCCGCCTCACCGGCTGGCGCATCGACATCCACAGTGACACGGAGCCGGACCCCGAGCTGGAGCCAGAGAGTGCCCCCGAGGCGTGAAGCGCGCTCAGGAGTAGACTCGGCAACGGCTTCCGTCGAGGGCCCGGTCCGCACCTGCGTGGGGTGCCGGACCCGCGCCGCGAAGTCAGCCCTGCTGCGTGTCGTCGTGGTGGGCGGTGCTCTCACCGTCGACCCCGCCGGTCGCCTGCCGGGACGAGGCGCCTCCGTGCACCCCGACCCGGCCTGCGTCGACCTCGCTGACCGCCGCCGAGCGTTCGCACGTGCCCTCCGGGTGCCAGGACCGCTCGACGTCGAGCCCGTGAGGGCGCACCTGCAGAACTGTCCACCTACCCGAGAGCAGGTCGAGAAGCGCACATGAGCACTCGATGACTCAGCACCGATGAGCACCGCCATGCAGTAACCACGACGGCCAGGGAGAGACCCGGGCCAGACCTCCTAGAAGGAGCACAGTGCCCGGCAAAGCCCGCGTCCACGAGCTCGCGAAAGAGCTCGGCATGGAGAGCAAGGCTCTCCTGTCCTGGTTGAACGAGAACGGGGAGTTCGTCAAGAGCGCCTCCTCCACGATCGAGCCGCCCGTCGCCCGCAAGGTGCGCGAGGCGTTCCCGGCCCAGGCCGCTGCCGCTGCAGCCGCCCCGGCCCCCGCGAAGAAGGCCCCGGCCAAGAAGGCCGCCGCGGCCGCCCCGGCTCCCGCTGCCCCTGCCGCTGAGGCACCGGCCGCGCCGGCCCCGCCGCAGGAGACCCCGCTGCCGTCCCGGCCCGCGGCGTCGCCCGGCCCCCGCCCCGGCAACAACCCCTTCACCACGCCGGAGGACGGCGGCTCGCTCCCGCCGCGCCCCGCTGCACCGCTGCCGCCGCGTCCCGGGTCCCCGGCCGGTCCGCGCCCGGCGAGCATGCCGGGCATGCCGCCGCGTCCCGCGGCCCCGCGTCCCGGCATGCCGGCGCCCGGTGGCCCGCGCCCCGGTCCCGGTGCCTTCCCGCCCCGTCCCGCGGGCGGTCCCCCCGGTCCGGGCGGTCCCCGTCCCGGCCCCGGCATGTTCCCCCAGCGCGCACCCGGCGCTCGTCCCGGCATGCCCGGTGCCCGCCCCGGCGGCGGCCCCGGCGGTCCCGGGGCCCGTCCCGGTGGCGGTCCCGGTGGCGCCGCAGGCGGCGGCTACGGCGCCCGTCCCGGTGGTGGCGGCGGCGGCTTCGCCGGCCGTCCCGGTGGTGGCGGCGGCCCGCGCGGCGGTGCCGCCCGTGGCGGCGCGGCACCCGGTGCCTTCGGTCGTGGCGGCGGTGGCCGCCCGGTCCGCGGTCGCAAGTCGAAGAAGCAGCGGCGTCAGGAGTTCGACAACCTCTCCGCGCCGACGATGGGCCCCGGTGTCCCTCGCGGCAACGGCGAGACCGTCCGGCTGCCCCGCGGCGCGTCGCTGTCCGACTTCGCCGACAAGATCAACGCCAACCCCGGCTCGCTCGTGCAGGTGGTCTTCACCGAGCTCGGCGAGATGGTGACGGCGACGCAGTCGTGCACCGACGAGACGCTGCAGCTGCTCGGCGCGCACCTGTCCTACGACGTGCAGATCGTCACGCCGGAGGAGGAGGACGCGGAGCTGCTCGACCGCTTCGACCTGTCCTTCGGCGGCGACTACGCCGACGACGTCGAGCTCATGCCGCGGCCCCCGGTCGTGACGATCATGGGTCACGTCGACCACGGCAAGACCCGGCTGCTGGACGCGATCCGGCAGACCGACGTCACCGCGGGCGAGGCCGGCGGCATCACCCAGCACATCGGCGCCTACCAGGTCCACCACCCCGTCGAGGGCGGTGTCCGCGAGATCACCTTCATCGACACCCCGGGTCACGAGGCCTTCACGGCCATGCGAGCCCGTGGTGCGAAGGTCACCGACATCGCGGTCCTGGTCGTCGCCGCCGACGACGGCGTGAAGCCGCAGACCATCGAGGCGCTCAACCACGCCCAGGCCGCGGACGTGCCGATCGTGGTGGCCGTCAACAAGATCGACAAGGAGGGTGCTGACCCCGCGAAGGTGCGCGGTCAGCTCACCGAGTACGGCCTGGTCGCCGAGGAGTACGGCGGCGACACGATGTTCGTCGACGTCTCGGCCAAGGCGGGGCTCAACCTCGAGCAGCTGCTCGACGCGATCCTGCTCACGGCCGACGCCGCGCTCGAGCTCACCGCCGACCCGTCGGTGCCTGCTCAGGGCGTCGCGATCGAGGCCCGGCTCGACAAGGGCCGCGGTGCCGTCGCGACCGTGCTCGTGCAGCGCGGCACCCTGCGCGTCGGCGACTCCATCGTCGCCGGCGACTCCTTCGGCCGCGTCCGCGCCATGCTCAACGAGCGCGGCGAGAACGTCACCGAGGCCGGTCCCGCCCAGCCCGTCCAGGTGCTCGGCTTCACCTCCGTGCCCGGCGCCGGCGACAACTTCCTCGTCGTCGGTGAGGACCGCGTCGCCCGGCAGATCGCCGAGCAGCGGCAGGCCCGCGAGCGGTCCGCCGCTCTCGCCGCCAGCCGCGGCCGCCCGACCCTCGAGTCGCTGTTCGAGCGCCTCAAGGAGGGCGAGAAGACGC
>CAMLIA010000015.1 GCA_946479905.1 uncultured Frankiales bacterium | reverse complement strand
CCGGCGCACGCTCCCCCGCCCCCGCTGCCCCGCCCCCCCCCACCCTCCCCGCCCCCGGTTCTGGGCGGCATGGGCGGGGCGGCCTCTGCGTTCCAGGGGCTAGTCGGCCACCGAGCACAGGTCCGACACCAGCAGACCCGCCCGCTTGTAGTCCTTCGTCTCCATCCGCTCCGGGCTCGTCGAGGTCGCGTTCTCGACCATCGCCTCGGTCTCCGCGACCATCACCTCGAGCTGCTCGCGCAGGACGACGTTCGCCTGCGCCGCGATCTCCTCGACCCTGGCGACACCCTCGCGGACCTGCGCCAGCCCGCTCCGACCGATGACGCCGCCATTCCAGATCTTCTGCATCTGGTCGAGCGGGCTGGGCTCCCCGCGCCCGCCGAGGAGCGCGTCGCACGTCTCCGAGTCCGACACCTCCGCCGACGCAGCGTCCCCGCCGCTCAACGCAGCCGGCTCACGCTCGTCGTCCCCGCCACACCCAGCCAGGGCGAGCGGCACGAGCAGGGTCACGAGGGCGCGGCGCAGCATGGTCGGACCCTACGACTACCGTCGCCCCCGTGTCGCCCAACGAGGAGATCGTCGAGGTCGCCGTCTACACCGAGGACGGTCGCTCCTCCCTCCTCGGCACCTTCCACGGCTGGCAGCACAAGGACGACGGCTGGCACGGCCACGTCTTCGTCTACGGCCCGAACGGCTCCTACCGCGACGTCGTGCACGCCGACCGGCTCGTCCCGATGGTCTACTGCGGCCGGCTCCCCGACGGCGAGGTCCGACACCGCTGCGAAGGCCGGAACCTAATGCGACCCGAGGACAAGGTCTGGCCCTGATGGTCGAAGGTCGGGCAGGTCCGGCACGTCGACCGCCAGCGGCAGCAGCGCCGCCGCGAGCCACAACGCGACCGCCGCGACCACCCCGTAGGCGACCGCGTGGCCGAGGATGATCCGCTTCATGTGCTCGTCTTCCACGCCCTCCCTATGCAGGAGCCCGACGAGAGACCGCACCGTCTAGCGCCCGGCGCGCTGTCGGCGCCCACGCCTACCGTCGACGCATGGCTCTCTCGGACCCCGAACGGCTCGCTCTCGAGCTCGCCGCCACCCCCTACCGCTACCCCGCCGCCCGGGAGGCGCGTGCCCTCGACGAGCTTGGCCTGACCCCGACGTCGTACTGGCACCTCGTCGACACGCTCCTCGATCGCCCCGACGCTCTCGAGGCGATGCCGGCCGCGGTCCTGCGGCTCCGTCGGGTGCGAGAGGCCCGGCGCCGAGCCCGGTCGGCGTAGGTCTACTGCCCCGTTACTGCCCCGCGCAGGTCCACCGAGGACCCCTGACTCTCACCGACGTCCACCAGTGTTTCCGCAGGTCATCACCACTATTGACCGGCAACCACCCGTGACCACCCACGCGGGGGTAGTCCGAGCTCTACTACGACATCTAGCAGGTCACCGCGTGGTGAGGGGGCTCCTGCCCCGTTACTGCCCCACGCACCACGCGAAGAGCCCCGCACCGGAGTCGGTGCGGGGCTCTTCTGCGTCATGGGCTACTCGCCCTCGGCGGCCTCGCGCTCGGCCAGCCGCGCCGCAAGCACCGACTCCCCCGCCGACCGGATCGCGTCGTCGGAGTCCGGCCACAGGTGGGCGTAGGTGTCGAGAGTCGTCTTCGCCGAGGCGTGCCGAAGCGCGGCCTGCACCTTCTTCACGTCCGCGCCGCCCTCGATGAGCATCGACGCGAAGTAGTGCCGCAGGTCGTGGAACCCGAACGTCTCCGGCAGCCCCTCGACGCTCTCCCGCGCGGCGCGCATGGCGCGCTGGATCGTCCACGGCGCGACCTGCTCGCCCCACGCGTTCACCACGACCCACTCGTCGCGGCGCACCTCCGCGGTGGACTCGATGTGCGCGGCCAGCTCGAGCGCGAGGGTCTGCCCGAACGCGACCGGGGTCCGCGACGTCGTCGACTTGAGCTCGACCGCCGGGTACTGCGCCGCCGGCGTCCACACCCCGCGCATGAGGTCGAGGTCGGCGATCCGAAGCCCGCCCACCTCGGCCTCGCGCATCCCGAGGAACGCGCCGAGCAGCACCGCCGGCCGCAGGTTCGCCGGGAAGGCGTCGTGGATCGCCCACACCTGCTCGGTGGTCGCGACGTAGGGCCGCTGCCGGCCCGCCGGCGGGGACGTGCGCCGCGAGCACGGCGACTTCGCGACGAGCCCGTCCTCGATCGCGTCGGAGTAGATCTGCGCGAGCCGGGCGTGCAGCGCGTAGACGTAGGACGGCGCAAGCCCCTCGGCTCGCAGCGCCGCGCACCACGCCTTCACCTGCGAGGGCCGCACCTCCGCGAGCTGGTAGCGCCCGAACGTCGCGCGGATCCGCGCTAGGTGGACCTCGGCCTGCCGCACCGTCGGGTCGCGGCGCCCCTTGTAGCCCTCGATCCACGTGTCGCACCACTGGTCGACCGTCGTCCGCGCCTTCCGCGGCGGGACGTGCGTCCCGGTGACCAGCTTCGAGGTCTGCTCGTCGATCCAGCTCTGTGCGTCCCGCTTGAGCGTGAACGTCTTCTCGTGGCGGTCGCCGCCGTCGTCGACGTACCGCGCGCGCCACCGCTCGGCGGTCTTCTCCTCGCCGTCCTTGTCGGTCCACCGGACCGTGCGCCGCGTGATCGTCGCCATGCCTAGTCAACCTCCGCGAGTCGGTTGTGCAGGTAGCCGCGCTCGGCCGGGTGGAGGTGCCGCAGCCGGTACCGCAGCACGTAGCGGTCCACCCCGAGCTCGTCGGCGGCCTCGTCCTCGCAGGTGGCCCATGCGAGCGCCTCACCGATCTCGCGGACGCAAGGCAGCATCCGACGGGCGGTCTCGCGGCGCACCCGCTCCTCGTCCTGCGCCACCCACCCGACCGGCACCGGCCCGCGCTCGAGGTGAAGAAGCTCGTGCTCGAGCGTGCAGCGGCGCTCGGCGTAGGTGAGGTCAGACCGGAGGCTCACGGTCTGCGTCGAGTGGCGGGACCAGCCCATCGGGCCGCCGTCGTGCCACGCGAGCGTGATCCGCTCGAGGAGCCGGAGGCGTCGCCAGGGATGGATCTTCACTGGCCCGAGGCTAGGTACGAGCGCCGACACCTAGCGGCGCTCGCTCTCGCGGTCCTCGTCTCGAGCAGCGACGTCGGCCAGCGCCTCGGCGAAGCCCTCGTTGAAGGCGTCGGTCGCGGCGTCGTCCGCGAGAAGCTCGCTATGGGTCGCCTTGAGCTCGACCAGGGTCCCGTCCGCCATGACGTAGTCCGCTGCCGCGGTCACGAAGCCGCCGGTGCCGGCCGCGGGGTCGAAGGTCTGCGTCAAGAGGTGCAGGCGGTTCATCACGTCGGTCGACAAGTCGTTGCTCATCCGCCCCTTCGCGATCTGCCGCTGCAACTCGTGGATCGCCTGGCCGAGGTCGCCGCGACCTTGGTCGAGCAGGAACCGAGCCCACTGGTCAATCTCCTGCTCTCGCTTCAACCGCGCCGCGCCGCGCGCGAAGAGGTCGGACTGGCTCACCCCGAGGCCGACCGCAAGGCCGGCGAGCTGGTCGACGTTGATGTGCCGCTCGGCGGCCAGCAGGCGCAGGAGGGTCCTGCGCGGGATCCCCGACTTGTCCGAGAGCTCGTCGATGGTGAGCCGCTTCGCCGCGCGCTCGGCGCGGAGCTCGGCGGCGATCGCGGCGTTGATGCCCTCGCTCGGATCGCGGTCAGAAGGTGCCATGACGCCACTATGTCACCCATTTGGGGCACTTACGGTGCCCAGACTGGACATTTGCAGGGGCAACTTGCACTTTTGGCGCGTCCAGGCCTTGCAGGTGCCCACTTGGGCACTATGTTCCTCTCGTGGTCACCAACACACCGAAGCCGGCACCGCCGACTGTGAGCTACCCGACTCTCGTCGCGAACCGGGTCATCGCCAAGATGCGCCAGGTCGACGCTACCGAGCTGGGCCTCGCCAACGAGACCGGGATCGCCCGCACCACTCTCGGCCGTCGGCTCGCCGGTGTCACGCCCTTCACCGTGCTGGAGCTCTGGCTTATTGCCGACGCCCTCGGCTGCGACGTCGCCGAGCTCACCAACGTCGACGGCGAGGCCGCGGCATGAGCACCCCGAAGCTCGGCCTCCTGCGGATGCGCGAGGTCGCAGAGGAGATCGGCTACCCCGTCGAGACACTCCGCCACTGGCGAAAGGCAGGACGAGGGCCCCGCTTCGTCCTCATCGGCCGCCACCTCGCCTGTCGTCGTGAAGACCTCGACGCCTGGCTCCGAGAGCAGTTCGCCGACCCCGCCTGACCTGACAGCCCACCTCAACAACTCGCACGTCGTCGGCGTCGCGAGGTGATCCCTCCATGCCTCAACCCACTCACACGAGAAGGACCCTCATGCCCGTCATCACCCCGCGCATCACCTCCGAGGCCGCCGCCGTCGCGGCTGTCCTCGGGGTGGCCGAGCGCGCCGACCTGCCCATGCCTACCGCCGTCTCCTTCGGCCTGGGCCGCCCGACCTTCCAGATGCGCGAGGTTGACGAGGTCGCCGCCTGGGCCGACTACCTCGAGACCACCGTCGTCGACAAGGTGAGCATCGCTGACCCGGTCGTCCGCTTCCACGAGGCCGAGGGCTCCTGCCTCGAGCTCGCCGTGCGCGTCTTCACGACCACCCGGACGGAGGCCACCGCATGAGCCCCGAGCAGCTCGTCGCGGTGCTCTACGCGATCCTCATCATCTCCGGCTCGGGCCTGGCCCTCATGGTCGGCAAGTCCATCCACGACGACCTCGACTGGCGGCGCTCCTTCCGCCGTCACGACGACGCGGTCGAGCACGACGGCGTCCTCTTCGCCGAGTGGACCGAGGTCTGCGCGGTGCTCGGCCAGAACCCCTCCGGCGGCACCCCGGTCTTCGACGCCCTCGTCCGCGAGCGCATCGCCTTTAACCGCGAGGAGGCGTCGGCATGAGCGCCCGCTCGCTGGTCTACGGCCTGATGCTCTCCGCGCCCTTCTGGCTCATGGCCGGCATCGGCTTCGCCGTGGGGCGGGTGACGGCATGAGCTTCGACTCCTTCAACCCGCGCGACTACTGCGAGACCGACGCCGAGCTGGCCGCCGAGGTGCTCGAGCCGGACGAGCTGGCCGAGTACCGCCAGGCCGTCGCCCTGCGCGCCAGCGTGCGCTCGGCCAAGCGCCGCCGCACGGCCTCCGCCGTCCGCCCCGACCCGTGGGGAGGTGGCGCAGCGTGAAGCGCATCGCCTGGGCCTACAACCTCGACAACAACCGGCCCGACCAGAAGCAGCTCGCGGCCGAGATCGCCGCGATCCTCGCGACCGAGCCGATCGCGCTAGTCGGCCTTGAGGCAATCGGCAACCACCTCCCGACCGTGCGCGGCTACGACCGCCTCGGCGGCGAGGGGAACCGCTCGCGGCAGAACGTCGTCATCTATGTCGACGAGAACACCGATCGGACCGACCTGCGCTGGATCGACCTCGACACCACCTGGCAGCGCACCGAGGGGCCGGGCGAGCACGAGGCGCGGTCGTTCCCGTGGCTCATCGCCGACGGGCTCCAGCTCATCGGCGTCCACCAGCAGCCGCAGCGGACCAACACCACCACCACCGGCCAGGCCGAGGGCATCGGCGCCCTGTCGCGGGCGATGGGGCGCGGCGCCGAGGGCCGGCCCTCGCTGGCGCTCGGCGACTTCAACCGCCGCGTCTACGAGCCGGGCCCCGGTCCGCGGACGCTCGCGACCCGCGTCGGCGGCAAGGTCTACGGCCAGCGCATCGACTGCGCCGTCGGTCGAGGCGTCAAGGCGCGCGCGACTTACGTCCAGCAGGTCGGCGGCGTGCGCCTGCTCTCCGACCACGGCCACGCGCTGAGGCTGGACGTGGCGTGGTGAGCCGCCTCGAGATGGACCGCGTCTGGCTCGTCGAGTGCTCCCGATGCGCGAACAGCGACTACACCCTCGAGCCCGACCACGAGGACGCCGAGGCCGAGCTCGCTGAGCTGGGATGGATCTCCGACGACGCCGGCGATCAGTTCTGCCCGAAGTGCTCCGAGGACGCGACGTGATGGGCGCGGGCTGGCTCGTCACGCGCATCGACAGGTGCGTCAACGCGGCATGTCCGAACCGGGCGCACGAGGGCGAGTTCGTCGTCATGGAGTCCGAGGCGAACGTCGTGGGCGGGCACCGCCCGATCCGGCTGCTCATGTGCTCGCCGTGCGCTTCGGCTTTCGTCGAGGTGTCCAAGAAGGGCGGTGCGTGGTGAGCCCGCGCTCCCGCGCCTCTGCCCGGTCCGCCGGCGCCCGCTTCGAGCGGGTCATCGCCGACGCCCTGGCCGAGCGCATCGACGACAGGATCGACCGGCGCGTCAAGACCGGCAACAAGGACCGCGGTGACATCGGCGGACTGCGCCACATGGGCCGCCGGGTCGTCATCGAGGTCAAGAACGTCACCAAGCTCGACCTCGCCGGCTGGATCACCGAGACCGAGATCGAGCGCGGCAACGACGACGCCCTCGCCGGCCTCTGCATCCACAAGCGGCGCGGACACGGCGACCCGCTGGACCAGTACGTCACCACCACGGTTCGCGAGCTGATCGCCCTGCTCACCGGCAGCCGGCCCGACGAGCCCGACGACGAGGACTTCTCGTGAGCGCCCGGCGCGACCGGAGCCGCCAGCACCTCGACGACCTCGGCTCGATCGTCCCCACCACCGCCGAGCAGGCCGAGCGCCTGCAACAGCTCGTGGCCGGCCAGCCCGACGCCGGCGACCTGCTCGACGCCCTCGGCATCACCCCCGACCCCGCCCCGCCCAACCCGAAGGAGACCCGACCGTGACCGACCAGACCACCACCCACGAGCTCGACGACAACCGCCGCCAGCTCCTCGCGCGGCTCGCCGCGATCAACGCCTGCATCGCCGAGTACGAGAGCGAGGCCGAGGCGATTAAGGCCGAGCTCCGCTCGCTGCCTGCCGGCGACTACGCGGTCAACGGCACCCGCGCCCTGCGGATCGTCCCGACGCGCCGCTTCGACGTCGCCAAGGCCGCAGGGCTGCTGGACCAGGCGGCGCGCGAGGCGGCGCTGACCGTCACTTGGGACGCCGCGCTCGTGAAGAAGCACCTGACGCAGGTCGAGATCGACGAGTGCATGGTCGAGGCCGGGAAGCCGAAGGTCGTGCTCCTGTGATGCGTCCGCGGCTCGCGCCCGTCACCGAGGCGCCCACCGGCGTCTCGGTGTGGGACGAGATCGCCGACCCGCTCGGCAAGACGCTCGCGGACAACCTGCGGCAGATCGTGCGCGCCTACGAGAACGGCGCCGAGCGGTCGCAGCAGAAGCACCTCGGGCCCTCGCAGATCGGCAACCCCTGCACCCGCTGCCTGGCGCGGGCGTGCCTCGACATGGCCGTCGAGCGCGACTTCGACGACCCGTGGTGTCGGATCATCGGCACCGCCGTCCACGCCTGGCTCGAGGAGGCGGCGGCCTTCGACAACGTCCACGTCGTCCGCGACGCCGCGAGGTGGAAGGCCGAGCTGCGCGTCCACCCGCACCCCGACCTCCTGCCGGCGGGCGGCAAGTGCGACCTCTACGACGCCGAGCTGTTCGCCGCGATCGACCACAAGATCGTGGGCGCCGAGCCGCTGCGGAAGTACAAGCTCAACGGCCCCGGCCAGCAGTACCGCGTCCAGGCGCACCTCTACGGCCTCGGACTGCACCGCGCCGGCCTGCGGGTCGAGCACGTCGCGATCGCCTTCTGGCAGCGCGGCGGCCGTCTGTCCGACCTCTACGTCTGGACCGAGCCCTGGGACGTCGCCGTCGCGATGGACGCCCTCAACCGCTACCGCGTGATCCGCGAGCAGGCGCTCGCGATCGGCCCGCAGATCCTCCCCCATCTTCCCGCCGACCCGTCCTGCTGGGACTGCGGCGGCAAGGACGTGAGCCCCGACGAGCTCGCGTCGCTCCACCACCCAACCCGGCCCAACCAGGCCTGACCCAACACCGAGAGGAACCACCACCCATGTCCATCTGGGACGACCCCGACCTGCGCGCCGGTGGCGAGTACGTCAAGTTCGAGAACGTCGGCGACAGCGTCGCCGGCACCATCACCGCGATCCGCTCCCACCGCTTCGACGACGGGTCGGTCGCGCCGCAGGTGCTCCTGACCACCGACACCGGTGAGGAGCGCACGGTCACCGCGGGGCAGATCAAGCTCAAGACCGAGCTCGTCACGCAGCGCCCCGAGCCCGGCGACCACATCACCATCACCCACACCGAGGTCGAGAAGCGCTCGGGCGGCAAGACGCTCAAGCACTTCGACGTCCGCGTCGTCCGCGGCGGGGCCGCTCCCGCCCCCGTCACGCCGGCGCCGGCCGCCACCTCGGCTCCCGCCCCCGCGGCTGTCCCGGCCGGGGTCGACCCGGCCGCCGCCGCTGCTGCCCTGTCGAACCTCTCGCCGGAGCAGCGCAAGGCCCTCGGCCTCTGACGGGGACCCCCGCCCATCGGCACCTCCCGCCGGTGGGCGCGGGGCCTTCGCCAGGACCACCACCCACGACCGAGACGAGCACCCCATGACCATCCTCATCCCCTGCCGGGACGCTGAGGCCGACGAGACCCCCACGGGCGCGGCCCGGCTGGCGAAGACCGCCACAGCCGGCGGCTGGCGCTGCCGCACCACCTACGCGAAGGCCGAGCTCGACGACAAGGTCATCGAGTCCGTCCTCGTCCGCCTGCGCTTCACGCCGTTCGCCGCCGTCGGCGCCTGGCACAACGGCAAGTTCGCCCTCGGTTACATCGGCTCGACCGTCACCAGCCCGCGGCGCATCGGCGCCCGCGAGCTCACCCGCTTCGTCAAGGAGGTCACGGCGTGAGCATCGAGCACGAGCCGGTGTGCGAGTCCTGCCAGCACCACCGCGCCACCTACCGCCTCGACTACAGCAGCAACCCCCGGCGCTCGAGCTTCGAGGCCGTCCCGCCCTTCCTCGTCTGCTGGTCGTGCATGGTCGTGGCCCGCCGCGGCCCGCGCCGTCCGTTCGTCACCATCATCACCGCCGAGAGCGCCGGATGAGCGGGCCGTTCTCCGCCGCCTTCGACCTCTACTGGCGGGCCGGCTGGCGCGGCGTGCTGCCGCTGCCGGCGAAGAAGAAGGCCAACCCGCCCGACGGGCACACCGGCTCGTCGGGGGTGGACCCGTCCTACGCCGACGTCTTCGCCTGGGCCGAGGGTCGCCACGCCGGCGGCAACATCGCGCTCCGGCTGCCGCTGGACGTCATCGGGATCGACGTCGACGCCTACGACGACAAGCTCGGCGCCGAGACCCTGCGCGCCGCCGAGGAGCTCCACGGCGAGCTCCCGCCGACCTGGCGGACCACCAGCCGCGACGACGGGGTCTCGGGCATCCGCCTGTACCGCGTGCCGCCCGGGCTGGCCTGGGAGCAGATCGGCGACAGCATCGAGACCATCCAGCGCCGCCACCGCTACGCCGTGGTCTGGCCTTCGGTCCACCCCGGCGGCGGGACCTACCGCTGGATCGGCCCGGACAACGTCGTGTCGACCGTCATCCCCAACGTCGACGACCTGCCGCACCTGCCGCAGCGGTGGGTCGAGGCCTACAGCAAGGGCGAGGCGGCCGACGTCGCTCGCAACGACTTCGGCGCCGGCGGGGCCGCCGCCTGGCTCGCCGGCCTGCCCGGCGCCACCGACACCCCTTGCCGGCGCATGATCGAGGCAACGGCGGCCGACGCCGCCACGCTCGGTCGCGCCGGTGTCGGCGCCCACGACACCGCCTGCCAGGCGACGGCTCGGTTCGTCCGTCTGGCCGCTGAGGGCCACCGCGGCGTGATGACGGCGATGACCGACGTCCACCGCGCCTTCATCGGCAACGTCACCGGCACCCGACGCGGCGGCAAGGTCCGCACGCACGCCGAGGCTGCGGCCGAATGGGGCGACCTGCTCGTCTCCGCGGTCAACCTCGTGTCCGCCGACATGCCTTCCGCCCCGTCCTGCGACTGCGACGGCGCCCTCACGGCGCTCGTGGTCGGCGAGCGGAAGCCGGTCACCGACGGCGCGACGGCGCTCGCCGCAGTCCCGTCCTCGCCCCTGCCGGCCGCCGAGGTCGGCGAGGTGGAGGTCGACGAGCTGGAGCACACCTCGTGGTGGCCGCGGAACCTCGGCCCGGTGCTCACCGGTGAGGAGTCCGAGCCGCCGCCGACCGTGCTGTCCCGCGCCGACGGGCAGCCGCTTTGGTACGCCGGCAAGATCAACGGGCTCATCGGCGAGTCCGAGTCGGGCAAGACGTGGGTCGCCCTCACCGCCGTCGCCCAAGAGCTCGAGGCCGGGCACAGGGTGCTCTACCTCGACTTCGAGGACGCAGCTCCGGGCATCATCTCGCGCCTGCGCGCCCTCGGAGTGGCCGACGAAGACCTCGAGGACCACCTGCACTACGCCGACCCCGTCGAGAGCCTCACCACCGCGGCCTCCGCCGACCTGGCGATGCTGCTCGAGGGCAACACCTACAACCTCATCGTGGTCGACGGCTTCAACGCCGCGATGACGCTGCTCGGGCTCGACCTGATGTCGAACACCGACGTCACGAAGTTCTTCCAGCTCCTCATGCGCCCGCTCGCCCGGACCGGCGCCTGCGTCGCCTACGTCGACCACATCGCGAAGGCGAGCAACGAGGAGAGCAAGGGCGGGATCGGCGCGCAGGCGAAGCGCGCCATGACGACCGGCTGCGTCGTGAAGGTGAAGGTCACCGACCCCTTCGGGCGCGGCATGACCGGTCGGCTCGGCCTCATCGTCGACAAGGACCGGGCCGGGCACGTGCGCGGGGCTTCGGGCAACGGGCGCAACGCCGGTGTCGCCGTCCTCACCTCCGACCGGGACTCTGGCGGGGTCGTCGTCGAGATCACCCCCCCCGACATGACCAGTCCCGCGCAGCGCCGCGACGGCGCGCAGATCCTTCTCATGGAGGACATCTCGACCTGGCTCGCCTCGACCCCGCCGAACACCTCGAAGGAGGCGGTGCGGGCGCAGATGGGCAGGCGCAAGGAGTCCACCGACGCTGCTCTGGCCGAGCTCATCCGGCGCGGTTACGTGAAGCGCACGGACGGTCCGAAGGGCTTCGTCCACACCGTCATCAAGCCCTTCACGGCCGCCGGAGAGCTGTCCGGGAAGGCTGACCAATCCACCCCGCCCCACCCCGCCCCGAGCCCGCCCGGGGCGGGGTGGGCAGATCCGTCACTCGACCCCGCCCCCCCGCCCCATCTCTATAGATGGGGCGGGGGCGGGCCGACGGAGCCGGGGGCCGGGCGCGACGATGATCTCGTCGAGACGCGGGGCGGGGTCGGGAAGCCCTTCGGCACCCTCGACTGCAATGGCTGCGGGGAGTCGAAGCCGGCCGTCATCATCGAGACCTTCAAGGGCTACTGCGGCCCCTGCTCGCGCGAGCGGTCGTCGTGATGGACGCCGCCCTCTTCGAGCATCTCGTGCGCTCGGGTCACCTGACCGAGAGCGGCCTCTCGCGCAGGGCTCGCCTGCGACCCTGCCCGACCTGCCCCCACACCGTGCTCGCCGGCCTCGACGACGTGATCTGCGCGGTCGAGGTCGCTGCCGACCCGCTGCCGTTGTCTGAGCTCGGCGAGGCCGTGGTGCTGCTCCAGGGGCGCCGCACCTTCCACCTGCGACGCGAGGGCGGCGGGTGGGTGCTCGACCCGCGGGACCGACACGACATCGCCGCAAAGCCCGCCAGCACGCAGAAGCGCACCGACGTCCTGGCCGAGCACCGATGCAGCCTCGGCCCGCCTGCGCCGGCCCTGCGCGCCCGCTCAACCTTCCCCGAGACCCGCCCCCGCCCACCCGCCGACGCCGTCCCGCCGTTCTGAGAAGGAGCTCCACCAGTGACCACCCACGCTTGCCCCCTCTGCGAGCGGCCCACCACCGCCGACCACGCCCTCTGCCGCACCTGCGCCACCAACCTCGACACCGCCCTGTCGAAGTCCACCTGGGTCGACGCCGAGCTCGACGTCACCATCACCCGCCAGCGGTCCGCACCCATCGAGGGCGGCGCCAGGTCCGCCGGCCACTCGCTGCCCTGGCACGAAACCGCCTCCGACATCCAGCGTGCCCTCCACACCACCCTCACCCGCTGGGCCGCCGTCGCCGGCACCTACTTCGCCGGCGAGGTCCACGCACACACCACCGCCGGGCAGGTCGCGATGATCCGCGCGCAGCTCGCACACCTCACCGCTCACCCCAATCACGGCCCCGACGCCCACGACGAGATCACCGTCGCCGTCGCCGAAGCCGAACGCGTCATCGACTGGACCAAACGGACCCGCGAATACCTCGGCCCCTGCGAACGCCCCGTCGTCGACGACGACGGCCTCATCCTCATCGCGAAGTGCGACGGCGACGTCTACGCCGACGAGGGCGCCGTCGACGCCACCTGCCGCCACTGCGGCGCCACCATCCCCGCCGCCGACGCCCGCCTCGACCTCAACGCCAAGCTCGACGCCCGCCTCATGACACCCGCCGAGATCGCCCGCGCCGCCGTCTACCTCGGCCTCCGCGCACCCCGCGAAGTCGTCCGCGAACGCGTCAACCGCTGGCACCGACACCACCTCATCGAGCAGCGCGGCGTCGACGACAAGGGCCACCCGCTGTTCCGGTACGGCGACGTCCGCCGCCGCCTCCTCGACGACCTCGAGCGACAGCAGACCGGACGCAAGGCGGCCGGCGCATGACCTGGCACCACGACGACGGCCGCACCTGCCACCGAGCAGACGACGACGGGCTCTGGTACATCGGCAACGGGATCCAGTGCCTCCGGGCACACGGCAGCATCCCGAGCCCGCTCGAGTCATTCCGTCCCGAGAGGGGTGACCGATGAGCCGCCCGTGGATCGCGCGCTCCGGCCTGCTGGGCGGTTGCACTGGCGACGTGGCCGAGGCGATGGACTTCGCCCGCGAGATCGCCGCCGACTGGAGCCAGCGTGTCCTGCTCCGACTCGACGGCGGGCGGACCGTTCGAGGTGACGGCTCGCCCGACCCGGACGGGCGCTTGCTCTGGTCCATCTACGACCCCGCCACCCACCGACCCGAGGAGACCCGATGACTGACCGCACCGCCGAGGCGCAGGCCGCCTGGCTCGCCTACCGCGACCAGACCGCGCGAACGTCGACTGGCACGGCGGCTACGTCGGCATCCTCAAGCGACTCGTCCTGCTCACCGAGGAGGCCCGTCGTGGCTGACCACACGACCGAGAGTGAGCGGATCGCTGCGGCTTCCGCACTACACCGCCGCGTACCCGTTCTCCAGTACGCCGAGGACTGTGGTGACGACTCGCACGACCACACGTGGGGCGAGGATGACCTGCTGTGTTTCACCTGCCCGGCGACAGCCTGGGTCTGCGGGTCCTGCTACGGCCGCGACGGCGAGGCGGTCGAGTGGCCGTGCCCAACGCACCTCGCGCTTCACCCCATTCCGTCCGGAGGTGAGTCGGATGGGTGACAAGCGACGCGCTCTCGCCCGAGCGTGGGAGGCGGGTTACGCAGCCTGCTGCGCGGACGCGGCCACCCTGACGCACGAGGGGCCGTTCGCGGCCCTGACGCGCAACCCTTACCGCGAGCCAACCACCAATCGAGTAGGAGAGGGAGGTGGCGGCGATGCTCCCGGCCCCTACGACGACTAACGCCATTCCGTCCGGAGGTGAGTCGAATGACTGACGTGCGTGCCACGGGCGTGATCGTCCCCGAGCGCAAGCGGTGCATCTGCCCGGACGGGCTGTGCCTCGATCACTGTCGCGCCTGCAACTACTCGGGGCGCGACCTAGAGGAGCCGTGCATCGCCGACCCCGAGTGGGAGCCGGATGACGACGACCTAGCCCGCCGCGACGCTCTGCGCTTTTCGCCCGAGGGGAGGGGCGAGTGATGGCCGAGGTTTACCAGAAGCCCTACGAGCCGTGCTGGTGCCGACCGGGTGCGCCCGACCTGCCGGTGACCTCGCCGCACGACAAGAACGTGCGCTGCACGCCTCGCGTCTTTCCGCCCGGAGGTCCCGATGCCTGAGAACGAAAAAGGCTGGAACCTTTGCGGATGCTTGGACGAGTTCGTGACGCACCGTCCGGGCTGCCAGCCGGACGACCGGGCCAAGATCGTCGGGCTTGACCTGTCGGAAGCCGCCCAGCGCATCGCCCACGAGGACGGCTGGCAACCCCACGCCCGGATGCACCCGGCGACCGCTGCCAAGTACGAGGAGCAGGCCCGTGACTGACGAGAATGAGCGGACGGAGTTCTACTCCGTGGATGACATCCGCGCCGCGTTCAAGGCGCACGCACGCCCCGACGATTGGGGCGTGGAGTCTTTCTACGAGGACGGCCTCATCAACGCTCTGCGCGGCAGGTACGGCTGCACGCACCGCTTCCCGGACGGGACTCGTTGCACGCTGTCAGACGAGGCCCACGCCTCGGTGCCGGGCCTGAGCAAGACGCACAACCGTCCGAGCATTCCGCCCGCTGCTTGCGGACGCACCCACCCCGGTTCCTGCGCCTGGGTGGGGCCGGACGAGGACCGCACCTGCTTGCAGCCCGAGCCAGTCATTCCGCCCGGTGGTGAGTCGCGTGGCTAACAAGCGCGAGGCGCTGATCGAGATGCTGCTGCCCGAGGTGAGGCAGGACTGCCGGTGTCAGATGTTCAGCAACGAACCGCACTCGCGCACCTGCTCCACTAGTGAGCGCGCCATCGACCTGGCCGACGACATCCTTCTGCTCTTTCCGCCCGGATCGACGGGGTCCGACACGACGACATGACCGTTGTGCTACCACCCCGCCCAACGATGTGCGACACTCCTTGCACCGACATCGGCGACCCCGAAAGTCGGCACGAGCCCGAGGCCACACCGGCCCGGGCTCTCGTCGTCTCCGAGGCAGGTGAGCCCGTGACCGACACCCTCACACCCACACCCACCGAAGCCCTCGTCCTCCACGCAATCGACGACATGCTCCGCCTCGCCGAGCTCGTCCGCGTCCAACGACACCGCGACCCCATCCGCGCCCTCGAGAACCTCCTCCTCGACATGCGGCAGCAGATCGCCACCGAGCCGTGAGCAAGCCGCAGTACCGCTACGCCCACCAGCAAGAGCGCAAGCGGTGGGCCGCGATCGTCGACGCCGGCCAAGCATGGTGCTGGCGCTGCGGCACCTGGCTCCCGCCCGGCTGCCTGTGGGACCTCGGCCACGACGACATCGACAAGACCAAGTACCGCGGACCCGAGTGCCGCAAGTGCAACCGCGGCGCACCACGCCGCAACGCCGCCGCCTCCCGCGCGGTGCCGCGGTGGGTGCTCTAGGCGCCCACACCACCAAGTAGACGACCCCCGCAGGTAGCAGCCTCCGGGGGTCTTGCCATACCCGGATGAGGGGTCTGACATGACGGACGCTACCTGCACCATCGACGGCTGCGACAAGCCGCTCCGCTCTACCGGCGCGGCGCTGTGCGCCATGCACTACCACCGCGTCTACCGCCACGGCTCGCCCGACAAGACGGCGCGGCACGAGCAGGGCGTGAGCCTCGGCCGTCGCTACCGCCGCGTGAGCGCACCCGGTCACCCGCTGGTCAACAAGAACGGATCGGTCTACGTCCACCGCAAGGTGCTCTACGACGAGATCGGCCCCGGTCCTCACCCCTGCCACTGGTGCCGCACACCGGTTGACTGGGTGGCGAAGGGGCAGCCCGACTGCCTCGTCGTCGACCACCTCAACCACGACGGCGCGGACAACCGGTTCGAGAACCTCGTACCTTCCTGCTACGGCTGCAACACCGCTCGCAGCTTGCAACGTCGATCCGACGCGCTGCGCGAGCGCGGCTTCTGGTCCGAGCACGACACGATCGCAGCACTCGCCAACGGCGGCCGACGACCACGCATCGACAACGTCGCCTAGGCCGGGGGTGGGTCAGATCCCTACACCGCGAGACCAGCGAGACCCCCGAGTCTCGCTCCTCTATCCATGACACCCCCTCCCCCCTCCCGAGAGGAGCGCACGATGCCGAAGAAGCCCCTGCGCGCCGTCTCCGAGGACGAGCGCCGCGCGGCACCGCCGTCTCTGCTCGAGGCGGTCGAGTCGGGCGACGTGCTGGACATGCTTCTCGCGCAGCGGCGGCTCATCGCCGAGGCGTTGACGACGGCAGCGGAGAACACGCGGCCGCAGTTCAACAACGAGCTCAACAAGCTCCACGCGCTGATCCGCGACGAGGAGGCTCGCCTGGCGACGATCGCGCAGGAGGCGGCCGAGGAGACGAAGCGTGCCGGCGGCGACGAAGCCTTCGACGCCTCGGCTGTCTGAGGTCGCGCGGGAGGTCCGCCCGCCTGCGGGTGTGGTCTCGACGGGGTGGCGCGACGTCGAGGAGAAGTGCCGCGAGCTCGGGATTCTGTTCCGGTGGTGGCAGGTCGTGGTCGGCCGGCTGATCCTGGCGAAGCGCGACGACGGGAAGTACGCGGCGACGATCGGTGGCACCGGTCTGAGTATCCCGCGGCAGGTCGGCAAGACTTTCCTCGTCGGCGCGATCGTGTTCGCGTTGTGTCTGCTGCGGCCGAACCTGACCGTGGTGTGGACGGCGCACCGGTCGCGGACGGCCGAGGAGACCTTCGGCAAGATGCAGGCGTTCGCGCGGCGGCGGAAGATCGCGCCGCTGATCCTCAAGGTCGTGCTCGGCTCCGGTGAGGAGTCGATCGTCTTCACGAACGGGTCGCGGATCCTGTTCGGTGCTCGCGAGCGTGGCTTCGGTCGTGGCTTCGACGAGGTCGACGTGGTGGTGTTCGACGAGGCGCAGATCCTCACCGAGAACGCGCTGGACGACATCATCCCGGCGACCAACCAGTCGCGGCAGGACACCGGGGCGCTGCTGCTGTTCATGGGTACGCCGCCCAAGCCGAAGGACCCCGGCGAGGTCTTCACCCGCATGCGGGCCGAGGCGCTCGCCGGCGAGGACGCGGACACGTGCTGGATCGAGTTCGGTGCGGACCCCGGCTTCGTCCCGACGCCGCTGCCGGCGCCGTTGGGCGCCCACGATTGGGAGCAGGTCGCGCGGGCCAACCCGTCCTTCCCGGAGGACACGCCGCGCGAGGCGATCCTGCGGATGCGGAAGAAACTCGGCCCCGAGTCCTTCCTCCGCGAGGGGCTGGGGATTTGGGACGACTCGAGCAAGGTCGCCGGTGTGATGCCGGACTGGCCGTTGCGGCGGTCGAGCTCGAGGCCGGGGAAGCCTGCCGCGCTGGGGGTGGCAGTGGACCCGGATCGGGTGTGGGTGTCGGTGGGCGCGGCGGATTCTGGTGCGTCCCCTCATGTCGGCCCGGTCCACGTGCCCGGGGCTGCTGGCGATCCGGTGGTGGTGCGTCGGCGGCTTGACGTGGATCGGGTCTTCGTTGTGGAGCAGGTGGCGCGGATCCAGCGTGAGCATGGGTGCGCGGTGGTGCTGGACCGGAAGGGTCCGGGTGGCGCTTTGGAGCCGGACCTGCTCGCGGCGGGTGTTCGGCTCACGGTTGTCGGGCTCGACGACTACGTGACGGCGTGCGCTGGCTTCTACGACGCGGTCGTGTCGGGTGGTCTCACGCATGGCGGGGACCCTGAGCTGGACGCGGCGGTCGAGGCGGCGTCGCAGCGGAAGGTCGGGGATCGGTGGGCGTGGGCTCGCCGCAACGGCGACGTGTCGATGCTCGAGGCCGTGACGCTCGCGCTGTGGGGCGCCCGGCACGCCTCAACGACATCGGTCTACGACGAGCGGGACGTGGTGATGCTCTAGTGGCGCGACCTGACCGGCTGCTCCGGACGTACCTGCGCGACCGCTTCCTCGTGACCACGAAGGCCGGGCAGACGTGGGACGGGATCGTCCTCGACGTCGACGACCGGACCCTCATCCTCGCCGACGCGTCGCTGCTCGGCGCTGACCAGTCCCGCACGAAGGCCGACGGCCAGGTCTTCGTCCCACGCGCTGACGTGGCCTACATGCAACGGGTCTAGGAGGTTCGTCTTGCTGCTGAGCAACGGATCTCTCGCGCCGGTCGACTTCGGCGACGGTCTGCCGTCGGTCGGGGAGCGGCACTTCTACCCGACCGCGGGGCTGGCGCTGTCGAACGCGTTCGCGTCCTACGGCGCGGTCTACCGGTCACAGCCGTGGATCTCCGCGCTCGTGAACAAGATCGCCTACGCGACCGCGCGGCTGCCGTTGAAGGTCTACGAGCGCGCCGAGGACGGGTCGCGGTCCGAGGCCCGGGACTCCGAGCTCGCGCGGCTGATCCGGAACCCAAACCCGCGGCACGACCCGTTCTTCTTCTGGCTCTGGACCGTGTCGACCCACGAGGTCTACGGCGAGGCGCTGTGGATCAAGATCCGGCCGCGTGCGGGTCGCGCGCCGACGCAGCTCTGGCCGATGCACCCGGCGAACGTGTCGACGTACCGCCGCGAGTCCGACGGCGAGCTGATGTACCGCTACACGTACTCCGCTGCGGGTGACCGGTTCCTCGAGTGGCCCTCGACCGACGTCGTCCACTTCAAGTCCTACAACCCCGACGACCAAGTCCGCGGCCTGTCGCGGCTGGAGCCTCTGCGGCAGACGATCCTTAACGAGGACGCGGCGCGGCGTGCGGCGGCGGCGATGTGGTCGAACGGCGGCCGGCCGAGCATGGTCCTCACCGCCCCCGGTGCCCTGTCCGACCAGGCTTTCGCGCGGCTCGACCGGACCGTGAAGGGGCTCCACCAGGGCGTCGACAACTGGGGCAAGATCGCGCTCCTAGAGGAGGGGCTGACCCCGCACACGGTCCCCCTCAACGCCGAGCAGATGCAGTTCATCGAGGCGCGGCACGTGAACCGTGAGGAGGCGTGCGCGGTCTACGACGTGCCGCCGCCGGCGGTCCACATCCTCGACCGGGCGACGTTCTCGAACATCACCGAGCAGATGCGCTCGGTCTACCGCGACACTATGGCGCCGCGGCTCGCGCTGTTCGAGTCCGCGCTCGACGCGCAGCTCCGCCCCGACTTCGACCCGCGCGGCAACCTCTACGCCGAGTTCCTTCTCGACGAGGTCATGCGGGGCGCGTTCGAGCAGCGGGCGGCGGCCAACCAGGCGGCAATCTTCTCCGGCCAGCGGACCCCCAACGAGGTCCGCCGGCAGGACAACCTCCCTCCGCTGGAAGGCGGGGACGTGCTCTACATCAACCAGGGCGCCGCGCCGCTGGCGATGACCGAGGCACCCGAGCCGGCCGACGACGTGCAGGACACGGCACCGGAGGTCGCGCAGCCGGCGGCGCCGGCGGTCATCGGCCGCACGGTCGCGGTCATCGAGACCTGCGGGGTCTGCGCGACCGCGGGCCCGCTGTCCACCCGAGGTCTGTGCCGGAGCTGCGAGGGCAAGGCCGGCCGCATGGCCGCACGGAAGGAGATCCGATGATCGTCACCAAGGCCGCTGGCCTCGTCACCGAGGTTGAGACCGAGTCGCCCAACGGCGCCTTTGAGGTTGTTCTCTCGAACAGCGCGCTCGACCGGGACGGCGAGGTGATCGACGCCCGCGCGTTCGACCCGCTTCCCGACCACATCGCGTTCGACATCGACCACGGGATGACCGTCACGACGACCGTCGGGTCGGGGACGCCGTACTACGCCGAGGACGGGTCGCTGCGGGTCAAGGGCACCTACGCCTCGACCCCGCTCGCGCAGGAGGTCCGCACGCTGGTCTCCGAGGGCCACATCCGCACGACGTCGGTCACCTTCATGGCGGCGGAGCGGACGAAGGACGAAAAGGGTGTCCCGCACGTGACCTCCGCCGAGCTCCTCAACGGCACCTTCACCCCGATCCCGTCGAACCGGGAGGCGGTCGTGCTGTCGTCGAAGAGCCTGGCCGCGGTCACCGAGAAGGTCGGCGCGCGGAACAGCAAGGCCGACGCCGAGACGCTCCAGGCCGCCCACGACTCCCTCGTGTCGCTCGGCGCGACCTGCGGAGCGAAGCACGCGCACGCGACCGACGAGAAGGCCGCCGTTGACCCCGACGACGACGAGACGGCCACCGAGTCCGACGACACGGCTGAGGCCGTCGAGGACACCCCCAAGACTTCTGGCACCGAGCAGTCCGCCGACGAGTCCACCTCCGAGTCCGCCGCCGATGAGGCCGCCGACGACGACGCCGACGAGTCCGCCGATGAGGGGTCAGAGAAGAGCGCCGCGCCCGACTGGCAGGCCGCTCGCGAGCTCGTGCTCAAGGCGCTCGCCTAGCAGCAGCTCACCCTCCCCCGCCGCCGCCCGGCGCCGGGGTCATCGGCATACCCACAAGGAGGGCCACGATGCCGACCATCAAGGGTCTCAAGGACCAGATCTCCGCGCTCGTCGAGGACCAGGACGTCCTCGTCAAGGACTCCCGCACGTGGAGCGAGAAGCGCGACGAGTACGACCGCCGCGACGCCGACATCAAGGCCGCGATCGACTCCCTCAAGGCGCTCCAGGCCGTCGACGGCGACCCGCTCGCCGGCGACCAGGGCGAGCCCGCCACCGGCGCGAAGTCGCTCCACGAGCAGATCGCGGACTCCGACGGCTACAAGTCGGCGGTCGTCGCCGTCAAGGGCGGCGAGCGGTTCGCGTCGAGCATGGACATCAAGGCGACCGTGCTCCAGTCCGGCCAGGGCGCCGGCACCGTCATCCCGACCTACCAGGCCGGGGTCATCCCGACGCTGTTCCGTCGCCTCACCGTCGCCGACCTCATGCCGAACACCGGCATCTCCGGCCCGACGCTCATCTACATGCAGGAGACCGCGGTCACCAACGCCGCGGCCACCGTCGCTGAGGGCGCCGCGAAGCCGCAGTCGGACGTCACGATCGCGCAGGTCACCGAGACCATCCGCAAGATCGCGACCACCGCGAAGGTCTCCGACGAGATGCTCGCCGACGCGCAGTACGTGTCCGGCTACATCCAGGGCCGCCTCGTGCTGTTCGTGCAGCTCGCCGAGGAGGACCAGCTCCTCAACGGCAACGGCACCGCCCCGAACCTGCGCGGCCTCAACAACCGCACCGGCCTCGCGACCGCGGTCGCCGTGCCCGGCACGCCGACGCAGACCGACCGGCTGGACTCGCTCTACTCGCAGATCTCCGCGATCCGCGCGAACGCGTTCCTCGAGCCGGACGGCATCATCATGCACCCGACCGACTGGAAGACGATCCGGCTCAACAAGGACGCGAACAACCAGTATTTCGGCGGCGGGCCCTTCACCGGTGCCTACGGCAACGGCGCGAACAGCACCGACTCAGGCAACCTCGGCGAGAACCCCGATGTGTGGGGCTGCCGCGTGGTCGTCACGCCGGCGCAGGCGCAGGGCACCGTCCTCGTGGGCGCGTTCTCGACCGCCGCGCAGGTGTTCCGCCGGACCGGGATCACGGTCGAGATGACGAACAGCAACGAGGACGACTTCAAGAACAACCTCGTCGCGATGCGCGCCGAGGAGCGCCTCGGTCTCGCGGTCTACCGGCCGGGCGCGATCGGCAAGGTCACGGGCTTCTGATGACTGACGCCACCCTCGAGCCGGGCTGGTCGAACCGGGGCGCCTCCACCGCCCCGGCCGGCCAGCCCGAGGACGACACGGCCGACGCGAAGAAGGTCGACACCGACGAGGTCGAGGACAAGTCGACCGCGAAGCGGGCCACCGCCCGCAAGAAGTGACGGGAGGGCGCGCAGATGCCGTACTTCACGAGCGCGGACCTGCGCGCCCTGCCCGACCTCGACAGCACGCAGCGGTTCCCCGACGCGCGTCTCGTCGCCGCCCACGACTGGATCGTCGGGATCGTCGAGCGGGTCTGCGAGACCTCCTTCGTCGTCGTCGGGAAGTCTGAGCGGCTCACCGGCGACCGGACCGACGTCCTTCGTCTGTCCGACCCCTACGTGCGGGTCGTCACCGCGGTCACCGTCGACGGCGTCGCCCTCACCCCGGGCGAGCTCGCCGGCCTGTTCTTGGACGCCGGCTACCTCTACCAGCCGTCGGGGTACGTCTGGCCGGCCACGACCCGCGGCAACATCACCGTCGCCTACGACTCCGGCTACTCCGCCGAGCCGCCCGCGGACCTGCGCGAGGCGATGCTCCGCGGCGCCCGCCACTGGCTCCTCACGATGGACGGCTGGTCCGGCACCGACGAGCGGGCCCTGTCGATCTCCAACGACTACGGCAACATCACGCTCTCCGCGCCCGGCGACGGTCGCCCGACCGGGCTCCCCACCGTCGACGCCACGATCATGGCGTGGGCTCGCAAGGTCCGCGTCCCGAAGGTCGCGTGACGTGGCCGGCTCCATCGTCGTCGAGGTCCGCAAGGCGCTGGTCGCCGCGATCACGACCGCGCTCGGGTCGCCGCGGGTGTCGGTGACCTACGGCTGGCAGGGCGGCGACGTGTCCGCCCGCCGCGAGCAGGTCTTCACGTCCCGCCCGCGCGCGACCCACGACCCCGCGTCGCTCAAGGCGGGCCGTAACTACCGCGACGAGCTCATGGACTTCGACGTGATCGTGCTCGTCGGGTCCCCGAACGCGAAGGCCGAGGACTGCGACATCCGCGCCCTCGAGATCGGCCGCGTGATCGAGGAGGTCGTCGCGGATCACAAGAGCAACGAGCTCAACGTCCCCGGCCTTCAGTGGCTCCGTATGGCGACGTTCGAGCTCAACAACATGTCCGGTGCCGGCGGGTCGTTGACCGAGCTGACCTACGGCGTCCGCTACCACGCACGCCTCACCTGACCACCGCCGCACGACTGTCCAGCACAACACCCGCACCCCGAGGAGACACACCGATGCGCGTCAAGTACGTCGGCCCCTTCGACGCCGTCGAGGGGCCGGGCTTCCAGGCCAAGAGCGGCGAGACGATCGAGGTCGCCGACGACCTCGGCGCTTCCCTCGCCGAGCAGTCCGACTGGCAGGAGGTCGCCTCCGCCAAGGAGACGACCAAGACCGACACCAAGAAGGAGGGCTGACCTGTGGGGGCTATGGACCACCAGCTCGGCGTCGTCGACGAGGTCACCTACGGGACCCCCTTGGTCCCGAGTAGATTCTTCGAGTACGACAGCGAGTCGATCTCCGACACGTTCGGTCGTACCGAGGGCGACCCCCTGCGGACCGGCTCGTCCGTGATCCGCTCCGACCGCTTCACGCCCTACTACTCCGGGGCGTCGGGAAGCATCTCCATGGCGGTGCTCACCAAGGGCTTCGGCTTCTGGCTCAAGCACATGCTCGGGTCCTCGGCGACCACGGGCCCCGCCGAGACCAGCGCCTACACCCACACCGGCACCGAGGGCGAGCTGTTCGGGAAGTCTTTCACCTGCCAGGTCAACCGGCCCTTCAACCCGTCGGGCACCAACCAGCCCTTCACGTTCGAGGGCGGCAAGATCACGAGCTGGACGCTCGCGAACGCGGTCGACGGGAACCTGATGCTCGACCTCGAGTGCGACTTCGAGAACGTCTCCACCGCGACGGCGCTCGCGACCGCGTCCTACCCGACGAACATGGACAACCTCACGTGGGCCGGTGGTGTCGTCACCATCGGTGGCGCGACCTACGACGTCGACGAGATCGAGATCTCCTTCGACAACGGCCTCGACGTCGACCGCCGCAAGATCCGCGGGAACACCTACAAGAAGGAGCCGACCAGCTCGCGCCGCGAGGGGACCTTCTCGATTTCCGCGGACTTCGACTCCCTCGCGCAGCGCAACCGCGCGGCGGCCGACACCAAGGCCGGGGCGCTCGCGTCGCTGACCGCGGTGTGGACCGGGCCGGCGCTGCTCGGGACCACGATCTACCCGTCGCTCACGGTCACCATCCCGGCCGTGCGTTTCGACGAGTGGAGCGGCGCGACCGAGGGCACCGACCGGATCACGCAGTCGCTGTCGGGCGCGATCCGCTACAACGGGTCGGCCTCGCCGATCTCCATCGCCTACGTCTCGGCCGACACCACGGCCTGACCTGGGACCGGGCGCCGCCGTCCCCTTCACCGTTGCGGCGGCGGCGCCCACCCCCGACCGAGGAGGAAACCCTCGTGCCACGCATCAACGCCTCCAGCTCGGTCGGTGTCCGCGTCGAGGGGCTGCGCGAGCTCAACCGGGCGCTCCGCGAGATCGGCCCCGACGCGCAGAAGCAGCTCAAGGACACGAACCTCGACGTCGCGAAGGACGTCGCGAAGGACGCGACCGGGATCGCCTACGGCCTCGGCGGTGTCGCAGCGAAGACCGCCCCGTCGGTCAAGGCGTCGTCGCGGCTCGTCGCCGCCGGTGTCTCCTTCGGCTCCGGGATGCCGTGGGCGATGGGCGCGGAATTCGGTGGCCGGGGTCGCCCGACCACGCAGCAGTTCAAGCCGTGGCGCGGCTCGGGCCCGCAGGCCGGCTACTTCGTCTACGAGGCGATCCGGCAGGACTCGCAGCAGATCGTCGACGCCTACGAGGACGCGATCGAGAAGGTACTCCGAGAGAACGGACTGGCATGACCACCACCACCAGCAAGACCCCCATCCGCAAGCACACCCGCAAGACCGAGGAGAAGCGCACCGACGCCCTCGACGAGGGCATCCGGATGCGCTTCGACGGCGAGGTCTACTCCATCACCGCCGGTGACCTCACCGCCCTGGACTCCCGCGCGCTGCGACAGCAGGCCGGCATCACGTTCCCGAAGCTGCTCGAGCAGGCCGCGGAGGACTTCGACCTCGACACCCTCGCGTGCCTGATCTGGCTCGCCCGCCGCGTCAACGGCGAGCGGACCCTGACCTTCGACGAGGTCGCCGCGTCGGTCGGGTACGACGACCTCGAGACCCTCGACTTCAACGCCGCCGAGGACCCCGACCAGGGCGACGCCCCGGGGGAATGACGCGCCGGGGTCTCCTCCCCCGGCTCCCGGCGCTCACGAAGTTCTACGGGCTCCACCCCGAGGACTTCGAGCGCATGACGTACCGCGAGATCTCCGAGTACGTCGTCCAGTACGAGCGGTACCAGGCCGAGGTGTCTGCGAGCTGAGAGGTGGTGTCGGGTGGCTGGTCGCCAGGTGACGGTCGAGTTCCTCGGCGTCGACCGGAACCTCTCGCGGACCGCGACCGGCGCCACGAAGGCGACCAGCCGCCTCGGGTCGGTGCTCGCGTCGGCCGGCAAGGCAGCGGCCTACGGCCTCGGCGCCGGTGTCGTCGTCGCCGCGGCCGGCATGACGAAGCTGACCAAGGGCGCGATCGAGGACGAGGCCGCGCAGAAGCGGCTTGAGGCCGCGCTCAAGCGGACCACCGGTGCGACGTCGGCGCAGGTCGCGCAGGTCGAGGAGTGGATCTCCGCGCAGGGCCGCGCCTACGGCGTCGCCGACGACGACCTCCGCCCCGCGCTCGAGAAGCTCGCGGCGGCGACCGGGTCGGTGTCGGAGGCGCAGAAGCTTGCGTCGGTCGCGATGGACGTCTCCGCCGCGCGCGGGGTGTCGCTGGAGACCGTCACGAAGGCGCTGGAGCGGGCACAGAACGGCACCGCGGCGTCGCTGTCGAAGCTCGGCATCGAGACGAAGGACGCCGCCGGGGAGACGATCTCCTTCGAGGCCGCGGTCAAGAGCTTGTCGGACACCTACGGCGGTGCCGCCGCCGACCAGGCCGACACCCTCGAGGGGAAGATCGCGCGGCTCCGGCTCACGATGTCCGAGGCCGGCGAGACCATCGGCGCCCGCCTCATCCCCTACGTCGAGCACTTCGCCGACGTCGCGACGAAGAAGCTCCTCCCCGGCCTCGACAAGGTGATGGACGCCTTCGACGCCCGCGGGCTGCGCGGCGCGGTCGCCGCGTTCGAGGACCTGACCGGCACGCAGGGCCAGCTCGCGCCGGTCCTCGCCGAGGTCAGGGACGCCGCCGGCGATGTGTGGACGATCGTCAAGGCGCTCATCCCTACCGTCACCGGCCTGTCGGGGTCCGCGGCCGGGGCGCTGACCCCGCTCGGCGCGCTCGACCGGCTCCTCGACTTCTTCGCAGACCACACCGACCTTGCCCGGATCGCGTTCGCGTCCTTCCTCGGCGTCATGGCGTACCAGAAGATCGCGCCCGCGATCCAGGGCATCAACGAGCTAGCCGCGGGGATGGGAAAGGCCGAGACCGGCGCCGCGCGTCTCGCGACCGCGGCCCGCGGTGCCGCCGGCATGGCGGGCATGGCGGCTCTCGTCGCGTCCACCTCCGAGGCGGACTCCGGTGTGAAGACCCTCGAGTCGACCCTTGGCGGCGCTGCGCTGGGCTTCTCCGCCGGCGGCCCGTGGGGTGCCGCGGTCGGTGGTCTCGCCGGCCTCGCTAGCGGCCTGTGGTCGGCGAAGAAGGCCGTCGAGCGGTCCGGTGAGTCCGTCGCGGTCGCGACCGGGTCGTGGAAGGACTACGCCGCGACGCTGGACACCACGACCGGGGCGCTGACCAACGCGACCAAGGCGATGATCTACGACAACCTCGCGAAGGGCGACGGCTTCAAGGTCGCCCGCGAGCTGGGGATCTCGCAGCAGACCCTCGTGAACAGCCTCATGGGTGAGCGGGACGCGCGCGCGAAGGTCAACCAGGTGCTCTCCGAGCAGCAGACCCGCTACGAGAACACGACCGCGTCGATCCGCCGGCTCGAGCAGGAGCGGGACTCGCAGACCCGCACGGTCTCAGACCGGCAGGCATACGACGACCGGATCGCGAAGCTCGAGGAGTACCGCGCGACGCTCAAGCGTGGCATCGACACGATCCGCGAGGAGACCGGCGAGGTCGGCCGCTCAACGCGGGAGTGGGTGAAGAAGCAGTCGGTCCTCACCGGGCTCCCGAAGCGGGTCGTGACGCAGTTCCAGACCAACGCCCCGAAGACGTTCGACGACATCGCGAAGGTCGCGAAGCGGTACCGCCTCACGCCGCGCGAGGTCCGCACGACGTTCAAGCAGTACGGCATCGAGGCGAACCAGAAGAAGCTCGCGGGGCTGGTCGCGGACCTCAAGAACCTGGGCCGCACCAAGCCGAACCTCGACCCGACGACCGACGAGATCCGCCGCAAGACCGACGAGGGCGTCAAGATGGTCCGCGGCTTCTCCGGGGACTTCCAGCGCGAGATCAAGACCGGCACCGGCAAGGCCCGCCCGAACCTGTCGCCGTTCTCCGGCGAGCTCCACTCGACGCTGCGGCGGATCGTGGACTCCGCCTACACCTCGGCGCTGCCGATCGGGTCGCAGCTCAAGTCCGGTGTCCTCGCGGGGACGTTCGGGATGGGGCCGGCGCTCGCGCAGCAGATGGCCGCCGCGGTCCGGCAGGGCATCGCCGCGGCCCGCAAGGAGGCCGACGCGCACTCGCCGTCGCGGAAGATGATCGCGCTCGGTCACGACATGGTCGACGGGCTGACCGTCGGGATCGACGACCGGGCCCCGCAGGTGGCGCGCGCGCTGGCGCGGGCGGTCGGCGGCGGGAAGGGCAACGCGGAGCTCGCGGCGGCGAACAAGGCCGCCGGCGAGATCGCGACGAAGCTGACCGAGGACATCGCGAAGGCGATCGACAAGGGCTACGAGAAGCTCAAGGACGCCCGCGGGAAGAAGGGCAAGGACGCCGTCGAGGCCGCGCGTGACGCGATGCGCGAGCTCAACTCCGCGATCAAGGAGAAGGGCGCGAAGGCGCTCGACAAGGTCAACGACCTGCTCACGGACGCGAAGGACCGGCTGCGGGCCCTCAAGGACGAGAGCGCGTCGTTCGCGTCGGGCTTCCGGTCCTTCACGTCCTCGGTGTTCGGGTTCCAGCAGGGCGACAGCCCCTACACCTACGACGGGCTCAAGAAGTCGGTCTCGGTGGTCACGGACCTGCTCAAGTTCCAGAAGGAGCAGCAGGCGAAGGCCGAGCAGGTCGCGGCGGACGTCAAGACCCTCATCGGGGCGGGGCTGTCGGATGACCTGCTGCGGCAGCTCCAGGGCGAGGGCGCTGCGGGGATCGACAACATCCGCGCGCTCGCGGAGGCGGTCACGTCGGGCACCGGTGGGTCGCTGATCGCGGAGCTCAACGCCTCGAACGCGGCGACGCTCAAGGCGCTGGACGCGGCCGGGCAGACCGCGGCGGACAAGCTCTACGCGGGGTCAATCAAGGACACGCAGGAGACCGTCGACAGGCTGATCGAGGTCCGCGACACGATCAAGAACGCGGTCGGGGCGCTGACCGACAAGATCGGCGACTTCATCTCGAACCGGCTCGGTGGTGGGCTGTCGAAGGAGGAGATGGTCGAGGCGCTCGACCCGCTGCGGAAGGACGTGCAGGGCGGCTTCAAGGACATGATCCAGGCGCTCGGGAAGCTCGGCTCCAGCGGTGCCGGTGCCGGTGCTGGCTCCGGTGGCGGTGGCGGCGGCGGCGGCGGTGGAGGCGCGGGTGGCGGTGGTGCCGGCCCCGGTGGCGGCGGTGCTGGCGGTGGTGCTGGCGGCGGCAAGGGCGGCGGCGGCGGGAAGGGCGGCGGCGGGTCCGCCGATTGGGGCACGGTCTTCCCCGACGTCTCCGACGCGAAGGAGAAGCTGCTCCAGAACGCGCTCCAGGGCGGCATCAACAACGCCGACAAGCGGCAGGACCTCAAGGACTGGTTGAAGGACAACACGACCTTCGACATCGGGCAGATCAACAAGATCGTCAACGGCAACGCCAACGACGCGCTCACGAACAAGCTCCAGAACCAGCTCAAGGACAAGCCGGTCGTCACCGCGCCGGCCGCCAAGATCCCGGTCACGACGGCGTCGATCCCCGTCGCGAAGCCTGCGCCGGCGGTCGTCCTCAACGTCGCCGTCAAGGGCGACACCGACCCCCTCGCCGCGGCGCGCAAGATCCAGACCGAGCTGCTCAAACTCAAGCGCGTCAACGGCGGCGCGAGCCTAGGACTCTGACCCGTGGCGCTCATGGTCAACGGGAAGGTCGAGATCGCCTTCGGGTCCAACCGGACTACCGACCCCGCCGCCTACGGGTGGACCGACGTCTCGGACTACGTCGAGGGCCACCAGCAGGTCACCATGACCCGCGGCCGGCAGGACGAGTTCTCCGAGTCGCAGCCCGCGACGATCACGCTCACGCTGGACAACAAGGACGGCCGCTTTACCCCCGGCAACACCGGGTCGCCGTACTACCCGAACGTGAAGCGGTCGACCCCGATCCGGCTCACCGTCACCGAGGGCGGCGTCACCTACCGCCGCTTTACCGGCTTCATCAAGGAGTGGCCGGTGGTGTGGCCGCAGTCCTCGGACGGCTATGCGTCGGTGACGGTCACCGCGGTCACCGAGCAGGCGCGGCTCACCGCTCGGTCGTCGCTGCGGGCGATGTCGGTCGAGGAGGCGCTGCTGCTGTCGCCGGCGGCGTTCTTCCCGCTCAACGAGCCGTCCGGGTCCCCGGCTGGGGTGGACGTGTCCGCGGGTGCGCGGCCGAACCTCGTCGCGTCGGCGCCGACCCTGTTCGGGCAGGAGGGCATCACCCCGACCGACTCCTACAGCTCGGCCCGAGACATCCGGGCGAAGTCGACGGGTGCGGGTCGGGCGGTGGTGTCGACGGCGGCGACGGGCTACACGCTGACCGCGGTCATCCGCGAGAACTACGACATCCCGACCATCGGCCGCGCCCCGATCCTGGGCGTGACCTCGACCGCCGCGAACGGCACGCAGGGCGCCGCGGTCCACGTCGCGAACGGCGGCCTCCTCGGCTTCACGTACCGCAACAACGCCGGCACCTTCTCGTACACCACGACCGCCGACGTCGAGCCCGCCACCAGTGCCGCGACCGTGGCGACGAAGCATGTCGCGCTCGTCGTGACCCGCTCGGCCGGCAGCGCGTCCTTCAAGGTCTACGTCGACGGGGCCCCGCTCGGCGACACCTTCACCAGCCGCGCCGTCGAGACCGCGCCGCTGGAGGACATCTACTCCGCGCAGGTGCTCGCCGCGTTCTCCGACCAGTACGACTGGAAGGGCACCCACGCCCACGCCGGGGTGTGGGACCGGCCGCTCACGCAGACCGAGGTCTACACCCTCTCCCGGGCCGCGCTGACCGGCTTCCGCGGCGAGTCCCCCGCGTCCCGGTTCTCCCGGCTCGCGCGCTACGTCGGGCTCATGCCGTCGGTGCCGACCGCCCCGTCGACCGCGGTCATGGGGCTCCAGCCCACCGAGGACCGGCAGCCCCTCGACCTCCTCCGCCAGGTCGCGGACACCGAGAACGGGCTGCTCTACGAGGACGTCGACAACGTCCTCACGCTGCGGGACGACTCCTACCGCGACCTCGCATCGGGTGTCGCGATCTCGCTGTCCGCGGTCGGGCAGGAGATCGGCGGCAACCTCACCGCGAAGCTCGACGACTTCGGGCTCATCAACGACGTGACCGTCGAGTCCACCGACCCGCTCGTCGCCCCGGTCCGCGCCGTCGACCCCGACGCCGTCGCCCTCGACGGACGCTTCGAGCAGACCATCACCACCGCCGGCGACCAGGCCACCGTCAACGCCCTCGCCGCGTTCTACCTCACCACCTACGCCGACCCCCGCGTCCGGATCCCCGAGCTCGACGTCGAGCTGACCAGCCTCGCCGACGACAAGCGCGCCGCGATGCTCGCGCTCGAGCTCGGCGACCGGGTCCAGCTCACGCAGCTTCCCGCGCAGGCGCCGGCGTCGACGCTCACGTTCCTCGTCGAGGGCGTCCGGGAGTCGCTGACCGCGACCGGCGGCTGGGTGATGACGCTCAACCTCTCCCCCGACATCTACGCCTAGGAGGGCCGGCGCGTGGCGAAGTGGATCTACAACCAGGGCACGACAACGAAGGACTACCCGACGCTCGGTTTCCGCGCGAACCCCGGGGACGTGCTGTCGGCGACCGCGGCCCCGGACGGCGCGTGGTCCTACGCCGCGAACCAGGGGCTCGCGGAGACCGTCACCCGCTACACGATCGGCGGCACGAGCGGCTACGTCGAGCCAGGCGACGGGCACGTGCTGGTCTGGTCGAACTTCTACAACACCTACATCCCCGTCGCGCCGTCCACGCACTACGCCTCGTTCGGTGGTTTCGCGGCGATCGACTCCGTCGACCCCGACGTCCTCGTGACCACCGCCTCGGGTCTCGTCACGCCTTCCGACGAGGACCCCGACGTCCTCGTCATCAACCTCTGAGCGGCAAGGAGCCTCCTCGTGGCCTTCATCCCCACCCTCGACTCCTCCCGGCTGCTGCGGAAGAAGTTCATCAACCCGCAGTCGCTCGCCGAGCTGGCGGTCGAGGCCAACGTCTGGCGCACCGCGCAGGACAACCGCTATGTGACGCGCGCGGAGTACACCGCGGGCGGTGGTGGGATCTCGCCGAACATCTTCGACGCGAAGGGCGACCTGCTCACGGCGTCGGCGGACAACACCCCGCTCCGGCTCGCGGCCGGCACCAACGGGCAGATGCTCGTCCCCGACTCGAACCAGACCGCGGGCGTGAAGTGGGCCGACCGGCCCGCGCTCTACACGAACCTCCTGACGAACCCGTCGGTCGAGACGAACACGACGGGCATCTCGGCCGCCGGGTCGGGCACCACGATCTCCCGTGTCACAACCGAGCAGTACGTCGGGACCGCCTCGATCCGCGCCGTCTGTGACGGGACGGTCGCGATCCAGGGCGTCAACTTCGGGACCGGCACGGTAGCGGCGAACACCTACTCGGCGGCGGCGTGGGTCAAGGCACCCGCGGGCACCGCCCTCGCGCTCAACATCGACTCGTCGGTCGTCATCACGTCGGTCCAGGTCAACTTCACCGCCACCGGCTCGTGGCAGCGCGTCTCCACCACGGGCCAGGCGCAAACCGCCGGCGGTGGCGTCCTCGTCCTTCGTGTCAGCACCACCTCGGCGCAGGCCGTCACCTTCTACGTCGACGCCGCCATGATCGTCGCCGGCACCGAGGTGCCCGACTACTTCGACGGCGACACCGCGGGCTGCTACTGGACCGGCACCGCGCACGCCTCGTCCAGCGTCCGCGCCGCCCTGTCCGCGACCGACGGCGTGGGCCGGCAGTCGCTCCCGACCCTGACGCGGAACCTCGTCACGAACCCATCGGTCGAGGTGAGCACCGCAGGATGGGGCGTCTACGGCTTCGGTGCGACCATTAGCCGAAGCACTTCGGTCACCTACTCCGGCGTGGCGTCTCTGCTAATCGCTACCACCAACACGGCCGGGTCGGGCGCTCTCTTTAGCGGAGTCCGAATCTCCCCCGGGGTTACCTACACCGTATCGGCCTATGTCCAAGTGGCAGCCGGAAACACGTTCACGTTCCAGGTTGACGTATCCAACAGCGCCGGCACCTACCTTTCCTCGCCGATCGCTACGAGCGTCACTGGTTCCGGCACCTGGCAGCGCGTCACCGGCACGTTCGTCGCTCCTACGGCGGCGTTCACTTGCGCTGTCGTCTTCTACCGGAGCAACCAAGCCGCCGCGAACATCTACGTCGACGCGCTGCAAGTGGAAGTGGGCACCCGCGCAACCGCCTACGTCGACGGCGACCAGAAAGGCTGCTACTGGACCGGGACACCGCACGCCTCCGAGTCCGTCCGCATGGTCCGCGGCGACGACGGAATCGCGAAGCTCGACCTCCCCGAGCTGGCCCGCAACCTCGTCCAGAACCCGTCCTTCGAGTCCGGAAACCTCTCGTGGTGGACCGCGGAGCCGAACGCCACCGGCGCAGTCGTTGCCACTGATCGAATGTTCGGCACGCAGTCGGCGCAGGTCACGCACGCCAACACGACCCCCGCAAACCAAGGTTTCCGGAACGCCACCGCCCTGGCGATGACCACGGGCGTGACGTACTTCGTCAGCGCATGGGTAAAGCGCACGGCTGGTTCCGGCGGGGTCTCGATCTTCGCGTTCGCCAGCACGGGCGCGATGTCCGCCGACAACACCAGCGGCAGCTTGACCGCCTCGACCTCGTGGACCCGGATCACCTGCAAGTTCACCTGCACCACAAGCGGGACCTACTTCATCGCGCTCCAGAACACCGTTTCAGGTGCCAGCGTGAGCCCGAGCGTCACTGCGGGCGACACTTTCCTAGTCGACGGCGTGATGATTTATGAGGGCGCGTCCCTCGGCGCCGGCGTGAGCTTCTTCGACGGCGACTCTGCCGGCTGCTACTGGACCGGAACGCCGCGCGCTTCGGAGTCCGTGCGCATGGTTGAGTCCGCTACGGACTACGGCCTGCTGTCCTGGCTCGACGCCGGACGCGGGATCGGCGTCGGCTCCCCGGAGGGCGTGGTCGCGGCACCCTTTGGCACCCGCTACGTCGACACCGCCGGCACCGTCGGCGCAGTCGAGTGGGTCAAGTGGTCCGGCACCGGCAACACCGGGTGGGTCGCGTCCGGCTCCGACACCGGCGACCGGCTCGTCGCCTCGTCGATCGCCAACCTCGGCGACGCGACCCTCGTCGCCCGCCGCGTCGGGTCGCAGGTCACCGTGACGCTCATCCAGGGCACCGCCGGCACCGCGACCGGCACTGTGTCCCTCACGACGCTCCCCGTCGGCTTCCGACCCACCCGCACCGGCTCGATCGTCGCCGCGCCCGTGGTCACGCAGACCGGCGCGCTCGTCACTGGGGCCGCGCTCGCGATCACCGACGCCGGGGTCGTCACCCTCACCGGCGCGACCAACGCCACCAGGCACTACGCGCAGGTCACCTACACGACCGCGAACGCCTACCCGACCACGCTCCCCGGCACCGCCGCCTGATCGAGAGGACCACCCCATGCCCGACCTGACCAGCCTGTCCGACGCCGAGCTCGACGAGCAGCGCCGCGCGGTCGCCGACGAGACCGAGCGCCGGCAGCGGCTCGCGCTCATCCCCGCCGAGATCGCCCGCCTGTCCGCTCAGTACGCCGCGGACGGCGGCGACCCTGCCGACCTCGCCCCGGACGTGCCCGCCGCTGATCCTGCTCCGGCCAGCGACCCCGCACCCGCCGACCCGGCACCCGAGACACCCGCCGACGAGCCGCCCACCGAGCCCACCGCATAACACACGAGCAGGACCCACCCACCCTGCCCCCCCACGCCCGCGCGCCCTCATGGGGGAAGGCGCCCGGACACAAGGCCCCTCGGGAGGCACCACGTGACACTCGAGGACGCCCTAGGCGCGATCCCGTTCCAGTCCATCGGCCTCGGCAGCATCGTCACCCTCGTCATCCTGCTCATCATCCGCGGCGACATCGTCACCCGGAAACAGCACGACGAGGTCCGCGCCGACCGCGACGACTGGAAACGCATCGCGCTCGAGCTCATGGACGTGAACACCAAGACCGTCAAGGCCGCGGAAACCACGACCGCCGTGCTCGAAGCCCTCCCCCGCCCCTCTCGGGAGGACCCCGCGCCGTGAAGTTCCTACGCCCCCGACGCCCCGACGACGTCACCAGCCGCGCCGAGCGTGAAGCCGCAGCACGCCAGACCGAAGACCTGGCCCGACGGATTAGCGCCGTGCTCCCCGCGCTGATCGAGCACCGACAGAACAACCACTTCGCCGACCGACTCAGGGCGGCCTACGGGGAGGCCCCACGATGACCGTCACCACCGCCGTCGACTGGCTCGGCGTCGCCGGCAACACCCTCGCCGTCGTCGGGCTCCTGCTGTTCGTGGTGCTCTACTCCCGCGTCCACTGGGAGCGGAACCGCCTCGGGCACGCCGTCATGGGGTCCGCCGTCTCCATGCTCGCCCTCGCCGGCGTCGCGCTCGTCTACCGGCTCTCCATGATCCTCGGCTGGCCGTTCGTCGAGCTCACCTGGCTCAAGGTCCTCATCGCCGCCGCGTGGGCCGCCGTCGGGCTCGCCAACTTCCGCAAGGTCGGCGAGCTCCTCGCCGCGCAGGCCGCCCACCGTCGAGAGGACCTGACCCCGTGACCGTCGACGACGTCGTCCTCCTCGTCGCGAACGCGGTCGGCTTCGCCGCCGTCGCCGCGCTCGTCGCGATCAAGATCTACATGCGCCTGTGGCGCGACCCCGACGAGCGGTCCATCCTCGTCCTCGTCGTCGGGCTCCTCGGCCTCCTCGGCATCGCCCTCGGCACCCGCTTCGGGCTCCCCGACGAGACCCGCTTCCTCCTCCTCAAGTTCGCGTTCCCCGCCGTCACCGTCGCCGCCGCCTACCGCTTCAAGGTCCACCTCGACGCGCTCCGCGACGGCTCCGCGATCACCCGCGGCGACCCCGAGTCGATCCTCGTCGTCGTCGCCGAGCTGCGGCGCCTCATGCACGAGATACAGCGGCTCGAGCCGTGCCCCACCCCGGCGTGCATGGACATGCGGCAGAAGCTCCTCACCTCCATCGCCCGGCTCCCCGACCAGCGTGACCTCGCGAAGGTCGTCCGCCAGGTCGTCGAGCACCACCACCAGCACCAAGCGAGAGGCGGCGCAGCGTGACCTACACCCTCGGCATCGTCCCCGACGACCTGACCGTCAACCTCCACGCCGACGCGCCCTTCGCGTCCACCCTCGCCAACGACGACGGCGACTGGCCGGCCGGCACCGTCGTCGAGCTCCGCTTCCTCGGCAACGGCGGGACCGTCGCGCCCGCCACATGGACCGCGGTCCTCACCGGCCCGTCCGCGCTGTTCTCCGCCGACGCCGCCGACGTGAACATGCGCGCCAACAACGAGCCCGTCGAGCTCCGCGTCAACGAGTTCTGCTGGGCGTCCGGGCAGGTCGCGTTCTATGGCCGCGGTTGATCTACGCGACGGCTCGACCGTCACGACCCGCGCGCCCCGGGCACGGGTCACCGTCTCCAACCCCTCCCCGGCGTCCGTAGCCGCCCGTCCCACCGACAGCGCCGCCACGTCGACCCCGGTCACGATGCGCGGCGAGAAGGGCCCGAAGGGCGACAAGGGCGACCGCGGTCCCGCAGGCCCCACCGGACCGCAGGGCCCCATCGGGCCGCAGGGCGTCGCCGGCGCGCGCGGCGAGACCGGACCCGCAGGCGCGGACGGCACCACCGGCGCCGCCGGCGCGCAGGGACCGCAGGGCGACCGAGGACCCGCCGGCCCGCAGGGGCCAGCCGGACCCGCCGGACCTCAAGGCGTGCAGGGCGTCGACGGACAGACCGGTCCCGCCGGCCCGCGCGGCCTCGTCGGGCCCGAGGGCCCCATCGGACCCGCCGGACCGCAGGGCGCTCGAGGTGAGCCCGGTGCCGCGGGACCCGCCGGCCTGACCTGGCGCGGCACCTGGGCCGCCGGCACCGACTACGCGAGCGGCGACGCCGTGTCCTACGACGGCGCGTCGTGGTTCGCCGAGGACGACCCGCCGGCCGGTGAGGTCCCGTCGACGTCGTCGGCGTACTGGCACACCCTCGCCGCGCAGGGCCCGCAGGGACCCGCCGGCGTCCAGGGACCGGCCGGCGAGGCGGGCGCGCAGGGACCGATGGGGCCGCAGGGCGACCCCGGCCCGGCAGGTGTCCAGGGCGTGCAGGGGCCGATGGGTGAGCAGGGACCGAAGGGCGACACCGGGCCGGCTGGCCCGCAGGGCGTCGCGGGTCCGGCTGGCGCGACCGGGGCGCAGGGTCCGCAGGGTCCCGCCGGTCCGACGGGACCGCAGGGCATCCAGGGCGAGGTCGGGCCGCAGGGCCCGCAGGGGTCGATCGGTCCCGCTGGGCCCGCCGGCGCGCCCGGTGCCGCCGGTGCCACCGGCGCCACGGGTGCGACCGGGGCGCAGGGCAGCCGCGGCCAGCGGATCTACACCGGCGCAGGAGCCCCCGGCACCATCGCCGGCTCCATCACTGGCGACGTCTACCTCGACCACACCACCGGCAACGTCTACGAGCTGACCTAGGAGACCGTCGTGGGCTGGACCTACCGAGGCACCATCCCCGGACCGGCAGGCAGCGGCGACATCCCCGCCGGCGCCGCGGTCATGTCCGACTCCTTTGTCGCGACCGTCAAGGCGACGCTGAGCGAGACCAACGCCGCGCAGACCGACACCGTCACCGGCCGCGTCACCGGCACCCTCACCGAGACCAACGCCGGCCAGACCGAAACGCTCACCGCACGACTGTCCGGCCCTGGCCTCGCCGAAACCAACACCGCCCCCGGCGACACGTTCGGCGGGCGGGCGTACTTCACCGCATCGGGGTCCTACGTCGTGCCGCTCGGCGTGACGTCCATGACCGTCCGCGGCTGGGGCGCCGGCCGCGCCGGCTCCGGCGGCACCACCCTCGCAGCCGGAGCCGCAGGTGCGGGCGCCGAGCTGACCACGAACACCTTCACCGTCACCCCCGGCGAGACCCTCACGGTCACGATCGCCGCCCCGGTCGCCGGCGCAGCAGCGAACGGCACCGGCGCGGCAGGAGGCGACACCACCGTAGCCCGCGGCGCCACGACCCTGTTCCGCGCACCCGGCGCCGGATCCGCGAACGCCCGCGTGGGGACACAGGTCGCAGCCGGCGGCGCAGCATCCGGCGCGACCGGCGGCGCGGGCGGCACCAGCTCCCCCGACGTCGGAGGCGCAGGCGGCATCGCGGCGTCCGGGTCCGGTGCCGGCGGCGCTGGCACCGCACCCGGCGCAGGTGGCGGCGGTGGCGGCGCGAACCTTCTTGGCACCCCCGGAGCGGGCGGTGCCTCCGCACGAGGAGAGGCGAGACTCGCATGGTAGGCATCGAGCGCGACGGGGACTCAGGTCTCATCGTCGCCGAGGGCAACGAGAAGCTCCGGGGCGTCTGGACATGGACGCTCTACGAAGGCGACAAGGTCTTCAACGAGCACGGGCGCCTCCTGACCCCCGTCCACGGAACCGGCTGGAAGACGAACCTCATCACCACCGCCGGCAAGGGGCTCGTCCTCGACCGGCTCTTCGGCCTCGGCGGCTCGGTCGCGCTCGCCGGGATCGCGGTCGGCACCTCGAGCACCGCACCGGCGGTCGGTGACACCGCGATCACCGGCGCGGTCTACAAAGCGTTCGCGTCGACCCCGACCCGCTCAAGCCTCACGGTCACCGCCACGACGTCGTTCACGACCGCCGAGGCGAACATCAACATCCAGGAGGTCGGCGCGCTCACCGCGTCCGGCGGGACCCTCTTCAACCGCGTCGCCCCGTTTTACGGGGCCACGAAGTCCTCGAGCTTCGCGCTCGACATCACGCTCTCGTTGGTGCAGTCGTGACCACCGTCGTCCGCTACGGCGTCGACTCGTCCGGCCGCGCGATCCTCATGTCCGAGCGGATGCGCGCATGGTGGACCGACGTCGTCGACGCCCTCGGCTACGAACCCGTCATCGTCCAGGGCGCCTACATGTCCCGCGTCCCCGGCGGCGGCGCAGACGCCTCCGCCGGCTACCACGACCTCGGTGGCTGCCTCGACCTCCGCACCTGGGACCACACAGGCGGCGCCCTCGACAAGCTCGTGCGCGTCCTCCGCGAGCACGGCGCAGCAGCGTGGCGACGTGACCGCCAGCACGGCGGCATGGACCCGCACCTTCACATGGTCTGCGGCTGGGACGACGAGCTCTCACAGGGCGCCCGCTTCCAGTGGGTCCAGTACCAGGGCGGCCGGAACGGTCTCGACGACAACGGCCCCGACTACGAGTGGCGCCCCTCGCCCCTCGTCACCACCCCACCCGAAAAGGACGACGACATGCCGCTCAACGCCGACGACAAGAAGTGGATCCGCGACGCGATCACCGAGGAGGTCGGGAAGGTCGCCGGCCAGGTGCTCGACGCGACCATCGTCGCGAAGGAGGAGCTGACCCTCCGCCGCGCGATCCGAGAGCTGTGGGGTCGCAAGTGACCACCCCGCCGACCCTCAACCCGCCGCCGCAGGTCCGCCTCGGGGTCTACATCGCGACCGCCGTCGGGTCCGCGGTCGTCGCCTACCTCGTCGCGAAGGGCGTCATCGGCGACGCCGAGGTGACCCTGTGGGTCGCGCTGTCCGGTCTCGCGAACGGACTGGCCGCGGTCAACACCACCGGCCGCGTCCTCCGCGACCCACGACCCGACCGCGGCGACTTCACCTTCGTCGAAGCGCTCGTCGTAATCGCGCTCGTCGTCGTCATCCTGTGGCTCGTCGGAGGACTCCCCGGCGCACGCTGACCCGCCACCGCTGAGCCGGCCGCCCCGACCCTCCACGCCGACGGTTTCAGCCACGGAGATCTGCACGTGATCGATGTAGCGGCGATTCCAGACCGGCTCGAAGATGCCGTTCGCAAAGCGAAAGGCCATGATATTTTGCACGGTCTCTTTGCCCAGGTAGTGATCGATGCGGTAGATCTGCTTCTCATCGGCGAGCTTGAGGAGTTGCTGATTCAGGGCCTTGGCCGATTCCAGGTCGTGTCCGAAAGGCTTTTCGATCACCACGCGCCGCCAATGGCCATTGCTTTGGTCCATCAGGCCGTTCGCGGCTAGTTGCTCTACGACGGGGCCGAAGTATTTGGGTGCGACCGCCATGTAAAAGAAAAAATTCTGGTGGGTGGAATGTTCCTGATCGATTTTGCGGAGG
>CAMLIA010000014.1 GCA_946479905.1 uncultured Frankiales bacterium | reverse complement strand
CGAAGCTCGCCGCCGCGGCGACCGCCAGGCACCGGCTCGCCACTGAGCAGGCCGAGGCCGGCCAGCAGCAGAAGGCCGTCGCCGCCGTGACAGCCCGCATGCAGACGCAGCGCAGCCAGATCGAGAACGCCATCGCCCAGCAGAACCAGCTGCTCAGCTCACTGCGTGCTGATGAGCGGCGCAAGCTCGCCGCCGCCCGAGCCGCCTCGCAACGGGCCGCCGCTGCGGCAGCCCGAGCCTCACGCAGCCGCAGCTTCGCCACCTACAACGGTCCCGCCAGTGGCCGCGCCGCCATCGCCGTGCAGGAGGCCTACCGGCAGCTCGGCAAGCCCTATCAGTGGGGCGCCGCCGGTCCGGATCGGTTCGACTGCTCTGGTCTGACGATGTGGGTGTGGGGCAAGGCTGGGGTGTCGCTGCCCCACCAAAGTGGCGCCCAGTACGACGGGGGCCGCAAGGTCGCCAAGTCCGACCTGCAGCCCGGCGACCTCACGTTCTACGGCTCCCCCATCCATCACGTCGGGATCTACATCGGCAACGGCCAGATGATCAGCGCCCCGCACACCGGCGACGTCGTGAAGATCCAGAACGCGCTGCGGAGCGACTACGTCGGCGCCATCCGCCCCTGAGCGCAAGTCGTCGGTGACGGGTCGGTGCGCGAGACTCCAAGGATGGGGTGGTGCGCGTGACGCGTGACCCGGAGGGCGGCGGTCCGCAGGCGACGTTCGCGTTCATCGACCTAGCCGGGTTCACCGCCCTCACCGAAACCCACGGCGACGAGGAAGCTGTCGAGTGGCTCGACAGGTTCGCCACGGTCGTGCAGGGCTCCTTGGCGTCAAGTGATCAGCTCATCAAGACCATCGGTGACGCGGTGATGCTGCGCTTCACCGACCCGGGTGCCGGCGTCACCGCGGTGATGGCCACCTTCGAGGCCTGTGCCCCCAGCACGGGCCTGCCGCTCCCCCGCGCCGGCATCCATCACGGGCCCGCAGTCCAGCGCGGTCTCGACTGGTTCGGCACGACCATCAACCTTGCCGCCCGCATCACCGCCCTGGCGAGCCCCGGTGAGCTGCTCGCCACCCAGCCGGTGGCTGAGGCTGCTCGAGCCAGCGGGATCAAGGTCGTCGAACACGGACAACACCCGCTGCGCAACCTGCGCGGGCTGGTCGAGGTGTACGCGCTGCATCCAGACCGGCACCCTCAGCGCGAGGTGGATCCGGTCTGCCGGATGCAGGTGGAACGGCAGGACGCGGCAGGTCACCTGCGACACGGGGGCCGCGACTTTTGGTTCTGCTCCCTGTCGTGCGCCGCCCAGTTTGCCCAAGACCCGGATCACCATGCGCTCGGCTGAGCTCACCAGTAGCGTTGCCCGGCCGAGGCCGCGGGCGCTGATCTCGGTGACGGTCCGCCCACGACGCGGCCGCGGCTGGGGGCTGCTCAGCCTGCTGACACTCCTCGGGCTGTTGTCGATGCACGGCACCCCCATGACCCGGATGACCGAGTCCGGTGCGGGGCACAGCACCGCTCACGCCTCGACCCGGTTCGCCGCGACAGCCTCGATGTCCTCCCATCGCTTGGCCATGCACGCGATGTCGGTGTGGCCGACGAGTCCGCGGACTCAGGCCGCGCTGTCAGCTGGTGGGGCTGGGCAGCAGTTCCCCGCGCAGCACATGACGGCGCCGTGCCTGTCCGATGGTCTCCGCAGCGCGCACAGTGCCAGCCCGTCAGCGACCTGGCCGAGCGAGCGATGCTCTTCCCCGGTGGCCGTCGTGGCGCGATCGGTGAGTGCCGGCGGGCTGCTCAGCCGGGCTCCGCCAGACCTCCTGAAGCTGTGCATCTCCCGGACGTGATCGTGCTCGGCGTCGATGAGCCCGACCTGTCCGACCGCCTCGAGGCGGTACCGCCGATCCCGGCCCAAGGAGATTTCCGATGAGCACGACACCTTTCACTGCTGCCCCGGCCTCGCGAGTGCGACACCGAACCTGGTTCGCCGTTCTCGCCCTGAGCATCCTGATGCTGCTGACGGCCTGCGGCGGCGGCTCCGACACCGAGCACGCCGCCGCTCACCACAGCGGCGACGCCGACATGCATGACGGCAGCGGGATGACCGCCACCCCGGGCATGGCCGATCACGGCACAGACCATCACGACACCGCGATGGGCCTGCTCGGGTCCGAGGGCGGCTACACCCTCAAGCCCTCTGTCACCGCGCTCACTGTCGGCGAGCAGACCCTCCGCTTCCAGATCCTCGACCCCAACGGGATGCCGCAGACCGACTACGTCGAAGAGCAGACCCAGCGGCTGCACTTCTACCTCGTCCGACTCGACCTCACCGGCTATCAGCACCTGCACCCGGTCTTGAGCCATGGAACCTGGTCGGTCGAGATCACCGTCGCCGCACCCGGCCGGTACCGGATGTACACCGATTTCGTCGCCAGGGACGGCGCGGGCGGCGAGCATCCGCTCGTGCTGTCGACCCAGCTGACCGCACCGGGTGACTACCGCCCGGCGGCGCTGCCCGCTGCCAGCCGCACGGTCACCGTCGACGGCCTAACCGCGACCATGACCGGCACCCTCACCGTCGGCGCCAGCAACCACGTGAGCTTCCGGATCACGCAGGCCGGCCAGCCGGTACGCGACCTGCAGCCTTACCTCGGCGCCTTCGCCCATCTCACCGCGCTGCACGCCGGCGACGCCGCCTACCAGCACCTGCATCCGGCGACCGCAGCCTCGGCTGCGCACGGCGGCCCCGATCTGGGGTTCACGGTCGACCTCCCAGAGTCGGGGAACTGGCGGCTGTTCCTGCAGGTCCAGCGGTTCGGGCAGCTCCACTTGCTGCCGATCACGGTCGCGGTCACCCGATGACCACGTCCCGGGCGGCGGCCCGATCGTGATCATGAACTGGGCGGAGAAGGCGGTGCTGAACAACCCGTTCCGGCGGGCGCTGCAGCAGCGCTATGAGGCGCCGCTGTTGACTCGCCTGGGCGCCGACCTCGGTGGGGCGCACGTGTTGGAGGTGGGCTGCGGCGAGGGAGCCGGCGCGCAGATGCTGCTGTCCCGACTGGGGGCGGCTCGGGTGACCGCGATCGACCTCGACCCAGCGCAGGTCCGCCGGGCGCAACGGCGCCTACGGGACGAGACGCGCGCGCAGGTGCAGCTCGGGGACGTCACCCGGCTCCCGATCCCCGACGCCAGTGTCGACGCGGTCGCGGACTTCGGCATCGTCCATCACGTGCCCGACTGGCGGACTGCCATCGGCGAGGTCGCCCGCGTCCTCACCCCGGGAGGTCAGTTCGTGTTCGAGGAGGTCACCAGCCACGCGCTGAACCGGGCCAGCTACCGGCTGCTGTTCGAGCACCCGCGGGAGGACCGGTTCAGTGGCCGCGAGTTCGTCGAGGAGCTCGAGCGGCAGGGGCTGAGGGTGGGTGGTCGGCACACCCAGCGCTTCTTCGGCGACTTCGTGTTCGGGGTCGCCATCAAGGACTGAACCTGCCGCGCACGAACCTGTCAGGGTGTTCTGGCAGGTGATTTGGCGCATGTGAATCTCCCACCTCCGGGGTGTTCCCGCCGATGATGATCGGAGGGCACAAGGGAGCTTCATGGCTGGTGCGTCGTTCGCCAGCCGCGCAGCCGGTTGGCGTTGAGGACGACCGACAGGGAGCTCGCCGCCATGGCGGCGGCAGCGATCATCGGGCTCAGCCGCAGCCCGAACGCCGGGTACAGGACACCGGCGGCGACCGGGATCCCGATGGCGTTGTACACGAGGGCGAAGAACAGGTTCTGCCGGATGTTGCGCATGGTGGCCCGGCTCAATCGGATCGCGGTGACGACCCCGTGCAGCGAACCGCTCATCAGCGTGATGTCGGCTGCCTCGATCGCGACGTCGGTGCCGGAGGCGACCGCGAAGCCAACGTCGGCTTGGGCGAGCGCGGGGGCGTCGTTGACGCCGTCCCCGACCATCGCCACTCGTCGGCCGTCGGCTTGCAGGTCGGCGACGGCCGAGGCCTTGTGCTCGGGCAGGACGTGGGCGCGGACCTCGCTGATGCCGACCTGAGCGGCGATGGCCTGCGCGGTGCGGGCGTTGTCGCCGGTGAGCATCACGACGTGCAGGCCCAGCTGCTGCAGGCCGGCGACGGCGGTGGCGGAGTCGGGTTTGACGGTGTCGGCGACGGCGACCAGCCCTGCGGGGGTCCCATCGACCGCGACGAGCATCGGCGTCTTGCCCTGGCCGGCGAGCTCCTCGGCCACCACGGTGAGCACCTCGGGGTCCAGGCCCGCCTCCGTGAACAGCAGCGCGTTGCCGACCAGCACCCTCCTGCCGTCGACGGTGGCGCGGACACCGCGTCCGGTGACGGACTCGACGGCGGTCTGCTGTCCGGCGCTGACACCTCGGGTGGTGGCACCTTCGACGATGGCGGCGGCCAGCGGGTGTTCGCTGTCGCGTTCCGCGCCAGCCACCAGGGCGAGCAGCTCGGCCTCGGTGAACCCTGCCAGGACGTGGACGTCGGTGAGGGTCGGGGTGCCGGCGGTGACGGTGCCGGTCTTGTCGAGGATGACGGTGTCGATCTTCTGGGCCGTCTCCAGTGCCTCCGCGGAGCGGATCAGGACCCCGGACTGTGCGCCGTTGCCGGTGCCGACCATGATCGACAGCGGGGTCGCCAGTCCGAGCGCGCAGGGGCAGGCGATGATCAGGACGCTGACCGCGGCGACTAGCGCGAAGGTGAGGGCGGGAGCGGGTCCGGCGAGGAACCAGACGGTGAACGCGACGATCGCGATGCCGATGACGGCGGGGACGAACACGGCACTGGCGGCGTCGGCGAGCCGCTGGATCGGGGCCTTGGACGCTTGGGCCTGCTGGACGAGCCGGATGATCTGGGCGAGCACCGTGTTCGCCCCGACCTTGCTCGCCCGCAGGTGCAGGGCGCCGGTGCCGTTCAGGGTCGCGCCGATCACGTTGTCGCCGATGGTCTTCGCGACGGGCAGGGATTCGCCGGTCACCATCGACTCGTCCACTGCGGAGCGTCCGGTGATGACGACGGCGTCGACGGGGATCTTCTCCCCCGGCCGGACGACGACGTCGTCGCCGACGACGACCTGCTCGACCGGGATTTCCAGCTCGAGGTCGCCGCGTCGCACCCGGGCGGTCGGCGGTTGCAGGTCGAGCAGCGCCCTGATCGCTTCGCCGGTTCCGGCCTTGGCTTTCTCCTCCAATAGCCGGCCGAACAGGACCAGGGTCAGGATCACGCCGACCGCCTCGAAGTACACCTCGCGGACGTCGGCAGGCAGCAAGTCAGCAGCGACCGTGACGAGCAGGCTGTAGCCGAAGGCGGCGGTGGTCCCGAGGGTGATGAGAGTGTTCATGTCGGCGGTGCGGTGCCGCAGCGTCAACCAGCCGGTGCGGTGCACCGGCCAGCCGGTGTAGACCATGACCGGGGCGATCAGCGCCAGCTGCAGCCACCGGTTCATCAGCCAGCCCGGCACCGGCGCTCCGACGGCGTCGCCCATCACCGCCAGCAGCACCGGCAGTGTCAGGACGGCACCGAACACGACGCGGCGGGTCAGGTCACGGATCTCTGCGGTCCTCCCGACGGCGGCGTCCCGCTCCGCCTGGGCAGCGGTGTCGACCTCAGAGGTCCGATCGCTTTCCGCATCGCCGCCCGCATCGCCATCCCCGTGGCCGTCCCGCGCGCCCGTGGCGACGGGCGGAGTCCACGTCGATCCGCTTGCCGGTTCGGCGGGGTCGATGAGCAGGGTGCCGTGCACCATGTTCATGCCGCAGCTGAAGTCGAATCTGCCTGGCGTGTCCGGTGTGAAGACCACCGCCGTGCGTCGGTTCGCGGGGAGGTCGGCGACGATGTGGAAGGCGGGGACGAGGACCTTCTCGGTGCACGAGCCGCTCTCCTGTCGGTCGAAGGTAATCCGCAGCGGCACGCCGGCGGTGGCGCGGATGGTGTCGGGGGCGTAGCCGCCCTTGACGACCACATCCACGCTCTGCTCAGCCTCACTGTGGAGCGCGCTCGTCGCCTTGCGGGGCCCGAAGAAGTACCAGCCCAACCCGGCAAGGAGCGCGGTCGCGCCCAAGAGGACGAGAACGTCGAGGGTGGTCATGGCGATCAACTCCGCGGATGGGACGTGGTCAGGTTGGGGTGCGTGTGGGGCCGTTCATGGCGTGGCCTGCCAGCTGGCGGTGACCGGCTTGGACAGGCCGGTCAGCGTCACCGTGACGGTGCCGGTCGCAGCACCGGCTCCGCTGAACTGAAGCTGGCCGTGCCGATGGTGTCCGCCCGGACCGTCACCGCGCCAAGTCGCGGACTGCCAGATGTTTCCAGCCACCACGAGTCGGGCGTGGCGGGCGACGTCGAGGTCCAGCGCTCCGGAGTGCGTGTCGAAGGAGACGCTGATCGTGGCCGAGGTCGGGTCGATCCTCACCAGCTGCAGGGACACGCTGACCGCGCCCACCGTCACCGTTCGCGTTGGGTACCCGGCCGGGGCCCCTGACCCATCGCCGGTGACATTGGCGGCGACCAGGAACGAGGCCAGCAGCAGCCCGGCAACTCCACCTAGCCACCACCAGCGGCGCGCAGGATGTCTCAGACCGTCGACGGCCATGGCCGCACCTCCTGCCTGCTGATGGGGGGCGGCGTCCGGACCAGTCGGCGGGTCATCACGGTGATGCCGACGGCGTTGACTCCCAGACCGATCAGCATGAACGGGAGTCGGTAGTCGTAGAGGAACGTGGCGGCACCGGTGGCGCCGAGGAACGGAAGGAGATCGGCCAGATGATGCGCGCAGCACGCGACCATGCCCGCCGCTGAGGCGCCCGTGCCCGCGCCACCAGCGACCGCGGCGCTCGCCAGCAGCCGATGCCGGCGGCGCAGCTCGCTGAGCAGCGCGACCTGGACGCCGAAGCCGACCGTGATCGGCGCGAGCAGGTACCAGTCCTGGGTGGCCTGACTGCGCAGGTGCTGCCAGGAACCGGAAGCCGCCCACACGACAGTTCCGTAACCGACGGCCAGGAGCAGGGCGGCGACGGTTCCGGTACGGATGCTGTGGCGGTTCATGACTTCACGCCCGGGGTTGCGGACTACCGCCGCGTCGTGGTGTGCGGGTAGGAGTTGTCAGCCGGCTCGTCGCCGCTGTGGTCGTGGCCGCAACCCCCACCGTCGCGGTGGTTCGAGCCGTGGTCCATGCCGCGCATCATGAACATCATCATCAGCGGGCACGCGAGCACCAGCGGCAGGACAAGCAGCGTCGACAGCGGCACGCCGGCGAAGGCCAGCCCGACGATCAGCACTGCCAGCGCCATCGCGTAGCGGGGCATCTGTTCCTTCTTCATGGCGTCCTCCTCCTCAGACCGCGAGCCACGTGAGACCTGGGCTTGCACGTCTCAGGCTGCTCGCGGCTACCCCGCCCAGGTAGGGCTTCAGGTCCCACCTCCTGCAGGACCAACGTCCCTACCCCCAGGGGGTACCCGGGGGCATCGTCGTCGATGGGAGCCCGAGAGGTCTCCCGCCGAGGAACGTGAAGAGGTGACTCGCGATGATGTACTGGGACAACGGCCACATGGATGCCGGATGGGGCATCGTGATGATGGTCAGCATGCTGGCGTTCTGGGCGCTGATCGCGTTCGCGGTCGTGTGGGTTGTCCGCACGACCAGGACCCCGCACCCCACCGCCCCGCCGCAGCTGCCGGGTGGCCCGGTCACGGCCGGCGCCGAGCAGATCCTGGCCGAGCGACTGGCCCGCGGCGAAATCGAACCCGAGGACTACCAGGCCAGATTGACGGCCCTCAAGACACCCAAGTAGGCCGCCATGACGACCAACACGCTCGAGGAGCCCTGCCACACGACGGCAGCGCCCGGCTACGTCGAGCGCCGCACCGACCACCTGAGTCGACTCACCAAGGTCGAGGGTCAGGTCCGCGGGATCGCACGGATGGTGGAACAAGACCGGTACTGCATCGAGGTCCTGACCCAGATCGCCGCGGCCACCAAGGCCTTGCAGCAGGTCGCCCTCGGCCTGCTCGATGACCACCTGAGGCACTGCGTCACGGACGCGGTCCGCACCTCAGGCGCCGAGGCTGACGCGAAGCTGCGCGAGGTCAACCAGGCCATCGCGCTCGCGCTGCGGTTGTAGGAGGCACGCGATGACTCAGGACTACGGGCTGTGGCCGCTAGTGGTGATCAACAGCGTGCTGCTGATCGTTTTCGCGGCCAGTTTCTTCCACCCCCGCAGCCAGCAGGACTGGCGGGTGATGGGCACCTACTCGGCGTTCATCGTCGCGTTGTTCACCGAGATGTACGGCGCCCCGCTGACCGTCTACCTGCTGTCGGGGTGGCTGGGCTCGCGCTTCCCCGCGCTGAAGGCCACTCATTCCGGTGGACACCTGTGGAACGACCTGATCGGTTGGAAGGGCGACCCGCACATGTCGCCGTTCCACCTGGCCAGCTACGCCGTCCTGATCGGCGGGTTCTGGCTGATCAGCGCTGCCTGGAACGAGCTCCACAAGGCCGCCCAGTCGGACCGGCTGGCCACCCACGGGCCATACGAGTGGGTCAGGCACCCGCAGTACCTCGGGTTCCTGGCCATCATGGTCGGGTTCCTGCTGCAGTGGCCGACCATCCCGACCTTGGTGATCTTCCCGGTGCTCGTCTACGTGTACTGGCGGCTGGCCCGGACCGAGGAACGCGACGTCGCCGCCCGTTACCGGCAGGAGTGGTCGGCCTACGCCGCGCACGTGCACCGGCTGCTGCCACGTCGACCGCGACCCGGCAGCCCGCAGCCACCCGTGTCGAACCACCCGGTATGGAGGTGAGGACACCATGACCACCACAGCACCCCAAGCGGTGACCGACCCTCTGAGCACGCTCACGTCGGGAGCCACGGTCCTCGAGACCCAGAGGGTGACCAAGGCCTACCAGCGCGGCATCTGGCCACTGCGGCGCCGTCAGCAGGTGCTGCGAGGGGCGGACCTGACGCTGCAGGCAGGCGAGGTCGTCGGGCTGGTCGGGGAGAACGGCTCGGGCAAGAGCACCCTGATGAAGATCCTCGTCGGCGCGCTCGCCGCCGACAGCGGCACCGTGACCTTGCACGGGCGGATCGGATACTGCCCGCAAGAGCCGCAGGTCTACCCGAGACTGACCTGCGACGAGCACTTCGACCTGTTCGGGCACGCCTACCAGCTCAGCGACCAGGCCATCATCACCTCCCGAGACGCGCTCTACGACGCCCTAGGTTTCGCCCGCTACGCGCACACCCGCGCCGACCAGCTCTCCGGCGGCACCCTCGCGAAGCTCAACCTCAGCCTGGCCCTGCTCGCCGACCCCGAGCTGTTGCTACTCGATGAGCCTTACGCCGGCTTCGACTGGGACACCTACCAGAAGTTCTGGGACCTCGTCGCCGAGCGACGTCGCCTCGGACACTGCGTTCTGATCATCAGCCACTTCGTCGTCGACGAGGACCGCTTCGACCGGATCGTCGAGGTGAAGGACGGCCAGGCGGTGCCGCGATGACCACCACACGGTTCGTCCGCCGCTTCCTCGCTGACTACGTCCGCAACCCGGTCAACCTGCTCCTGCTTGTCGTCGTCCCGACGGTCTTCGTCGTCGTCGTGGCCGGCAGCATGGCCGACGCCGCCAAGCTGCTCGGCGGCGTCGGCGGCCCAGCTGTCGAAACCGCAGCGGCAGGTTGGGCGGCAGCGTTCCTGGCCGGCATCGCGATGTACTTCCAGACCGCTGCGACCCGCACCACCGACCGCCGGGTCGTCATCGCCGGGCTACCCGCGCACCGTCTCGTCCTCGCCCGCTTGCTCGCCGGCATCTCGCTGGCGACGCTCGCCAGTACCGCCGCGCTGCTGGCCCTCGCCGCGCGCACCGGCATCGACCACCCCGCCCGCGCCGTCGCCGGCACGCTGATGTTCGCCGTCATCTACGTCGCCATCGGCGCCGTCATCGGCACCGTGTCGGCGAACCCTGTGAACGGCACGGTGATCGTGCTGTTCATCTGGATCCTTGACGTCTTCTTCGGCCCCGCGATGGGCGCCGCGGACCGACTCGCCACCCGCTGGCTCCCGACGCATTTCGTCACGCTCTGGATGGTCGACCTTCCCTCCGGTCACGGCGGAAGGATCGGCGACCTCGGCTGGGCCACGCTCTGGACGCTGGCGGCCGTGCTCGCGGCCTGGGTCGTCTGCGCCGCACGCACCCGTACCGCACGCGCACCCCGTCGACCCGCACCCGCCGCCACCGCGCAGGTACAGCGTCGCGCAGCAGTCCGCGCCGCGTGGCGCGACACCCGACGCAACCCCGCGCAGTGGGTGCTGTTCCTCGTCGTCCCGACCGTCTTCATCCTCACCGCCGACGCCGTCACCCCCAACAAGCCGATCACCATGACCCTGCGCGAACACGGCCGGAGCTTCGCCAAGACCCTGGCCATGCCCTCGGTGCACGGCGCGACCATGGCCCCCATCGCCATCGCTTCCCTCGCCGCGCTCGTCGGGCTGTTCGCGCTCCTCGACAGCCGCGCCGGTGACCGCCGGGCCGCACTCGCCGGCCTGAGACCCAACGCGCTACTGACCGCCCGGCTGACCGTCCTCACAATCATGACTGCCACCGCGGCCGCGATCTCGCTCGCGACCACGGCGCTGGTCTTCGACGCCACCCGCTGGCCGACCTACATCGCCGCGAACCTGCTGCTCGGGCTCACCTACGCGCTCATCGGAGCGCTGCTCGCACCCGTCTTCGGCCGAGTCGGTGGCGTCTTCATCGCCTTCCTGCTGCCCTTCCTCGACATCGGGATCGTGCAGAGCCCGATGCTTCACCCCGAACCCACAACGCTGTCCCGCCTCCTCCCCGGCTACGGCGGCTCCCGCATGCTGCTCGACGGCGCCCTCACCCGCGGCTTCGACGAAACCACGCCACTGCTGATCGGCCTCACCTGGCTCGTGGTGCTCATCGGGCTAGTCGCCCTCATCTACCGGCGAGTCACCCAGCCAGCGGCCCCGAAGCCCAACGCGTCCGCGTTGGCGATCGCTCGGCGGCCACAGACGAGCTGATCAGAGAGCCGCAAGCGCCCAACAGTCCGGACGATTCGCGGGCGGTCAGCTGCACCTCGCGACGCCTTCGTACATCGCGGCGTACGGCCTCGGTTCGCCCTTGCCGTAGTAGGTCTCGAGCCGGGTGATGTTGAGCCCGCCGGTTTCGAGGATCGCGGTGATGTCGCGGTTAAGTTTGCAGCCGCCGCCGACGCGTTGCTGGATGCCGTTGAGCCGGTCTTGCCAGCGTCTCACCTGCTCGTGGGGGGCGCGTCCGTGTTCGACGAAGTGGAGCTCGCCGCCCGGTCGCAGGACCCGGCGGACTTCGCGGACGGCGGCGACCGGGTCGGGGATGGTGCACAGGCTCCAGGTGCACAACACCGCGTCGACGCTGTCATCCTCGACCGGGAGCCGCTGCCCGTCCAGCCCGATCACCTCGACCGGAATCGGGGTGGCGTCGATGCGTGCCTGGGCGAGCCGAACGCCGACGCCGGACGGTTCGACCGCTCGCAGCCGGGACACCTCGGCGGGCAGGAAGGGCAGGTTGTGGCCGGTGCCGAACCCGATCTCCAGGACTTCGCCGTGCAGGCCGGCGCAGACCCGCTGACGGATCTGCCGGGCCTGCTTGGTGTTCATCACCACGTTGATGAAGTGCGGCAGCACCCGATCGTCGTAGAAGCCCACCGGCTGCCTCCTTCGTCGGCCGCGGTGATCCGCAGCCCACTGCCGTATCAGACCACTTCGGAGGCTGGAGCTGACGACACGAGCCCGCCGCGGGGGCGGGGCTCAGATGCCGTGGAAGTCGAAGCCGCGGGGGACGTCGATCTTCGCGGTGGCTGGGCCGTAGACGAGGGCGATCTCCTGGTGGGCGTGAAGCACGATGGCCGCCGGGTCGCCGCTGGCTTGCTGTCCGTTGACGAAGACGCGGAGCAGGTCGGGACCGGCGGCGGTCAGCGCCCCGAGCTGGGTCGGGGTCAGCTTGACGTCCCATTCGGTGAACAGCTGGCCGAGGGTGAATGGTTCGTTTTTGCGCGCGGCTTCGATGTGGATGATGCCGCTGGCGTCGTGGGTGTGCAGGCCGGACATGGCGCCGGAGCCGGGGTCAACGCCGATGTTCGCCGCGATCGGGACCGCAGTGCCGTTGACGAGGACGTCGAGGTGGACGTGGTAGTGGTCGGCGGTGCCCATCGGGCCGAGGTCCAGTCCTGCGGCCTGCACCTGTGCGGGGACGTCCGGAGGCGCCGACCAGGGTGGCAACGTCGCTGCGGCGGCGTCGGGGTGTCCGATGCTGACCGGTCCTGGCGGCGCACTCGGGCGGCCCGCTCCCCTGCTGTCGTGGGACACGGAGAGCGCGATGCCCGCGGCGGCCACCACGACGACGGCTGCTCCGGCGCCGAGGATCGTTTGTCTGCGCCGCCGCCGAGCCAACTGCTCCGCAGCCGCCCGGGCGGCCGCCTTGCCGGGGCGGGAGGGCCGGCCGCGGTCGGCCGTGCGCGTACTCATGGCGAGGTCGACTCCAGGTCTCAGCGACGTGCTACTAGTGAGGATAGTAGCGGTCGGGGCGTCCGGAGCAGGCCGCAGGGGCGCACCGCCGAGCAGGATCTACTATGGAACATCGTTGAAGGGAGCGGAGATGGCCCGCTGGCTCGCTCCACTGGTGTGCATGCTCGGCTGCCCGCTGCTGATGGGGGCGCTGATGTGGGGCCGACCCGGCGTCCGCAAGGCCACGGAACCGGCGGGTGCGGCCCCGCCCCCGGGCTCGTCGACGGCCACAGGTTCGACCGCGGACGCCGACAGCACCACCGCCGCCCCCGGCGCGACAACATCGCCGACCTGGATCCGGACGCTCTGGTGCGCCGCATGCCTGAACTGGAAGGTGCTCGCGGGGTTGGCTGCGGCGGCGAGCGCGATCGCGCTGGTCCGGCCGGGTGCGTTGGTAGTGGCGGGTCCGGTGCTGCTGGTGCTGGTCTGCCCGCTGTCGATGCTGGTGGCGCTGGTCGCGACGTCCCACAGACGGAGCGGCAGCGCCCCTCGCTGTCACACTCCTCAGCAGCGCTCCAGGGTGGGGCAGACGGAGCCGTAGGCCAGCAGCGCGCTGACGCCCGCGGAGGCGCCCAGCCGGTCCGGGAAGGGCTGACCCGCACACGGTCCCGCGCCCGCGAGGCGTCGGTCGGGAGACGTCTACTAGGCCTTTGGCCCGGGCGGCGCCGAGCCGGATAAGTCCTCGCTGTCGAGCCGCCGCCGCGCCCCCTGACGGCGGACCTCGCCCCTCGTCGGCAGGAACTACGATGCCCGATAGGAGAGCACGGTGCAGGTCGAGCCACGAGGGCCCGACATGCTGATGAGCGCCCGGAGGAGGGTCACGGTCGATGCGGGGTCTGGGGGATCTCGAGGCGCAGGTGATGGCGCAGCTGTGGTCCGCCGATCAGCCTCGGACCGTGCGGGAAGTCCTGGATGGGATCAACGCCGACGCGGCCCGGCCGCTGGCCTACACGACGGTGATGACGGTGTTGGACAACCTGCACCGCAAGGGCTGGCTGGATCGGGAGCTCGCGGACCGGGCCTATCGGTACTGGCCGACCCGGACCCGGGAGCAGCGCAGCGCGGACCTGATGGTTGAGGCCCTCGGATCAGGAGGTGATCGCGTCGGGACGTTGCTGGCGTTCTTGGGCGGGCTCAGCCCAGAGGAGCTGCAGGAGCTGGCTGAGCTCGCCGAACTCGCTCCCGAGCGACCCACTCGGCGGCGGCGCCGATGATGCTCGCAGCGGTCTTGATCGGGTATGCCGTGCTGCTCGGCGCCGGTGGAGGTCGGCTGCTGCGCCGGGCCGGCTGGTTGCGACGCAGCCCGCAGCTTGCGTTGCTGCTGTGGCAGGCAAGCTGCCTTTCGACGGTGCTGGCCGCGCTGTTCGCCGGGCTAGTGCTGGCCGCACCGACGGCAGGGCTGGCTGACGGACTCGCGGGGCTGCTGCGTAGCTGCGTGATGGCGATCGGCCAGGCCTACGCCCGTCCGGGTGGCGCCGCGGCAGCGATTGGCGGGCTGCTCCTAGCCGTCGCGGTCGCGGTCAGGGTGACGAGCTGCACCCTGAGCGAGCTGTACCGCGCGCACATCGGGCGCCGCCGGCACCGACAGGCCCTGCGGCTGGTCGGGCGGCGCGATCCGCAGCTCGACGCGGTCGTCGTCACCGACAGCGCAGCGTCGGCGTACTGCCTTCCGGGTCGGCACGGCCGGGTCGTGATCAGCTCGGCGGCCCTCGACGCGCTCACGCCCACCCAGCTGGCCGCAGTGATGGCGCACGAGCGGGCGCACCTGCGCGGGCACCACCATCTCGTCGTGGCCGGTGCCAGCAGCTTGCACCGCGCCTTCCCACAGATCCCCGTTGTTCGCCGCCGCACGGACCGAGATCCCGACGCTGGTCGAGATGATGGCCGACGATCGTGCAGCAACCCGCGGCCAACGTCTCGAGGTCGCCGCTGCGCTGCTGGCGCTTGCGGGGATGCGCACTCCTGCGCCGGCGCTCGCTGCTAGCGCGGGCGACACCGTCGCGCGAGTACGTCGACTGCTCATGCCCGCCAAGCCGCTCGGCGTCACAGCGCGCGGGCTGGGGGTGACGCTGGCGGTCGTGCTGCTGACGGCGCCGGTCGCGGTGGCTGCGGCCCCGGCCGCCCAGGTGGCCAACATGCCGAATTGCCCCCTGACGACCCACCCGCAGAGCATGCAGTGACCGATCCGCACCCCCGCCGAGCGGGTTCTCCTAGCCCGACACGATCACGGGTCCGGCGGCGGGCGCGTGCCACCGTTGCGGTCTGCCTGCTCGGGTCGCTGGTCGGGTGCGCCGCGGCGACCTCGCCGCCGGTCCAGGTGGCGAACCAGAGCGCTTCCGGCTGGCAACAAGGGCTCGCGGGCACCAACGTCGGAGACGTCATCGGTCGACCCGCGCTGCGGCTGCTGGACACCAACAGCCAGTGGTTCGACCTGCAGACTCGGCCAGCGGGCCGGGTGACGCTGCTGTTCTTCGGCTACACGCACTGCCCGGACGTCTGCCCGACCACGATGGCCGACCTCGCGGCCGCGCTGCGACAGCTCACACCGCCGCAACGCGCGCGGGTCGAGGTTGCCTTCGTCACCGAGGACCCGTCCCGGGATCTCCCGCCGCAGCTGCGCAGCTGGCTCGACGGTTTCGACCGCAGCTTCATCGGCCTGATCGGGGGTGGTGACCGGACCGCTGCGGTGCTCCGAGCCCTGAAGGCGCCCGCCAGCGAGGTACCGCAGGGCGGCGATGTCGAGCACACCGGCAGCGTCTACGCCTTCGCCGGGACCCAGGTCGTGGTCTACACCGGCGGCACGACCCCCGCGCAGTACGCCGCCGATCTCCGGCTGCTACTGCGGCACACACCATGACCAGCATCAGCCTTCCTCGTCGGCTCGCGCTCGGGCTGGCGCTGATCGCCACCGCCTGCAGCCACAGTCCGAACCAGCCCGCGGCGTCACTGCTGCCGCAGCCAACCCCCTCCCAGCCGACGTTGGCGGCCTGCCCCAGCAGCGGCAGTTCCACCGACCTCCCCACGGCCACCCTGACCTGCCTCACAGACGGGAAGGGAAAATTGATGAGCACCCGGCTCGGGAACGGCACGCCGCTGCTCGTCAACCTGTGGGCGTCGTGGTGCGGCCCGTGCCGCAAGGAGATGCCGGCACTGCAACGCGCCTACGCCACCGCAAGCGGACGCATCGGTTTCCTCGGCGTCGACACCGAAGACGACCCGAACAGCGCCCGCGACTTCCTCGCCCACGTCGGGGTGCACTACCCCCAGGTCAGCGACGACGAAGGCATCCTGCTGCGCAAGCTCGGTGGCATCGGACTGCCCGTCACGGTCGTGCTCGACGCCACCGGCAAGCGCGTCTACACCCACCGTGGCGAGCTCCGGCCCACCGACCTCACCGCGGCGTTGCGCTCCGCGGGTGTCGCGCTCCCGAGAGTGAGTCCCTCGTGAGCCCATCGTGAGCATCGTCGACACGTTCGTCGCGGCCATCAGCGACGGGTCCCTGATCGTCGCGGCACCGGTCGCCGTCACAGCGGGCGTGATCTCGTTCCTCTCGCCTTGCTGCCTACCGCTCGTGCCCGGCTACCTGTCGTTCGTCACCGGCCTGTCCGGCGCCGACCTCGCCGACGCGGAAGCTAGCCGTGCGCCGCAACCCGTGCCGGCGACTGTCGGTGGTCCCGCCCAGCCTGTCTCGGAAGCAACGGCCCCGACCCCGGAACCAGCAACATCCCCTGCGGCAGCAGGAATAGTCGCGCCACGAGGGCGGGTGCTGCTCGGCAGTGTGCTGTTCGTGCTCGGCTTCAGCGCCGTCTTCGTCAGCGAGGGCGCCCTGTTCGGCGGGCTCGGCACGGTGTTGCTCGTCCACCAGCGCATCGTGGAAGTCGTTCTCGGCGCGATCACCGTGCTGCTCGGCCTGTCCTTCGCCGGAGTGATCCCGCTGTTCAACCGTGAGTTCCGGATCCACCGGCTCCCCCGCGCGGGACTGGCCGGTGCCCCACTGCTCGGCGTGGTCTTCGGAGTCGGCTGGACCCCATGCCTGGGTCCCACGCTCGGAGCCATCCAAACCCTCGCCTACACCCAAGGCGGCGCGGCCCGCGGCGCCGTGCTCACGTTCTTCTACTGCCTCGGACTCGGGCTCCCGTTCATCGCCGCCGGGTTGCTCCTGCGCCGGTCGTTGACCGTCTTTACCCGGCTGCGCCGTCGGGCGCAGCTGATAACACGGCTCGGCGGAGCGCTTCTCATCACCCTCGGGCTCCTGCTCGTGACGGGCTACTGGGACCACCTCACGATCGCCCTCCGGACCTGGGTCTCGGGATACTCCACCTCCGTGTAGACCACACCCGGCAACGGCATCACCTTCCTACTGCCGTTCGTCTGTCACGGCTCACGCAGGCCTTGCGGTGTGCTCGTCGCAGTGGACCGACAAGGAACATCGCGTTCGACCTACAAGGGACCAGACAGCCGGGGGAGACGCGGCGCGCGGGCTCTCCGACCTGCTTCTTCGACGTGACGCGTTGGACCGGTAAGGCACGATGGTGTCGCCATCAGGCAAGCGGGTCGCGACAGGTGAGGATTGTTGGTGGGAAGCGGACACAACCACGGCGTGAGCGCGGCTGGGGCGAATCGGGGTCGGTTGCTGACCGTGCTCGCAATGACCAGCCTGGTACTGGTCGCCGAGGTCGTCGGTGGGCTGCTGACCGGGTCGCTGGCGCTGCTCGCCGATGCCGGGCACATGTTCACCGACGTCGCCGGGCTCGGCCTCGCGATCCTGGCGATCACGTTCGCGGCGAAGGCGCCGAGTGCGCAACGCACCTACGGCTACTTCCGGCTGGAGATCCTGGCCGCGGTGGTCAACGGGATGCTGCTGTTCGGTGTTGCGGTGCTCATCCTGGTCGAGGCGTGGCGCCGGTTCTCCTCACCACCTGACGTCGCCAGCGGCGAGATGCTCGCGTTCGCCGCTGTCGGGCTGGTAGCGAACCTGGTCAGTCTGCTGCTGCTGCGCCGTGGCTCCGCGCACAGTCTCAACGTCAAGGGTGCCTACCTAGAGGTGCTCGGCGACCTGCTCGGGTCGGTGGCGGTCATCGCCGCCGCCGTCATCATCACCCTGACCGGGTGGAACGACGCCGACCCGCTGGCGTCCGTGCTGGTCGCGCTTATGATCCTGCCGCGGACCTGGACGCTGCTCCGCGAGGCGATCGACGTGCTGCTCGAAGCGACCCCGAAGGGGATGGACCTGGCCGAGGTCCGCCGCCACATCATCGAGACGGACGGCGTCGTCGACGCGCACGATCTACACGTCTGGACGATCACCTCCGGAATGCCGGTACTCAGTGTCCACGTTGTCGTCGACGATGACGCGCTCGCCGACGGCGGAGGCGGCCGGGTCCTAGACCGGCTCGGCGACTGCCTGGCCGACCACTTCGACGTGGAGCACTGCACGTTCCAGCTCGAACCAGCAGGGCACGCCAGCCACGAACGCGCCGCGCACTGACCGCCGACACGGAAGCCAGCAGCACCAAGGAAGCCATGATGAGCACGTCACCGAACCCACGAGTTGACCCGCAACGAGCTGGCGACACCGGGACCTCCGCCGTGCTGACCGACCCCCGCGCCGTCGGGACCGTGCTGCTGCTGTCGTGGGTGAGCCTGCTGTGGATGACCGCGGAAGGCGCCCTCGGCTTGTACGCCGGCGTGCGGGCACACTCCGTGTCGCTGGTGGCATGGGCACTCGGATCGGCCATCGAGGGGCTCGCCAGCGTCATCGTGATCTGGCGCTTCACCGGGCACCGCCGGCTCTCTGAGACGTCCGAACGCCGGGCACAGCGGGCGGTCGGAGTCTCGTTCTGGCTCCTTGCCGCCTTCGTCACCGCCGAGGCGGTTCGCGACCTCATCGGCAGCCACACCGTGCAGTCCACGACGTTGGGGTTGGCTGTGACTATGGCGAGCGTCGTCGTTATGCCTGGCCTCGGTTTGGCGAAGCGCCGGCTCGGGACGCGACTGGACTCCGACGCGACCGCTGGCGAGGGCACGCAGAACCTCATGTGCGCCGCGCAAGCCGCAGCCGTCCTCACCGGGCTAGCGGTTCACGCCGCGACCGGTATCAACTGGCTGGACCCGGTCATCGCCTTGTCGCTGGCCGCCTGGGCGATACAGGAAGGCCGCGAAGCGTGGCAGGGCGAGGATTGTTGCTGAGCCACCTGCGCATTGCGTAGGAGTGAACAGCCAGCCGGGCACCGTCATCCGTGTTGAAGGCGACTCAACGAATCCGCACAGATGACCTGGGGGTAGGCCGCCGAGGCACCTGATCCGCGACCATCTTGGCGCTCGGGCCCATGACGGTGACCTCCATGCCAACCGCGAATCCGGTCGCCGAGCCCACTAGGTCGTCCCCGACGCGGCGTCTCGCCTTGACCTCGTCGAATGCGTGACAGGTCGGCGTGGTCCGTCGGGCGGGTCACCAGATGGTGCGGTTGCCGGTCTGCGAGATAGCTCCGACGGCGGCGTAGACCAGCGGCTTGGGCTCCAGTCCGGCCTGGACCGCGGCTGGGCCGATCACCTCGCCGAACTGGGCGAAGGCGGCCTCGTCGGCCCACACGTCGACGACGGTGAACCCACCAGCGGTCTGGTAGCAGATGTGGCTTAGCCGGTTGGGCTGCTCGAGGATCGGCGTGCCGCCGACCTCGAAGACCTTGTGGTACTTGGCGATGTCATCGTGGGGGAACTCGAAGACGGCGACGACGGGCATGACGACCTCCGTGGGCTGATGGCTGCCACCTGTTGGCGGCCCCGGAGATCACTGTCGTCCGGTCGCGGTCGCGGCACATGGGGGCTACGCCCCCATCCTGGCTCCTCAGCGACCTCGCGCGACGAGAGCGGCCCGGTCGGGCAGCTCGAGCTTCATCAACAGGCTGGCCACGTGCTTCTCCACGGTCCGCGGCGACAGGTAGAGCCGCGCGGCGATGTCCTTGTTGCCCAGTCGCTCGGCAACCAGCTCCAGGACTTCCGCCTCGCGGGCCGTGACGCCGTGCCGGAGCAGCTCAGGCGTCAGGGAGCGGTCGGCGCCGCGTCGTCGCGCCGTCGGGGCTCCGGCCTGCTTCAGCAGAGTCCGGCAAGCGCCGGCGATCCGGTCCTGACCGCCGGCGACAAAGGTCGCCTCCGCGTCCTGCAACCAGCTGACCGGTTCGCCCCAGCCGTCTCGTAGCGCTGCCTCCGCGAGCAGCCGCAAGCCGATGGCGCGAAAGAGCGGATGCCGGCGCGCCGCCGGATCCGCTGCGATGAAGTAGTCGTTCGCGGTGCTCGCGTCACCGGCAGCACCGGCGAGGGCGGCCTCGCCGTAGCCCAGCCACAGGTCCGACCAGCCGGCGCCGGGAGTGGCGGCAGCGCGTGCCGACTCCAGGTCCTGGGAAGTGGCGTGCCCGCCGGCTGCCAGAACGAGCAGCAGCGGGCCCCGGGCAGGGTCCAGCGACCCGACCGGGGCGCTGTGAGCGGCCGCCCGCTGCATCGCCGCCACGGCGTCCTGCCTCTCCTCCCGCAACAGCGCGCCCAGCCCCCGCACCGCACCCCAGGCGAAGGACTCGAGATCGGCGTCGTGCGGCGCGAGTTCGCGGGCCGCCGCGAGCCTCTTGACCATCGCATCCCGCCGTCCCTCGAAGGCGTCTTCAAAGGAACCGATGACCATCGCGGCGGCGACCAGCGGCCACAGCCCGAGTCGCCGGGCTCCTGCCTCGGCCCGCTCGGCGGCCTCGCGCAGCTCCCGCACTTCGCCGCGCATCGCATGTAGGGAGGCGATGTTGACCTCGATGCCAACCGCGACGTCGAGGGCCCCGACCCGCAAGGCCTCGGCACGGGCGCGGTGCAGCCTGGCACCGTCCGCGGCGCGCAGCATCTCCACGGTGCCGAGCTCGTTCAGCGCGCGGAGCCGCCAGCCGGTCAGGTCGTGCTGCTCGGCGAGCTCGAGTGCCCGCTTCAAGGCGGCCTCGGCGTCGGCGAGGGAGCGGCTGCGGGCGCACCGCGCGACCAGCTCCAGAGCTTCGCACGCGAGTGCCGGATCGCCTGCGTGCTGAGCGATCGCCACCGCCTCATGTGCCAGGTGCTCCGCCGCGCCCCTGCGATCCTCACCCGCCGATCCCAACGCGATCCTCGCTCGGAGCACGAGCACGTCCGCGGTCACGCCGGCGGTGTGCCGAGCGGTGGCGTCAGCGGCCTCCAGCTCCGCGCGGGCCTCATCAGGCCGTCCCGCGTCCAGCAACGCACGGGCGCGCAGCCGTCGCACCAGGTCCGAGCGACCACCCTGGTCGGCCGTGTCGAGCAGTCGCGCGCCCAGCTCGAGCGCCTCCGCGGGGTGACCGTGCCCGACCAGCAGCTGCAGGCGGGTCAGGTCCACCTCGGCGCGCAGCGGTGACCCGTCCGCGAGGACGCCGGCTCGGCTGAGGAACTCCTGGGCGGTGCGCGGTGCGCCTCGCTGGCTGGCGCCCGACGCAGCCCGCTGCAGCAGCCGCGCGGCTCGCATCCGATCGCCGGCGGCCGCCCACAGGTCCGCAGCCCGCGACAACGCCTCGTCCTCGCCGGTGTTCTCCAGCGCGAGCGCGACACTCGCTCGGAGCTCCGCTGCCTCGGTCGCCGCCGCCTGCAGGACCAGGTCTCGGACGAGCGCGTGCCGGAACGCGAACCCGTCGCGGTCGGCGACGACCAGCTGCGCGGACGTCAGCTCGTGCAGGGCGACCGACAGGTCAGGGCCTCCGACAGCGGCGTCAAGCAGCTCCCAGGTGAACCGCTCCCCCACCAGCGCGGCAGCTGCTGCCGCGCGGCGGGCCGCCGGCGTCACGACGGAGAACCGCTCGCCGACGAGCATCCCGTAGCGCCCCGAGCGGCCACTTCGCGTCGGGTCGGTCAGCAGATCCTCGACCAGCAACGGTAGCCCACCGGACCGGACCAGTCGTTGCGCGAGACTGGCGTCAGGTGCGGTGCCGAGCCAGGCCGTCGCGAGCTCGGTCACCTCCTCGGGACTGAACGGCAACAGGTGCAGGCCGCCTTCCCGGCCGAGCAGCCGGCTAAGCGCCGGGTCGCCGTCTCCAGTTCGGGCGGTGGCCACGATCAGCACCGGAGTTTCGCCGACGTGATCGTTCAGGTACTCACACAAGGCCCGCGTCGCCGGATCCACCCAGTGCAGATCCTCCAGCACCAGGAGCATTGCACCGTCACCCGCCAGCCAGGTCAGAACTTGCAGGAGCGATTCACCCAGCACAGCGACCGACTCGCTCAACAACGGATCCTGTTGGTCACGCCAGCGCGGGACGAACCGTGCGATCGCCGGGAGGTACGGGCCTAGGTTGGCCTCCGGGCCCGGTGGATCGACGTCGCGGAGCCCCGTCATCAAGGCCTCGGCCACCGGTCGGAATGGCGTGTCGCCATCCACGGACGAACAGCGGCCTGACAGGACCCGGTCGCCCGCGACCCTGGCCGGCCCGGTCAGTTCAGCGACCAGGCGGGTTTTGCCGATGCCGGCCTCTCCGAGCACCGACACCCAGGACCCGGCTCCGGTCCGTGCGCGCTCTAGCCGAGCCTGAAGCTCTGCGAGCTCATGGGCGCGGCCGACGAAGACCTGGGAAGCCACTCCGGCATGCTCGCATGGCCCGCGACCACCAAACGGGTCGGATTGACCTGCTCCGGAACGAGCAGTCTGATGGGACAGCACCGCACGCGAAGGGGTGGAGGAAGCATGGACCAGGCCGCGACCCAACCCGTGGTGTTCCTCCCGGGCAGCGTGCTCCCTGGGCATCTCGCCTACGCCGGGCTCGTCGAGGTTCTCGGCGCCCGCGTCGAGCCGCTGGTCAAGGAGCTGGAGGTCTACCGCGGCCCAACGCCACCCGACCACTACAGCCTGAACACCGAAGTTGAAGGGGTTCTGCGCGACGCCGACGCCCGAGGGTGGAGCACGTTCCACCTCGTCGGCTACTCCGGCGGCGGGTCCTCCGCCCTGGCGGTCGTCGCAGAGCACGGCGATCGGGTGCGGAGCCTCGCATTGCTGGAACCCGCCTGGGCCGGCCGCTGGGACTGGACGCCCGAACACGCGACGCTCTGGCAGGAGTACGCCGCCTTAGAAGCGTTGCCGCCCGAGGAGTTCATGGCTGCCTTCCGCGCGCTGTCGGTCAAGGACGGCGTCGAGCTGCCCCCGAACCCACCGGGACCACCACCGCCTTGGATGGCTCAGCGACCCGCGGGGATCGCGGCGTTCCTGCAGACCTTCCGCATCTACGACCTGCAGAGGGCGTCGCTCGAGGCCTTCGGGCGACCGGTGTATTACGCGCTGGGTGGGCTGAGCAGTGCCGTTCAGTTCGAGGAGCTAGCTGAACGCCTGGCAAAGGTCTTCCCAGACTTCACCATGGAGGTGTTTGCCGAGCGGCACCACTTCGACCCGCCACACCGCGCAGAGCCGGACCGGCTCGCGGCCTCGCTGCTCGCCCTATGGGATCGCAGCTGATCGCCGCGCTGCGCCCCAGGATGTTTGCAGACCTCGGCAACGGTCACCTGTTCACGTTTGAGGACAGCCGATGACGGTTGCTCTCCGCCGGCCGATCTGGGTCGTGCCGGCGTACCCGTCGTATGCCTGTGAGACCAGGGTCGCGCCGTGACCAGCTCGAGCGACGTAACACTGTGGTGTCGGGCCGTGGCCGGTGCGTCACCCCGCCGACGAAGTCCAGCGTCCAGCTCTACGACGAACACCTTCTAGCGTTCGCCCTGCGCCAGCACCGCGATCCTCCTCGACGGCGGAACCTTCGGGCTGCGACCAGCGGACTTCCCCAGCAGCACCGATCTCGGTAGCGTCGAAACAGTCCGATGTAGCCGTGGAGGAGGCTTGCCTGGCCGCCGATCGGCGGGCCAGTGCGCATCGTCAGCACGGTGCCTGGACGTCGCGTTGGTCAGCGCAAGGTCGGCAGTGACAGCCCTCGCAATCAGGTGTAGACCGTGGCCAGGGATCTCGACGCGCGGAGGGGGAGCCATGGGCGCGCAAACCGTCGACCCCCCGCTCCCGGTTCCTGCCACGGCTTCTAGCGCGACCGTTGTGTGGGTCGCCGATGGAGGCCGTAAGGCTCTCGTGTTCGTGGCGCTGCCGCTGCTCGCCGTGTCCGCGGTCAGCTGGTTCGTCACGTCCCGGACGGACGCGATGGGCATGCCCGGCGCGGCGTCGTTCATCGGTTCGTGGCTCGTGATGATGGCCGCGATGATGCTTCCGGCCGTCGCGCCGGTCGTTGCGCTGTACGCCTTGGCCGCCCAGCGGCGAGTGGTCGCCGCCGTACCTGTCTTCGTCGCCGGTTACGCCTGTGTCTGGGCCGCGTCCGCGCTGCCGGCCTACCTCGTCTCGCGAGAAGTGAGCGACCCGTTGATGGACGGTCGCGCCTGGGTCGCACGGCTCACCGGTGTCACGCTGATCGCCGCCGGGCTATACCAGCTGACCCCGCTCAAGGCCACCTGCCTGCGCCGGTGCCGCAGCCCCATGTCGTTCTTCCTCACCCGCCGCAGCAGCCTCTCTCGCCCGGCGACCGCATTCTCAGCCGGAGCCGAGCACGGCCTGTACTGCCTCGGCTGCTGCTGGGCACTGATGGCAATCCTCATCGTGCTCGGCGGGATGCAGCTGGGTTGGGCCCTGGTGCTCGCCCTGGTCCTCAGCGCCGAGAAGCTCCTGCCCGGAGGCCCCGAGCTCGTCAAGGTCACGGCACTCGCCGCGGCCGCACTCGGCGCCGCTCTGCTCATCGCACCCTCGTTGCTCGTCCACCTCATCAGCATGTAGGAGTCGTCATGACGGCAAGCACAGTCACCGAGCAGCGCACCCAATACCGGCTCGTCGGAAAGGGCTACGAGTTCTGCAACTGCCAACCGGGATGCACCTGCAACTTCTCGGGATTCCCGACATCCGCAGACGGCAGCTGTAAGGCCTTCGTCGGCAACGTGATCACGTCCGGGCACTGCGGGGACGTCGACCTGGCGGGCGTCACGGCGATCGCTGCGCTCGACTGGCCCACAGCGATCCACGACGGTGGCGGCCGGGCCGTGTTCATCGTGTCCCCCGAGACGACAGACGAACAGGTCGGGGCGCTGTCACAGATCTACACCGGTCAGCTCGGCGGCATGCCCTGGGAGATCCTCGGCGGCACCTTCGACGTCGTGGGCCTCGTCAAGGCCGCCATCACGATCAACGCAAACGGTCTGGACGTCACGATGGCCGCCGACGGCGTCGGCACCGCCACCGGGCGGTACTTCGCCAACCCCGTCACAGGCGAACGTCACGAAGCGCACATCGTGCTCCCCGACGGGTTCATCTGGACGAAGGGCGAGTGCGGTGTCGGGTCCTTCTCGATGAAGGCTGAGGGTCTGGACCTCGCGTTCACCGATTCGAACTGGATCCTCTACGACTTCGACTGGAGCAACGCCAGCTAGCTCAACCGGCCAGGTCGGCGACGTTGAGGGAGCAGCCTCCACCTCATCGGCCTGGTCGTCATGATGCGCTCAGGGTTCCCGTTTCACGCGAAGGCAGCCGCCTCGTCAGGCGGATCGGCCGGCAGCGCCAGAGCCATCGAACCTGCCGGGGGCCGCGGGCGCGGACGCCGTGGTTCCCTCACGCCTGCAGTGCCACCGGGTGGTCGGCGATCCTCTGGACCGACCATGGTCAGCCGGAGGAGGCGCAGGCAGAACAGCGCCCAGCCAGCCACGAGCGTGCACCCGACGAGCAGCCCCCAGTCAAGCCTGCCGGTACCGGCGCCCCAGCCGGCGTCCGCAGCAATGAGCAGGACCGTGAGCGCGTGCGCGCCGCGGCGACCACGGATCATGAGGCCGAACGCCGGAACCTTCAGCACGAGCAGGTCTGGGCGATAGCGCCGGGACCGGCACCGTCGCACACGTTGCCGTCTGCTGCGCAGCGCGAGCACGGGCCACACCTCCACCCACTTCGACCCTTAGCGTGCTTCGCCTTGCATGGATAGGCAAGACCACCACCCGCTCCATGCGCCTGGGCGATTCCCGGCCCGGTCGGGGGACAGCCGACGACCCCGTTGCTGAGGGTCTCCACGGAGGTCCGGCCGAACTCGGATGGTCCTCGTGTACGACCTCCCACTTGCGCCTCGACCCGTCAGTGGTAACTTACGCGTTCGTGACGGCTTACCAGTTGGATGCGTGGGCACTGCTCGGCGACCCGAGTCGGCGCTCAATCATCGAGCGGCTCTCGGTGGGTCCGTGCACGGTCACGGATCTGGCCGCCGTGATGCCGATCAGCCGACCGGCGGTGAGTCAGCACCTGAAGGTGCTCAAGGACGCGGGGATCGTCGAGGACGCGCCGACGGGCCGGCATCGCGTGTACAGCATCGACGCGCAGCGGCTGGCGCGCTACCGGCGCCAGCTCGATCAGTTCTGGTCCCAGGCCCTCGGCGACCTCGCGGCCGTCGTGGCCGAGAGCAGGCCGGAGCAGTCCGACACGTCGACCAAACCCACAACGAGGAAGAAGAGAGGTACGGCGTGAGCGTCGAGCCCGATGGATCGGTCCGGCATGAGGTCGTGGTCGACCTTCCGCCCGAGCAGGCGTTCTGGGTGTTCACTGACCTTGACCGGATCAAGCCGCGCGAGCACAACATGCTGGCTGTGCCGATCGAGAAGACGGTCCTCGAGCAGCACGTCGGCGGCGACGTCTACGACCAGGGCGTGGACGGGAGCATCTGCCGATGGGGGCGGGTACTCGCGTTCGACCCGCCGCATGTGCTGGCGTTCAGCTGGGACATCGGGCCGGATTGGCAGGTCACGTCCGACCTGGAGCGGACGAGTGAGGTCGAGGTGACGTTCGCCTCCGCTGGCCCCGACCAGACCCGAGTGACTCTGGTGCACCGGCACCTCGAGCGTCACGGCTCCGGATGGGAGTCGATGCAGGCCGGCGTCGAGGCTCCTGACGGATGGCCGCTCTACCTGGCCCGGTACGAGGCGCTCACCAGGGAGCCACGACCGGCCTGACGCAGTCGGCCGGAGTGCCGGCAACCCGCTCCAGCACGTGCTTGCCGGTCCGCGTCAGCGGACCGCGACCGCCTGTCCGGTGAGGCCGGAAAGTGTGCTGGCGAAGGCGCTCCCGCTCAATAGCCAGGGGTGCCCGCGGCGTGTGTCGAGCTCACCGGCGGCCACCCAGTGGGCGACCTCGACGAGTGCGCGCAGGCAGATCACAGCCTCGCACCAGGCCAGTGCCTGCCGGTCGAGCGTGCCGCCGACTGCGCGGGCGTAATTGCGGCGGAAGCGCCGCGCCAGTGCTCGCCCGGCGGCCCGCACCGTGGGACGTAGAGCTGCCGGCACGGCGATGGGGGGTTCGGACAGGATCAGGTTGGTGAAGGCCACGTCGTACAGGGCGGGGGCGAGCAGCGCGGCAGACCAGTCGAGCACGGTGACGTGCCCGTCGGGGGTGACGAGCAAGTTGAACGGGTGCAGGTCGCCGTGACACACCACGTCCTGCGCGTGCTTCGGAGGGTGTGCCTTGAGCCAGTCCGCGGCGGCGACCAGGTCCGTCCGATTGCACTTCTCGCCTCCGGCTCGAAGCCCATCGAGAACGGGCGCGAGTCCGTGCTCCCTGATCCCCGCTCGGACCAGCCGCTCGCGCACCGGCTCCGGGTCGAGCCCGTGCAACTGAGCCATCGTGGTCGCGAGCAGCTCAGGAAGTCGCATCACCAGCCGCGGCAGTGCTACGAGGGCACGACCGCCGGCGAGTCCCGTGAGCAGCGGGGCACCCGGGGCGAGGTCCATCACCATGAAGGCGTGGCCGAGGCCGTCGTCGGGACCACCGGCGGCGTGCACCCTAGGAGTCGGGCACCCCTGGTCGGCCAGCGCGCTCTGGATGGCGGTTTCCTTGGCGGCGATCCACGGGTCGGGCATGACCCGGGCGACGAGTTCGCCCTGCCAGCTGGTTGGTGCGCCGGTGAGCTGGAAGGCGACGAGTTGCGCCCAGTACCCGCCGGTGAGGGGTCGGGGCGGCTCCGCGAACGCGACGGCGGGTGTCCCGGTCGCGGAGCGCAGGACCTGCAGCAGAGCGGGGTCAAGCCCCGGCCGGACGACGCGCCGATCAATACTCACGGTGTTTACCGTAACGGTTGTCGCTGTTATGGTCTAGGGGTGACGTCACCGCAGCCGGCCGGCTCAGACGCAGGGATGACGGTCGATGGGCTGGCCTCCCGAGCGGGTGTGCCGGTGCGCACGATCCGCGAGTACCAGACCGAGGGGTTGTTGCCCGCGCCGGAACGCCGCGGCCGGGTCGGGATCTACCAACTGACGCATCTGCGTCGCCTCGAGCTGATCGGGCGATTGCAGGCGCGCGGATACTCCCTTGCCGGCATTCGTGACCTGGTCAGGTCGTGGCGGGACGGCGCGGACTTGGGTGAGGTGCTGGGGTTGGGTCCGGACCAGCTCGTCGAGATTGACGAGCCCGGCGCCGCCGCCACGTTGGAGCAGCTCCATGCGTTGCTGCCTGGCCTGGTTCCCAGGCGGCTCGACGAGCTGCTGGCCACCGGAGTGGTGGAGCGCTCCCCCACCGACACCGACATCGGCACCAACTTCTGCGTGCCGAGCCCTTCGCTGCTGCAGTTGACGGTGTCGGCGCTCCGGGCCGGCTACGAGCCGGACGCGGTGTTGGCGCTGCTTGGGTCGATCCGGGAGGCCACCGCCGTCGTGGCCGACTCGGTCGTTGCGCTGCTGGCCAGTCCACCCGCCGCTGGAGATGCCGAGCAGCTCGAGGGGTTAGCGGCGCGTGGCCGTGGACTGCTGGCGCACGGCACCGGGCGGATGGTCGTGCACACGATCGGTCGGCGGCTGGGTCTGGATCGGGACGACGACATCGATGGTGCGCTGCGGACCGCGTTCGGGGTGGGCCGGTGACCACGACAAACCAGAGCGAATACGAGGACTGGAACGGCGAGAGCGGGCAGCGGTGGGTGGCCGACGCGGATCGGCGCGACCGGCTGCTGGCGTCGGTCGCTGACGAGCTGCTCGGTCTCGCCGACATCCGGCCGGGCGAGTCGGTGCTGGATGTGGGCTGCGGTTGTGGGGCGACGACACTAGCCACCGCCCGCGCGACCGGACCGGGCGGTGCGGTGCTGGGCGTCGACATCGCCGAGGTGATGCTGGCTGTCGCTCGTCGGCGTGTCGCAGCTGCCCGCCAGTCCCACGTCACGTTAGTGGCAGCCGATGCCCAGACCTACCCGTTCACGGCTGAGCATGACCTGGCGGTCAGCAGGTTCGGGACGATGTTCTTCGATGACCCGGTCGCGGCCTTCCGCAACGTCGCGCGCGGCCTTCGCCCCGGTGGGCGGCTGTGCCTGGCGACCTGGCAGCCGCTGACAGACAACGCCTGGCTCACCATCCCGGGCGCCGCACTCCTGCGCTACGGCACCCTGCCGGAGCCCAGTCAGGGTCCGGGGATGTTCGCCCAGTCCGACCCGGTGATAATCCAGGACGTCCTGCACCACGCAGGGTTCGTCGAGGTGGAAGTCCGTGCGGCGCGGCTGCCGCTGCTGCTGGGTTTGAGTCCCGAGGACGCGGCGGATCACCTGGCGAGCACCGGGCTGGGCCGCGCGGTGCTCGACACCATCCCGGAACCGCTGCGGCCAGCGGCCCTGGCTGCCGTCCGTGACGTGCTCGCGGATCACGTCACAGGCAACGGGGTCGAGCTCGAGGGCGGCGTGTTCCTCACCCGGGCGGTCGCGTCAGGTCGCTGAGCTGCTCCGGGCCGCTACCCGCCGCCGGCGCCGCCGTCGCAGACGCAGAACTCGTTGCCCTCCGGGTCGGTCATGAGGATCCAGCGGCTGCCGTGCTCGGACTGGGTGTCCGCGCTGACGCGCCGGGCGCCCTGCGTCTCGAGCCGGGTCGCGACGGTCTCGATGTCGGGGACCTCGATGTCGAGGTGCATCCGGTTCTTCACGGCCTTGCTCTCGGGGACGCGCTGGAGCAGCAGCTTGGGGCCCGGGCGGCCGTCGGGGACGAGCAGGACGTAGTTGTCGACGCCGCCGAGGGTGACGTAGCCCAGGGCGTCGGCCCAGAACGGCGCCAGCGCCTCGGGGTCGTGGCAGTCCAGCACCAGTCCCAGCTGCGGTGCGTTGCTCACAAGCCCTCCTGATGGTCGTTCAGTGTGACTGTGTCACGGCGGCTGGTCGGTGTGTCTCGTACATCCGGACGGCGACGACGACGCCGGAAGCGGCGGTGATCACGGCGACGGTCCAGATGGCGGTGCTGATGCTGTAGGAGTCGGCGAGCACTCCGGCGAGGACGGCACCGACGGCGAAGCCGCCGTCACGCCAGAGCCGGTAGACCCCGACGGAACGGGCTCGCCAGGCAGGGTGGGCGACGTCGCCGATGGCGGCGAGCAGGGTCGGGTAGACCATCGCAGTGCCGGCGCCGAGCAGCACCGCGGCGACGGCCCAGGTGCTGAAGGTGGTCCCGACGGCGTAGAGCGCGAGGGCGGCGGCTTGCAGCCACATGCCGCCGGCGATCAGCCACTTGCGCCCGATCCGGTCCGACAGCCCGCCGGTGAGAAGTTGCCCGAGGCCCCAGACGGCGGGGTAGAGCGCGGCGAGCGCCCCGATCTGGCTGATGCTCAGGCCGTGCTGGGTGAACAGCAGCGGGAACATGCCCCAGGCCAGGCCGTCGTTGAGGTTGTTCACCATCCCGGCCTGGCTCGCCGCGGACAGGGCCTTCTCAGTGAAGGAGGTGAGGACGGCGATCTCGCGGGTGCTCAGGTCGCCGTGCAAGTCGCTGTTGGTGGTGACGTGCGCGGCGGCCTCGAGGTGGGCGTGCCCGCGGGTCTCCTTCACGGCGAGGGTGGACAGGCCGAGGCCGAGGGCGAGGTAGGCGGCCCCGAGCAGGAACGGTGCCGGACGCAGCCCGTAGGCCTGGGCGAGCCAGCCGGTAGCGAGCGCGGTCAGCGCCAGCGCGCCGTAGCCGGCGGCCTCGTTGAAGCCCATCGCGAGGCCGCGGCGGGCGGGGCCGACGAGGTCGATCTTCATGATGACGGTGGTGGACCAGGTCAGGCCCTGGTTGATGCCGAGCAGCACGTTTGCGGCGATGACCCACCACCAGCTGGGTGCCCAGATCAGCAGTGCTGGGACGGGCAGCGCCACGAGCCACCCGGCGATGAGGACGGGCTTGCGGCCGTAGCGATCGGACAGGGTGCCGGCGAAGAAATTGGTGGCGGCTTTGACGAGGCCGAACGCGACGATGAAGGTCAGCGCGGTGCTGTAGCCGGTGAGGTGGAAGGTTTGCTTGGCGAGCAGCGGGACGACGGTGCGTTCTTGGCCGAGGGTGCCGCCGACGAGGGCGTTGACCGCGACGAGCAGGCTGAACTGGGCCAGGTTCTCTCGTAGCCCGAGCCGGATCCCTGCCCGCCGGCTGGTGGTCTCCAGTGTGGTCACCCGTCGAGCTCGAGGCTGGTGTCGTGTGCGGCGGCCCAGTCGGGCGGGCCGCCGGTGACGATGCTGACGTCCTGATGGCCTTGCGCGGCGAGCAGGCTGGCGGCGGTCGCGGCGCGTTCGCCGTGTCCGCACAGGGTCTGCACCGGCCCGGTCAGACCCGCGGTAGCGACGGTGGCGAGCTCGGCATTGCGGGCGCCAGGGATGTGCCCCGCGGCGTACTCGTTGTGTTGGCGGATGTCGACGACTCGGGCTGGGTCGGCGTCGGCGGCGTCGACCAGGGGCAGCGACCGGATGGCGTGGCCGGCGGCCTGCCAGGCGCTGACGCCGCCGTTGAGCTCACCGGCGAGCTGGTCGATGCCGACCTTCAGGGCCTGCCAGACGATCTCGTCGGGGTCCTGGTCGGGGGTGCGGACGATGACGACGGGCCGGGCGGGGTCGGTGAGCCAACCGAGCCAGGTGGCGAACGCGCTGCGCAGCTCGATGCTCAGCGACCCCGGGAGGTGGCCGGCGGCGAAATCGGTGAACCGGCGGGCGTCGATGACCTGTGCACCGGTCTGCTGCAGCCGCGCGACCTGCTCTGGGCCCAACGGGGCCAAGCTGGGGGCGTCGGTGAGGACGGCAGGGCCGTGCCGGTTGAGTTCGCCGAGGCGGGTGAAGTAGGCCGGGTAGCTGCCGAGGCTGTCGAGCAGGGCCCGGACGAAGGTGTCCTCGTCGGGTGCGGCGAGCAGCGGGTTGGTCCTCTTCTGCTCGCCGATGGTGCTGGTCCGGGCAGCGCCGGGCGGCGCGGAGCAGAACGACCCGGCGCCGTGGGTCGGCAGCACCAGAGTGTCGTCGGCCAGCTCGACGACGAGGCGGTGCAGCGAGCGGTACTGGGCGCGGGCGAGGGCCTCGGTGTTCTCGGCCCCGGCCAGGTCGGTGCGAGCGGCGGCTCCGACGATGAGTGACCCGCCTGTGAACACGGCCAGCTGCTCAGCGCCGTCGAGCAGCAGGTAGGACAGGTGCTCCGGCGTGTGGCCAGGGGTGGCCAGCGCGCGCAGGGTCAAGCCGCCGAGGTCGATCTCGTCGCCCTCGACGAGCCCTCGGTGGTCGAACAGCCGATGGCCGGCGGCCGAGGCGACGACCTGGGCACGCTGGTCAGCGGCGAGCTGCACCGAGCCGGTGAGGAAGTCCGCGTGCAGGTGGGTCTCCGCGGCGTACGCCACGGTCAGGCCGTGCTTGCCGCTGGCCTCCCGCAGGGCACGCAGGTCCCGCGACGGGTCGACCGCCAGAGCCCGGCCGTCGCCGAGATCAACGAGGTAGGCGGAGTTGCCCAGCCCCTCGTCGACGAGCGGCACGATCAGCGGGTCGGTCACTCAGGCCTCCTGCAGCACGGCTGCGGGCTTGCGGGCCTCGACGACGACGTAGCCGAGGTAGGGCACCGCGGCGGACATCCGCGGCATCAGCCACATCATCTTGCGCAGGTACGCCGGACGCGACAGCACCCGTGCCATGACCGACAGCGCGTGGACACCCTCGTCGGCAAGGAATCCGCGGGCAGTCATCATCGCGAACGGACCCATCTCGGTGTGCACGTCGGTCAGCCCGGCACCGGCATAGATCTCGACCCACTCGGCGTCGGTGTCGAACCGCAGCCCCGGGCAGACCTGACCGAGGAAGACCTCCCGGGCCTTGGCGGTCGGCGGGCGGCGCCAGCAGAACTCGGTCGCGAGCACCCGACCGCCCGGCTTGCAGACCCGCGCCAGCTCGGCAGCGGCCTTCGGGCGGTCGACGAACATCGTGACCGCCTCGGCCAGGACGACGTCGAACGTGCCGTCCGCATAGGGCAGGGCAGTGATGTCGGCGTCCTCGACCCGGACCTGCTCGGTGAGCCCCTTCGCCTGGACGCTGCGTTGCGCGCGTTCCCGCATCAGCGGGGAGATGTCGGCAGCCACCACGTGAACGTCGTGCTGCTGCGCGAGGCGGACCGCTGTCGTGCCGACCCCGCAGCCGATGTCGAGCACCTGTTGGCCGGGCTGGATGGCCGCCCACTCCAGCAGCCGGTCGGTCGAGGCGCGACCTCCCGGGTGGATGACCCGCTTGCCGAGCACCGCCAGGAAGGCGTACGGGTCCAGACCCTGCACCTGCTCCGCCGTGAGGTGTCCCATGTCCATCTCCCCCGCTGTGCCGATACTCAAGAAGTTCCTTGAGAAAGGATTCTGCCGATCTCGAGCCTTGTCAAGTCTTTGCTTGAACACTTAAAGTTGCCGTGTGGAGACGGCAGATGGCTGAGCGCGCATCGAAGGACGCCCTGTTCGACGGGTTCGCACTCGTCGGCAAGGCACTCGGCAGCGGCCGACGCGCCGAGCTGGTGGATGTCCTGGCGCAGGGAGAGCGCTCGGTGGAGGAACTGGCCGTGGAGATCGGCCAGAGCGTCGCGAACACCTCCCAGCACCTGCAGCAGCTGCTCCGCGCCGGCCTGGTCACCACGCGCCGGGACGGCACCCGGATCTTCTACGCCCTGGCCAGCGACCAGGTCCGCGACCTCTGGCAGACGCTGCGTGAGGTCGCGGCCGCGCACGTCGCCGAGCTCGACCGGCTGGCCGAGGCCTACCTCGGCGATCGCACCGGACTGGAGTCGATCAGCCAAGCTGAGCTGCGCAGCCGGCTACGGAAGGGTGACGTCGTGGTGCTCGACGTCCGGCCGACGCCCGAGTACGCCGCCGGGCACATCAGCGGCGCCCGGTCGCTGCCGATGGCGGACCTCACCAAGCGATTGAAGGAACTGCCCCATGACAGCGAGGTCGTGGCGTACTGCCGCGGCCCCTACTGCGTCTACGCCGACGACGCCGTCCGACTGTTGCGCCGACGGGGCTACCAAGCCCGGCGGCTCGAGGACGGCTTCCCCGAGTGGGCTCGCGCCGGACTGCCCACCGCATCCGGCTGACGTCGAAATCAGAAGACCAGGACCTTCTCGGCCGCCAGCGTCCAGTCTGTCAGCTCCTCCAGCGTCGAGCGTCGCGCTCCGGGCACTATCAGCTCCTCAGTCAGGCCCCGGGCGTCCAGGCAGGTGCCGCAGCAGGCCACCTCGCCGCCGTGCCGCAGGATCGAGGACAGCATCCGGTCCAGGTGGTAGTAGCCGTCGGGGACCTTCTGCCCGGCGATGGCGCAGGTGACGGCGTCACCCATCAGGAACAGCTGCAGCTGCACGCCGTCGCGCTTGGCCAGGGCCGCAGCCAGCCGGATCGCGTTGTAGGTCGTGTCCTCCCCGTACGCCGGTCCGTTGACCACTACGAGGACTCTCATCACAGCCTCCCGCCGCCGAGCCGGCACCTCGAGCCTGCTCGCTGGAGGTCGTGCGCCACAGAGGACAAGGCCGACACCTGAGGGGACCAACGGCCCGCCTGCGGTCCGAGCATGCCGGGGTGTAGCCCGACGCCGCGGTGCTTCGTAGGCTGCGTGCGTGACAGCGCTCGTGGGAGACGTTCGGCTCTCCGAGCTCGTGGCTGCCTTGTCGCTTGCTACCGATCTTGGGCTGGGGCAGCCGCAGGAGCACATCATTCGGCAGACGCTGATCGCGATGCGGGTCGCGGAGCTCGAGGGGCTGTCCGAGGACGAGCGGGCGGCGATCTTCTACGTGTCCCTGCTGGCTTGGGTCGGCTGCGTCGCGGACGCGCACGAGATGGGCAAGTGGTTCGGCGACGACATGAAGGTGCGGGCGGACAGCTACCTGGTCGACCTGACCGGGGTGCCGATGATGCGCTTCATGCTCGGCCACGTCGGCAGCGGCAGCTCCCCGATCCGCCGGTTGACGATGATCGGGAAGTTCCTGGCGGGCGGGTCGAACGAGGTCCGTGCTTCGATGGCTTCGCACTGCGAGGCCTCAGGTGATCTGTCACTGCGGCTGGGGCTGGGGCCGGAAGTGCGGGATCCGTTGCAGCAGGCGTTCGAGCGGTGGGATGGCAAGGGCTCCCCCGCCCAGCTGCACGGCGAACAGATCGCGCGGATCATGCGGATCGTCCACATCGCCAACGACGTCGAGATGCTCCACCGCCTCGGCGGTGTCGACGCGGCCTGCGAGATGCTGCACTCGCGCCGCGGCACCGAGTTCGACCCGGAACTGGTCGACGCCTTCTGCAGTCACGCCGGTGACCTGCTCGTCGCCTTGGAGGAGATCGACGGCTGGGACAGCCTCATCGGTGGGCACGACCGGCTGCAGCGGCAGCTGAGCGAGCCGGAGCTCGATGTGGCGTTGGAGGCGTTCGCCGACTACGCCGACGTCAAGTCGCCGTTCACGCTCGGGCACTCCCGTGGGGTTGCCGCGCTCGCCGCGACCGCCGCCGGCACGGTCGGGCTCCCGAGCGACGACGTCACCCTGGTACGCCGGGCCGGGCTGGTGCACGACGTCGGCACGATCGGGGTGTCCGCCAGCATTCTCGACAAGCCCGGCCGGCTGACGACTGCCGAACGTGAACGGGTCCGGACTCACCCTTATCTGACGGCCCGCACCTTCTCCAAGCCCGCGGCGCTCGGTGCGATCGGACAACTCGCGGCGCTGCATCACGAGCGGATGGATGGCTCCGGCTACCCCTCGGGAGTGGCCGCCGACGGGCTGCCGATGGCGGCTCGGGTGCTCGCCGCCGCGGACGTCTACCACGCGCTGCTCGAACCCCGACCCCATCGCAGTGCCCTGTCCCGCGAGGACGCCCGGGAGGTGGTCTGCGCCGAGGTGACCGCAGGACGCTTGGACAGTGACGCGGTGCGGGCCGTGCTCGACGCCGCCGGCCACCGGGTGCGGCGCCGGACCGAGCACCCGGCCGGGCTGACCGCCCGCGAGGTCGAGATCCTCGTGCTGCTCGCGCGGGGCCGGACCAAGCAGCAGATCGCGCAGCAGCTGAGCATCTCGGCCAAGACCGTGAACACCCATGCCGAGCACATCTACGCCAAGATCGGAGTCACCTCCCGAGGCGCCGCCGCGCTGTTCGCGATGAGGAACGGGCTGGTGACCGTCGCGGAGCTCGTCGACTGAGGTCCGAAAGATCGGGCGAACGCCCTATCGCGACGCCGGCTGCGCCCGCCGTACAACGACAGCATGACGCGATCAAGTGCAGTGCAGGACACCACAACGATGCCGTCTTGGTCTGTCGGCGGCCTGTTGCTGGAGGCGTTGGCCGTCCGCGACTTCGACCGGATGGCCGACTGCTTCACCCCGGGCGCCACCATGCGGGCACTGATCCCGCCCGGCCTGAGCGAGTGCGAGGGGGCCTCGCAGATCGTCGACAGCATCCGCAGCTGGTTCGGTGGCGCCACCGAGTTCGAGGTACTCGACGGCACAGTCGGTGAGATCGGCGGCCGGGTGCACGTCTCCTGGCGGCTGCGGATGCACCCGACGCCGTGGGGCGACGACAGCTGGCACGTCATCGAGCAGCAGGCCTACCTGCGCGCCGGGCAGCAGATCGAAGCGATCGACCTGCTCTGCTCCGGCTTCCAGCCGGACACCCGGACCTGACGCCGGCTTCCAATCCCCTTCCGACGACCGAAAGGACACCCACCATGAGCAACAAGGCCGCCATCAGCCTGTGCACCGGGCTCGAAGACCCCGAGAAGGTGATGATCGCGCTGCTGGTGGCCGTCGGGGCTGCCGAGAGCGGCCGGCCCACCATCACGTTCCTCACCAAGGAAGCCGTGCGCCTGGCCCTCGAGGGCACCGCGATCGGCACCGCCTGCGAGGGCTGTCCGAGCCTTCCCGATCTCATGAAGCGCTACGAGGCGGCGGGCGGCGAGCTGCTGGTCTGCCCGATCTGCTTCAACTCCAAGAAGCTCGACGAGGCCGGCCTCGTCTCCAACGCCAGGCTCGGCGGCACCGTGCCGCTGTGGGAGTGGATCGGCGACGGCGCCACGACCTTCAGCTACTGAGAGGACGAGCAACGGACATGCCCGACCTCGCCACCCGACTGGCCGGCCTCCCGGAACGGGTCGGCGCTCCGCCCTGGCCCGGCTTCGAGTACGTCAAGGGGTGGGGAGTGTTCGGGCTGCCGTTCGACTCCGGCCACGTGCTCGCGCTGCGGGTGTTCCCGGAGAACGACTTCTCGCCGTACCGGACGGTGTGGCATCGCGACCCCGAGGGCCGCTGGTCGATCTACGTCGATGGCGACAGCGTCGACACCGCGTGCCCGCGGTACTACGGCCCGGCCTGCAGCACCGTCGCCCACGCGACCATCAGGCTGGACTGGACCGGACCTGCCTCGCTGCACGTCACCGTCGACGCCCCCGCCTTGGACTGGACGCTCACCGCGCGGCAGACGCCGATGCTGCGGGCCATGAACGCGATCAGCCCCCGGCTCCCCCTGGGCAGCTGGCGATCCCCACGGTTCGTCCGTGCGCGCGAGGTCATGGCCCGGCGGGCACTCGGCCTCGGCGACATCCGGATGTCCGGGACGATGCCCAGCGGGCATGCCGGGATCCTCATGCCGGAGCGGATGTACTTCATCGACGACAGCACCGCCGTCCTCGAGGGCGAAGACCTCGGTCGGCCCACCCAGGTGACCCCGAACCCAGACATCGGCGGGGTTCCGCTCCCCGCCCGCGGTGTCCTGGCCATCGGCCAGGGCGCCTGGCAGATCCTCGACCAGCCGCTCGACAGCAAGGGAGCCCGACGATGACCCACACGCCGACCCAGACCGCACAGCTCGACACGGCGGACCTCGAGCGCCGCGTCAAGGACGTCTACCAGCACGTCGCCGAACACCCCGAGCAGCAGTACCACTTCGAGATGGGCCGCGGCCTGGCCGAACGGCTCGGCTACCCCACCAAGCTCCTCGACGCCATCCCCGCCGCCGCGCTCGCCTCTTTCGCCGGAGTCGGCTACTTCCTCGACCTGCTCGGCGACCCCACCGGCCACCGCGTGCTCGATCTCGGCAGCGGCTCCGGCACCGACGCCTTCGCCGCCGCACACCTCGTCAGAGCAGCCGGCTCCGTCACCGGCGTCGACATGACCCCCGCCCAGCTGGCCAAGGCCGAGCAGCTGCGCGCCGCCAACGGCCTGTCCACCGTCCGGTTCGTCGAGGGCTACATCGAGCAACCACCCGTCCCGGACGGGTCCTTCGACGCCGTCATCTCCAACGGTGTCATCAACCTCTCCGCCGACAAGCCCGCCGTCTTCCAGGCAGTCGCCAAGGCTCTCGTCCCCGGCGGCCGGCTCGCCCTATCCGACATCGTCACCGAACGCCCCCTGACCGAAGCGATCGTCTGCAACGCCGAGCTGTGGGCCGCCTGCATCGGCGGTGCCGCCCAGATCGACGACTACCAAGCCGCCATCGAGGCAGCCGGGCTGCGCGTCGAGACCGTCCGCGACAACAGCGCCTACGCCTTCTTGTCCGACTCCGCCCGCGGCGCCACCCAGACCTACGGCGTCAAGAGCATCTCGTTGCTCGCGATCAAGCCGCACTGACCCTGCCACCCTGCGATGTGAGGTCTGTCCTCAGTCGCCTAGGGCCCGCCCGAGCTCGCGGACCACGACAGGCTCTTCCTGGATCGGCACGGCGTCCGTCTGAAGTGCCGGTCGGCGCCACCAGGATCGGGCGGTCCTTTGGCGGCCGCTGCTGCCCAGCCGCTGTGCAAGGCCGGCACGGGCGAGATCGCGTCGCTGCTCGAGGTCGGGACCCCGGCGGTGCTCGGAAGGACGGTCAAGATCGTCGCTCGTGTCGGCAAAGTCTCGCCGAAGGAGGTCCCAGGTGGCGTAGAGCGTGTTGCGCTCCCGCCCACGGCTCATCGCCACGTACCCGGTCTCTCGGGTCAGGATGTTCGTCCCCCAGAGCAGCGCGACATCGACAGTCGTGCCCTGTGCCTTGTGGGCAGTGAGGGCGTAGCCATGTGTGAGCTGACCCGTCTGCAGGTAGTCCCGGTCGAGCTCGAGGGTGCGTCCATCGTCGAGCCGCACCAGCAGCGACGCCTGCTCAAGGTCGAGGGTGATGACAGTGCCGCGGCAACCATTGAGCAGGCCGCGTGGGTAGTCGTTGACGGTGACGAGGACCTGCTCCCCCACCCGATATCGCGCGACGCGCCCGGCCGGACTCGGGCCGATGGTGCTCGGCCGTTCGAGCGGCGGGAGCGGGATCTCCAGCTCACCATCGCCCAGACGCCCTTCCATGAGAAGTCGGGCGCGGAGTTGCGCGTTGAGACGACGGGCGTCGCTGCGTGAGGAGGCGATGACGAGGACCTGCTCAGGTCGGTGGGTCGCGACGGCCTGTTCGTAGTCCAGGAGGAGCCGGTCGGTGAGCGCTGCCGGGTCGTCTTCGATCCGCAGCCTGCCCTTGCGCAGGTACGCGTTGAGGGCCTTGACCGGGTCGCCGGTGCGGAGCTGCCGCAAGGCCCGCTGCTCCCAGCGGGACTGTTGCCGCTGGTTGCGCTCGAGGGTGACGCTGGGCAGCCTCGCGGCGAGGGTGCTGAACAGACCCCCGGCTTCGATCTCCGGTAGCTGATGCGGGTCCCCGACGAGCACCAGCTTGGTGTGGCTAGCGGCGGTGAGGGTGAGAAGCCGGTGCAGGCTGCGTGTCCCGACCATGCCTGCCTCGTCGACGATAAGCACCCCACCAGCAGGCAAGTACGGTTCCGCCGTTGTGGTGCCGGGCTCGGCCTTGTCGAGGTGGTTGAGGAGCTTCTGCAGCGACATGGCTTCGATCCCGGCGCTGTCGGCTAGGACCCGGGCGGCGATCGCAGCGAGAGCCGTGCCCTGCACCGGGACGCCCGCGGCCTTCCATACGTCGGCGGCGACCCGCAGCGCCGCGGTCTTCCCGGACCCCGCAGAACCGACGACGACCTCCACACCGGCACCCGAGGTCAGGAGCCGCTGAACCATGAGATGCTGCTCCTCGGAGAGCCCGAGCCGTGCGGCTTCGGTTCGGGCGCGATCGACGTCGGGAGCATGCAAGGTGGCGACCTTGTCGGCGAGGCGTGTGGTCGAGAGCCGCACGGCGTCCTGCTCGAGGGCGATGAGTTCACGGGTGCTGTAGCGGCGGGCCGTCACAGGCACGTCCCCGAGGAGCGGAACGACCCGGTCATCTCGCAGCACTCGGGTCGCCAGCGCGCGCAGTGTCGTCAGCGACACCGGCGTCCCGACGGGCAGGTGTTCGCAGACGCCGCGCAGGAGGTCCTTCCGGTCGAACGTCGCGCGCTTCAGCGTCAGCCCGTCCGGCTCGAGCAGCGCATCCGCAAGGTCATCGACGGCTGGGCCCTGCACCCGAGCCAGCTCACCCGCGACCACGCCCACGGCCGCCGAGTCGGCATGACGGAGGGTCTTGGCCAGGACCTGCTCGACGTCGCATGCGGCTTCGCGCGCTTCGGTCAGCCATCGCTGACGCAACGACACCTCTGGCTCAGACGCCGGCTTCGCGCTCCGAGTGTCGAGGGTGGCCTTCTGCGCGCCCCATGTCCCCTCAAGACCCCGGCGTTCCATCTCGGCTTCGATCTGGACGCGACGTTTGCTGAACAGGCGCAGCAGCGGCTTGGGCATGCCGGCGATGTCGGCCTGACCGTTGCGCACCGGCTCCCACTCGACGCCCAGCGTCTTGGTGAGCTCGCCTCTCAGCACGGCTTGGTAGACGTAGCCCGCTGTCTTGGCCTGCGCGTAGATCTCCCGCGTGTTCAGCGCCGACCACTTCCCGTCCTCGCCGTGCAAGAGGTTCGCCACGACGACGTGGGTGTGCAGCTGCGGATCGCCGCAGCGGCTGGACCGGTGCTCGAACGCCGCGCCGACGAACCCATCCGTTGCCACGTAGGTGTCCGTCCCATCCCCACGGTGGTGCCCCCGCAGCGCGCCGGTGCACGACAGCTCGAGGTAGTCGACAGCGGCTTGCACAGCCGCGCGGTGCGCGTTCTGCACCAGGCCCGCGACCCGACTTGCCGTGTCGTCTCCGCGCCCGGCGGCTTGTGTCTCGCTCGACGAGGGCGCGGTCGTGGGGCCGGCGAGGGCGTAGAGCACCGAGACGCTTTTCGGAGCAGACAAGGTCAGATCCAGCCCGGGGAGGCGAACGTCGACCTTGGTGTCTTGATGGCTCAGGGCGCGGGCGAGCCGATCCCGGAACCGGCGCGGGTGCGATGCCATCGGCAACGCCACCGTCGGGTCCAGCCCGCACGCCTGGAGGAGCTTCGCCGCGGTCGTAGCCTTCATCGTCGGCGCCGGCCAGATCGGCCGCCGCTGGGCCCGGTCGAGCTCGGCCTCGGCCCGTTGCCACGCCTTCACCAGCTCCGTGCCCCGCTGCCTGGTCAGCAGCTCCTCCACATCGACGTCCACCGCAGCCGCCGAGCGCTGCACGACCTCAACAACCTCTGCCGTGAGGACGCGGCTGCGCCCGTCCGACCGCAGCACCGGCGCAGTGAGCTGCTGACCGTCCGGCCCGACCCCCTTCAGCAGGTCCCGAAGCAGACCGTGCGCGCGGTCCGAATCGAGCGGGCCCTCCACGCCAAGCCGCTCGACACCGCGCCCGATCCACCGCCCGGGCGCTTCCCCGGAGCCGGTGTAGTAGTCGGTCGGACAGGACCGATCCGCCACCCGGTCCAGGTAGTAGGCGGCCGGATCCGTACCCGGAGCGAGCTTCCCGATCGACAACACGCCCGGCAGGGTCGGCACCAAGCGCACGAATTTCGCACGAAAAGCGGCTCTCCTGACACTTCCGTGGGTGGTGGTCAGGGCTTGAGACGCTGACACGCC
>CAMLIA010000013.1 GCA_946479905.1 uncultured Frankiales bacterium | reverse complement strand
GGCTGGTCGGTCGGGGACCAGGTGTGCGCCCTGCTGGCCGGGGGCGGGTACGCCGAGAAGGTCGCGGTCCCGGTGGGTCAGCTGCTGCCCGTGCCTGCCGGCGTCAGCCTCGTCGAGGCCGCAGCCCTGCCGGAGGTCACCTGCACCGTCTGGTCCAACGTGTTCCAGCTGGCCGCCCTGCAGCCCGGCGAGCGGTTCCTCGTCCACGGCGGCACCTCGGGGATCGGGACGTGCGCGGTGCAGCTCGCCGCCCGCCACGGTGCGGACGTCACCGTGACCGTCGGCTCGGCCGAGAAGGCCCAGCGGGCACTGGACCTCGGGGCGACCCGCGCCGTCCTCTACAAGGACGAGGACTTCGTCGACGCCGGCCCGTTCGACGTGATCCTCGACAACATGGGGGCCAAGTACCTCGAGCGCAACGTGCGGGCGCTGGCGACGAACGGCCGGCTCGTCGTCATCGGGCTGCAGGGCGGGGTCAAGGGCGAGCTCGACCTGGGGATGCTGCTGGCCAAGCGGGCGTCGGTGCACGCGACGTCGCTGCGGGCCCGACCGGAGGCGGAGAAGGCGGCGATCGTCGGTGCTGTGCTGGCGGCGGTCTGGCCCGCCGTCGAGAGCGGGGACGTGCGCCCCGTGATCGACCGGGTCCTCCCGCTGGAGGAGGTTGCCGAGGCCCACCGGGTGGTCGAGGCGTCCGGTCACGTCGGCAAGGTCGTCCTCGCCGTCGGCGGTGAGGTTGGATGAGGGCATGAGCGACAGCGACAACGCGGACGACCAGCAGAGCATCGTGGTGGTGGGCCAGGACGGCCAGCGCATCGAGGTGCCCCCGGCCACCGGCGACGAGGAGAAGAACCCGGTCGACATGGTCGAGCAGCCCGCCAAGGTGATGCGGATCGGCTCGATGGTCAAGCAGCTGCTCGAGGAGGTGCGGGCTGCCCCGCTCGACGACAGCGCCCGCACCCGGCTCAAGGAGATCTACGAGAGCTCGATCAAGGAGCTCGAGGAGGGGCTCGCGCCGGAGCTGCGCGAGGAGCTCGACCGCCTCACCCTGCCGTTCACGGAGGGCCCGCCACCGTCGGACGCCGAGCTGCGGATCGCGCAGGCGCAGCTGGTCGGGTGGCTCGAGGGCCTGTTCCACGGCATCCAGACCGCGCTGTTCGCCCAGCAGATGGCCGCCCGGGTCCAGCTCGAGCAGATGCGCGGCGGCCGGCCGCAGCTCCCGCCCGGGATGCTGGCGGCGCCGGAGGCCAACCCCGGCCAGTCCGGCGGTCAGTACCTCTAGGCCGACCTCCGGGCCGTCGGGAACCAGCGGTCGAGGAGCTCGGCGACCCCGTCGTCGTCGTTGGAGGCGGTGACCTCGTCGGCGACCTCGAGCACCTCCGGGTGGGCGTTCGCGACCGCCACCCCCCAGCCGGCCCAGGTCAGCATCGGCAGGTCGTTCGGCATGTCCCCGAACGCGACGACGTCGGCGGCCCCGACGCCGTGCTCCTCGGCGAAGGCCGCCAGCCCGCTGGCCTTCGAGACGCCCTCGGCCGACATCTCGAGCAGCCCGTCACCTGAGGAGTGGGTGAGCGTCGCGCCGCCCGGACTGGCCGCGCGGGCCGCGGCCAGCAGGTCGTCGGAGCCGATGTCCTCGTGCCGGGCGAGCAGCTTCACGACGTCCTCGGTGAGCAGCTCCTCGATGGGCGCCTGGGTGCGCGCGTCGGCGGAGTCCCAGCGCGGCCGGTAGCTCGGCTCGTGGGCGAACCCGGCGTCGAGGCGCTCGACCGCGAAGGCGATGCCGGGGATGGCCGCCCGCAGCGCGGCCACGACGTCGCGCGCCGCGGTGGCCGAGAGCAGGGAGGCACGCACGACCCGCTCGGTGCGCAGGTCGTAGGCGAGCGCGCCGTTGGCGCAGATCGCCAGGCCGTGGTGACCGGTCATCTCGCTGATCTGCCGCATCCAGCGGATCGGGCGGCCCGTCACCATGACGAAGGGGACCTCGGCGGCCTCCACCGCCGCCAGCGACGCGACCGTGCGGGCCGAGATGGTCCCGTCCGACCGGACGATCGTGCCGTCCAGGTCGCTCGCGACCAGCCTCGGCGCCCAGTCGGGGGAGCTCACGAAGGCAGGATCTCCTCGACGCCGCCGAGGAACGGGCGCAGCGCCACCGGCACGTGCACCGAGCCGTCGGCGCGCTGGTGCACCTCGAGCAGGACGGCGAGCGTCCGGCCCACCGCGCACATCGTGCCGTTCAGGGTCGCGGCGACCTGCGGCGAGCCGTCCACGCGGTGCCTGATGCCGAGCCGCCGGGCCTGGAAGTCGGTGCAGTTGGACGTGGACGTGAGCTCCAGCCAGCGCTGCTGCGACGGCAGCCAGGCCTCGTTGTCGAACTTGCGCGACGCGGACGACCCGAGGTCTCCGGCGGCCACGTCGATGGTCCGGAACGTCAGCTCGAGGTCGGTGAGGAAGCCCTTCTCCTGCTCGAGCAGCCGCTCGTGCTCCGCCTCCGCCGCGTCGAGGGCGACGTAGGAGAACAGCTCGACCTTGTCGAACTGGTGGACCCGGATGATGCCGCGGGTGTCCTTGCCGTGCGACCCGGCCTCGCGGCGGAAGCAGGACGAGAACCCGGCGTACCGCAGCGGCAGCGCGTCCAGCACCTCGCCGGAGTGGTAGGCCGCGAGCGGCACCTCCGACGTACCGACGAGGTAGAGGTCGTCGGCCTCCAGCTTGTAGACCTCGGCGGCGTGGGCGCCCAGGAAGCCGGTGCCCTCCATCGCCTCGGGCCGGACGAGCGCGGGCGCGATCATCGGTGTGAAGCCGGCGGCGACGGCGCGAGCCATCGCCATGTTCACCAGGGCGAGCTCCAGCAGCGCCCCCGGACCGGTGAGGAAGGCGAACCGGGAACCGGAGACCTTGGCGCCGCGCTCGGTGTCGATCGCCTTGAGGATCTCGCCGACGGCGAGGTGGTCACGGACCTCGAAGTCGTACGACGGGACGTCACCGGTCTGGGACAGCACGACGAAGTCCGCCTCACCACCGGGCGGCACCGCCGGGTGCACGACGTTCGGGACGGCCAGGTGCGCGGCGCGCAGGGCGTCCTCCGCGGCGGTCTGCGCGGCCTCCGCCTGCTTGACCTCGGCGGCGAGCGCCTTGGCCCTCTCGAGCACCGCCGGCCGGTCCTCAGGGGAGGCGCTCTTGACCGACGCCGAGACCTCCTTCTGCGCCGCGCGCAGGTTGTCGGCCGCCGTCACCGCCGCCCGCCGGGCCTCGTCGGCGGCGAGCAGCGCGTCGACGAGCGCCGGGTCGTCGCCACGGGCGCGCTGCGAAGCGCGAACCCTGTCCGGGTCGTCGCGCAGCAGCTTGAGGTCGATCACGCGTGCAAGGCTAGCCACATGAGGAGCAGCCTTTTCGGTCAGAACCTGGAAGCCGACACCACGGAGACGATGTCCCTGCAGAACCCGCGGCTGCTGAAGGTCCGGCTCGACGGCGACCTGCTCGCCCGGCAGGGGGCGATGGTCGCCTACCAGGGGCAGATCCAGTTCGCCTACGAGGGCTCCGGCGGCGTCGGGAGGTTCCTGAAGAAGGCCCTCACCGGCGAGGGGGTGCCGCTGATGCGGTGCGCCGGCAGGGGCGACCTGTTCCTGGCCCAGCACGCCTACGAGCTGCACCTGGTCGACCTCGACGGCGACTCGCTCACCGTCAACGGCGCGAACGTGCTCGCCTTCGACCCGTCGCTGTCCTGGGACATCCGGCGGGTGGAGGGCGCATCGGTCCTGTCCGGCGGCGTCTTCAACATGGTGTTCACGGGGACCGGCCGGCTGGTGCTGAGCGCCTTCGGCACCCCCGTGGTGCTGGACGCCGGCCAGGCGCCGACCTTCGCCGACCTGCAGTCGGCCATCGCGTGGAGCTCGTCGCTGCGCACCCAGCTGGTGCGCACGGCCGGGGCGGGCGCGCTCATCGGCCGCGGGTCGGGCGAGGCGTTCCAGCTCGGCTTCTCCGGCCAGGGCTTCGTCATCGTGCAGGCCTCGGAGGGCCCGTTCGTGCCGACCCACAGCCACAGCGGTGGCGGCGGCGGCAACCTGTTCGGGTAGCTACCGGCGGGAGAAGCGCCCGCGCTTCGGCTCCGGCTCGGTGACCTCCCGCGGCTGCACGGCCGTCCGGTTCGCGTAGCCGATCGCCTGCTGCTCCTCGGGCGACAGCGAGTGGTCGGAGTCGCCGCCCTTGACCCCCTTGGCGTAGGTGCGGGTCTCGGAGCGGCCGTTGATGGACGTCAGGACGATCCCGTCGCCCGCGTCGTCGAGCAGCGCGGCGCTGAACGACAGCCGGCCGCCCATGTCGCCGAACGCGTCGTAGCGGACCACGGCCACGTGCCGGAGCGCGTCCGACAGGTCGGCCCGGGCGGCCGCGAGGTCGTCGCGCAGCCGGCCCACGTCGGTCCGCATGCCCTCGACCTCGCGGTGCTGCCGGGTGACCGCCTCGACGAACGTCGCGCCGCGGTCGCCGCCGGTCAGCACGTCGTGCGCGTGCGTCAGCGCGCGGAGGCGCACCAGCAGCGCTGCGCTGAAGCCCAGCGAGAGGACCGCTGCCCCTGCCGCTGACAGAGCGACGACCTGGGCGGTGTCGTTGTCGAGCAGCACGGTTCCGAGACTAGCCTCCACGAACGTGGACAGGGACGCGGCGCAGGCGCTGCTCGAAGCGGTCGCCAGCGGTGCGGTGCCACCCGGGGACGCGCTCGACCGGTTCGCGACCGCTCCGTACGACGAGCTGGCCCACTCCCTCGTCGACACCCACCGCGCGCTGCGCACCGGGGACCCCGAGGTCGTGTACGCCGAGGGCAAGACGACCCAGCAGGTGCTGGACAACGTCGCGGCGCTCCGCGCCGGCAGCGACCGGGTGCTCGTCACCCGCTGCTCGCCGGAGCTGTCGGCGGCCCTCGGCAGCACCTCCCGGACGGTCCTGGTCGGCACGCCGAAGGAGCCGCGCGGGTGCGTGGCGGTGCTCGCGGCCGGGACCTCCGACGGGCCGGTGGCGGAGGAGGCGGCCGTCACGGCGGCGGCCTTCGGGGCCCACGTCACCCGGGTCGACGACGTCGGTGTCGCCGGCCTGCACCGGCTGCTGCACGCCCGCGAGGCCCTCGACGCCGCCGACGTGCTCGTCGTCGTCGCCGGCATGGAGGGAGCGCTGCCGTCGGTCGTCGGGGGGCTGGTCGGCACGCCGATGGTCGCGGTGCCCACCAGCGTCGGCTACGGCGCGAGCTTCTCCGGGCTGGCGGCGCTGCTCGCCATGCTCAACAGCTGCGCCCCCGGCGTGACGGTCGTGAACATCGACAACGGCTTCGGCGCCGGCGTCTTCGCCGCCCGTGTCGCCCGCCGGGCGCACCGCCCGTGATCGGGTGGGTGGACGCGCAGGCGGGCGCCTCCGGCGACATGCTGCTCGGCGCCCTCGTCGACGCCGGCGTCCCGCTGTCGGTCATCACCGACGCCGTCGACGCGCTCGGGCTCGACATCCGCTTCGAGGTGTCGCGGGTGGAGCGCGGGGGGCTGGGGGCGACCTACGTCGACGTCCTCACCCGCGACGACCGGGTCTCGCGGTCGTGGCGCGAGGTGCAGCACATGGTCACCGGCACGGCGTACGACGTCTTCGCCCGGCTGGCCGCCGCGGAGGCGCGGATCCACCACGTCGACGTGGCGGACGTGCACTTCCACGAGGTCGGGGCCCACGACGCGCTGGCGGACGTGGTCGGCGCGGTCGCCGGCTTCGCCCACCTCGGCCTGACCGAGCTGCACTGCTCCACCGTGTCGCTGGGCAGCGGGACGACCCGCGGCGCGCACGGGCCGCTGCCCGTCCCGGCGCCGGCGGTGCTGGCGCTGCTGGAGGGGGCGCCCGTGCAGGCCGGAGCAGGGTCCTACGAGATGACGACCCCGACCGGGGCGGCGCTGCTGGCGACCCTCGTCACCACGTGGGGACCGCTGCCGGCGATGCGACCGACCGCCACCGGGCACGGCGCCGGCACCCGCGACCCGGACGAGGTGGCGAACGTGCTGCGGCTCACCGTCGGCGCACCCGTCGAGGAGGCCGGCACCGCAGAGCTCACGGCGGTGCTCCTCGAGACCAACGTCGACGACCTCGACCCGCGGCTGTGGCCGCACCTGCTGGACGTGCTGCTGGCCGCGGGCGCGAGCGACGCCTGGCTCACCCCGATCCTCATGAAGAAGGGCCGGCCCGCGCACACGCTGTCCGTCCTGTGCGACACCGCCGACGCGGATCGCCTGCGGCACACGGTGTTCCGCGAGTCCAGCACCCTCGGGCTGCGGCAGACCACGGTCGGCAAGCACGCCCTGGAGCGCACCGAGTCCACGGTGCACGTCGACGGCCAGCCGATCCGGGTGAAGACGGCCTGGCTGGAGGGCACCCCCGTGAACAGCAACCCGGAGTGGGCCGACGTCGCCGCGGCCGCCGCGGCGCTCGGCCGGCCCGCGAAGCTGGTGCTGGAGCAGGCGCGGCGTCAGACCGGCGCGAGGAACCCGACGGCTCCGGCGGAGTCCGACAGCGGGATGCCCACGACGTCGTAGCTGTGCAGCCCGCCGCGCGACCGCAGCCGTACGAGCCCGCGGTTGAGGCGGCCGGTGACGATCGCCCGCAGCGGCGGGAGCTGGACGTCGGGGTCCGGCACCGGCACGGCGCCGGCCGTGAAGTCGACGACCTCGACGAGGTCGAGCAGCATGGCCCCGGCCGACGCCGTCGGGTCCAGCGAGAGCAGCTCCCCGGCGGTGGTGCTGAGGGCGACCAGCCGACCGGACGCGTCGACCAGCAGCATCGCCTCGGCGGCGTCCCGCACCCGCTGCGCCCAGGCGTCGAGCAGCGGCGTGCCGTCCAGGTGCAGGGTGCGCGGCACCGGCGGAGGGTCCGGCTCCCTCTCCGGCTCCGGAGAGAGCCGGCGCAGCGGCAGCACGAGACCCACGTGCGGAGCCTAGATCGGCCCCTACCCTGAGGCCATGCCCCTGCCCGTCGGTGCCACCAGCGAGGTCGGGCGGCTGCGCACCGTGCTGCTGCACCGCCCGGGCGCCGAGCTGTCCCGCCTGACCCCGCGCAACAGCGCCGACCTGCTCTTCGACGGGGTGCCGTGGGTGGGGCGGGCCCAGGAGGAGCACGACGCCTTCGCGGAGCGGCTCCGGGACCACGGCGTGGAGGTGCTCTACCTCCAGCGGCTGCTCACCGAGGTCCTCGACGTCGCCGAGGCACGTGCGGAGGTCGTGCACAGCGCGGTGGCGCCGTCCCTCGTCGGGCCCACGCTCGCGGCCGCGCTGCGGTCCTGGCTGCTCGACCTGGACCCGGCCGAGCTGGCGGAGCACCTGCTCGCCGGGATCACCCACGACGAGCTGCCCCGATCCGGGCCGGCCGGCGTGGTCGGCCGGCTGGCCGGACCGGCGGACTTCGTCGTCCCGCCGCTGCCCAACGCGCTGTTCACGCGGGACTCCTCGGTCTGGGTGAGCGACCGGGTCGCGGTGACGAGCCCCTCGATGCGGGCCCGGCAGCGCGAGGCGTCGCTCACCCGCGCGATCTACACGACACACCCCCGGTTCGCCGGCGCCGACCTGCTCTACGGCGCGACCCGGGACGAGGCGTGGTTCGAGGGTGGGGACGTGCTGCTGCTCGCCCCCGGCGTCGTCGCGGTCGGGGTGGGTCAGCGGACGACCCCCGCCGGTGTCGAGGCGTTCGCGCTGCGGGCCTTCGCCGCGGGGGTGGCACGCACCGTGCTCGCCGTCCCGATCGCGCAGGAGCGGGCCACGATGCACCTCGACACGATCTGCACGATGGTCGACACGGACGCGGTCGTGATGTTCCCCGCCGTCGCCGACAGCCTGCAGGCCTGGACGATCACGGCCGACGCCATCGAGGGGCCGTCGCCCTTCCTCGTCGCCGCTGCCAAGGCGATGGAGCTCGACGAGCTGCGGGTCGTGGACACCGGGCTCGACCCGGTCACGGCCGAGCGGGAGCAGTGGGACGACGGCAACAACACGCTGGCCATCGCCCCCGGTCTCGTCGTGGCCTACGAGCGCAACGTGGTCACCAACCAGGCGCTGGAGGCGGCCGGCATCGAGGTCGTCCGGATCGCCGGTTCGGAGCTCGGCAGCGGCCGGGGCGGCCCGCGGTGCATGTCGTGCCCGGTGCTGCGCGACGCGCTGTGAGCTTCCCCGCAAGTCCTAGGACCTAGAGGGGATTGAACCGCTGGCGCTGTGGCGCGAACGTCTTGGCATGGACCTCTTGCATCGCAGCCGGATCTCGCTCGTGCTCGCCGTCGTCGCCGCCGCGGGGCTGGCCTACGACGCCAAGGTGCACCTGCACCTGGCCGGCACCTACGACCCGGTGGGCAGCACCATCACCCAGGGCGGCCTGTTCCGCGTGGAGGCCGGACTCGCGGTGCTCGCGGCGCTCGCCGTCCTGGTGTCCGACCACTGGCTGGCGTGGGCCACGGCCGGGCTGACCGCGCTGGGCGGCGTGGCCGCCGTCGTGCTGTACCGCTACGTCGACGTCGGCGCGATCGGGCCGATCCCCGACATGTACGAGCCGCTGTGGTTCGGGGAGAAGACGCACTCCGCCGTCGCCGAGGGACTGGTGGTCGTCGTCTGGCTGGTGCGCGAGGGGCTGCGCCGCCGGCAGGCGGTCAGCGCAGGGTCAGCTGCCGGTTGACCAGCCCCTGCCGGGCGCGGCGCGCCTCCGGGCAGAGCCCGGTCTCCGCCAGCGCCGCGGCCAGCCGCTCGCCCCAGGCCGCTGCCGGCTCCTCGACCTCGTCGGCCTCGGTCCCGACCGGCAGGTCCCACACCGGCACGAGCAGGCCGTGCGCCCGGAAGGAGCCCACGAACCGGCTGCCCTCCCCGAGCGTCAGCCCACCGTCGACCGACATCCGGGCGAGGGCGTCGAGCAGCGGCTCCTCGTCGTGCGGCAGCACCCAGCGCAGGTGCGCCCGCTCCCGCATCCGGCACCAGTAGGCGCTCTGCACCGACGTGAGCCGGCTGGTCGGGACCACCGAGGCGTTCGCGCGCTCCATCGACGCGGCGACCTCGCCGTCGGGGTCGTCGGTGCCCTCCACCCAGAAGTCGAAGCCGTCGTGGACCGTCAGGTCGAGGGGCGCGTCGGTGAGCAGGTCCTGCAGCCGCGGACCGGGACCCGGGAGGTCGTGCGGCACCACCGACGTGCCCGGGTCGGCCGAGACCACCTCCTCGAGCACGGCCGCGAGGTCACGGGAGGCGTCGCCGGAGCGGGAGGCGACCTGCAGCCCGAGGAAGCGCTTGCCGTCCGCGCGCACCATCCCGGGCCAGGCCAGCGGCAGCACCGTCGCCAGGGTCACCGCCGTCCCGTCCTTCAGCGACAGCGGCGCGGTCGCCGCCGGCACCACCTCCCGCAGCGCGACCCAGTCCGTCTCGTCGGGCAGCCCCTCGAACGGCCGCGCCACGAACGGCGTACGGGCTGGCTTGTCGGCGCTCTTCTTCCGGCGGCTGCTCACGAGCCAGGACCCTATTCGGCTTCGGCCAGCTGGCGGAGCACCCGCCGGGGGTGGTTGCTGATGACGGCGTCGACCCCCAGGCCCAGCACGAAGGCGATGTCCTCCTCGCTGTCCACGGTCCAGACGTGCACGCGGTTGCCGGCGGCGTGCACCCGCTCCACGTAGCGGGGGTGGGCCTTCAGCACCTCCAGCGACGGGCCGGCGATCGAGACCCGCGGGGGCAGCGTGCCGTCGCGGTAGCGCAGCGGCACTCGCGACATGAGCAGCACCGTCGGCAGCGACGGGGCCATCACGTGCACCCGACGCAGCGACGTCGCGGCGAAGGACATGACCGTCACCCGCGACGCCGAGCGCGTCAGCGGCTGCGCCAGGCCGTAGCGGTCGAGCAGCTCGACGAGGGACTTCTCCACCAGGCCGCCGTACCTGGTGGGGTGCTTCGTCTCGATGTGCAGCTGGATGGGCCGCTCGCTGTCGAGCGCGAGCTGCAGCAGCCGCTCGAGGGTGAGCACCCGCGCCCCGTCGGTGTCGGGCTCCTCCCAGGAGGCCTCCAGCAGCGGGTCGTGGTCGCGCTGCTTCCAGCTGGCGAAGTCGAGCTCGGCGAGCTCGGCGAGCTCCAGGGTGGACACGACCCCTCGGCCGTCGCTGGTGCGGTCGACCCGCCTGTCGTGCACGCAGACGAGCACCCCGTCGCGGGTCAGCCGAACGTCGCACTCGAGGGCGTCCGCGCCCTCGATGATGGCCTTCTCGTACGCGGTGACGGTGTGCTCGGCGTGCACCCCGCTGGACCCTCGGTGGGCCACGACCAACGTCACGCGCGCATCCTGCCCCGAAAGCACCGGGTCAGACGCGCTTTCGCACCAGCGCGTCCTGGCCGTTCACCACATCGTGGACAGGCTGGCCGTCCAGCACCCGCACGAGGTTGGCCTTGGCCTGCCCCACGATCCGCATGGCCGCCTCGACCGTCGACCCCGCCATGTGGGGTGACAGCAGCAGCCCGGCCGAGGTCCGCAGCGCGCTGTCGGCCGGCAGCGGTTCGGTGGCGAACACGTCGGTGGCCGCTGTCAGCCGGCCCTCGGACAGGGCAGCGAGCAGGGCCTTCTCCTCGACGATCTCGCCCCGGGCGCCGTTGACGAGGACGGCGCCGGGCTTCATCGCGGCGAGGAACCCCTCGTCGACCAGGCCGCGGGTCTCGTCGCCGAGGGCGATGACGAGCACCACCACGTCGCAGCCGGCTGCGAGCTGCGTCAGCGGCTCCCAGGCCACCGGCGCGTCCGGGTGCTCCCGGCGGGACCAGTAGACGACCTGGCACCCGACCGCCCGGAACAGCTCCGCCGCCGTCCGCCCGATCGCCCCCATCCCGACGATCCCGACCTTCAGGCCGCGCAGCTCCCGGCCGCCGAGCGAGGTCTGCGGCCACTCGCCCCGGCGCACCGCGGCGTCGGCCTCGACGGTCTTGCGCAGCAGCGCGAGGGTCGCCGACAGGCACCACTCGGCGACGCTGACGGCGTTCGCGCCGGCGCAGTTCGAGACGGGTACGCCGGCAGCGCTGCACGCGTCGAGGTCGATGCCGTCGACGCCGGCGCTGGGCTGCTGCACGAAGCAGACCCGGGGCCCGGGGTCGCCCAGCCGCAGCTGCGGGGTCCAGTCACCGAGCACCAGGTCGACCTCGGGCAGCAGCGCGTCGACCTCCTGCTGGGTGCGCGCCGCAGGCACGACGAGCTCGAGCCGCGGGTCGCCGAACAGGGTCTGCAGCAGCTCCTGGGGCAGCGGCGGGAGAGCCAGCAGCCTCACGAGCCGGCGACCCCGGCCAGCCTGGCGGGGTCGATGGCGCAGCTCTGGTCGAGGCCGAGCACCTGCATGAAGCGGCCCATCGCGAGGTACTTGCCGACGACCAGGGCGAGGTCGGTCAGGCCCGCGGCCCCCAGCCCCTGCTCCAGCTCGGCGAGCAGGTCGTCGGTGATCGCGGTGCTGTCGGCGCAGAACAGCTCGGTGAACAGCAGCGCCTGCTTCTCGAGCTCGGTGAACCGCTCGCTGGTCGCGAAGTCGGGGACGGCGGTGAGGGTCTCGTCGTCGACCCCGCTGTCCGGGCGGCGGAACTCCAGGCACGTGACGCACTGGTTGAGGTCGGCGATCCGGTAGCGGACGAGCTCGTGCAGCCGCGGGTCGATGGGGCTGGCCGCGATCGCCTTCTCGTACGCGAGGACCACGTCGACGAAGTGCGGCGCCAGCATCAGCGCCCGGCCCACCTCGAGACCGTCGCCCGCCGGCAGCTCCATCCGTGCCACGTCGCCTCCTTGGTCCTTGCCGCGAACGGTACGCGACGGGTTGGCCGAGCCCTACCGGCCCGACTCCATCGGGAGGCCGGCGTGGGCCCACGCCACCATCCCGCCTCTGACGTTGCGCGCCTCGATGCCCTGCGCCTGCAGCCACATCGTGACCTGCGCCGACCGCGCGCCCACGTGGCAGATCACCGACAGCGGGCGGTGCGGGGGCAGCTCGGCGAGCCGGTCCGGCACCTCGTACATCGGGATGTGGACGGCGTTCGGGACGCGGCAGGCCTCGTACTCGTCGCGCTCGCGCACGTCGAGCAGCACCTCGTCCGCGACCTGCTCGACGTCGACCTCGGTGATCACTTGAGCAATCGTGACATGCGGCGGTCGGCGAGCGGCTTGCCCTCGGTCTGGCAGGTCGCGCAGTACTGCAGCGACTTCGTCGCGAACGACACCTCGCGGATCTCGTCGCCGCACCGGGGGCACGGCAGGCCGGTGCGCGCGTGCACGTTGAGGTTGCTCTTCTTCTCCGCCTTCAGCTCAGCGGCCGCTGTCCCCGCCGACCGCTCGACGGCGGCGCGCAGGATCCGCTGGATCGCGGCGTGCAGCTCGGCGACCTCCTCCGGGCTGAGGTTGCCCGCCGGTTTGAACGGCGACATCCGGACCTCCCACAGCACCTCGTCGCTGTAGGCGTTGCCGAGCCCCGCGATCAGCGACTGGTCGGTGAGCACGCCCTTCACCTGGGACCGCACCCCGGCGAGCAGTCCCTGCAGCCGCTCGACGGTGAACTCCTCCGACAGCGGGTCGACGCCGAGCCGCGCGATGCCGGGCACCTCGGAGGGGTCGCGGACGACGTACACCGCCAGGCCCTTCTTCGTGCCCGCCTCCGTGAGGTCGAAGCCGGCGCCGTTGTCGAGGTGCACGCGCATGCCGATCGGGCCCTTGCCCATCCGCGGCGGGGCCGGCGGCAGGCTGTCGCGCCAGTGCAGCCACCCGGCCCGGGCGAGGTGCGTCACGAGGTGCAGCCCGCTGACGTCGAGGTCGAGGAACTTCCCGTGCCGGGAGGCGCCGGTGACCTCGAGCCCGGCGAGCGACGTCGGGGCAGGGTCGTAGGTCTTGAGGACGTGGATCCCGGGCACGTCGACGCGGGCGACCACCCTGCCGACGGCGTGCTCGCGCAGGAAGGTCACCAGCGACTCGACCTCGGGCAGCTCGGGCACGTGCCCACGCTACGGTCCCCACGTGTCCGACGGCGAGAGCGAGCGCGAGTTCCTCCGGCGCTACGACCCGCGCGCCTTCCCGCCGTTCGCCGTCACCGTCGACGTGGTCCTGCTGACCGTGCGCGAGGGCGTGCTGTCCGTCCTGCTGGTCGAGCGCGAGACCCACCCGTTCCGCGGGCGACTGGCGCTGCCCGGCGGCTTCGTGCAGGTGGACGAGGACCTCGACGCCGCCGCCGTCCGCCGGCTGGAGCAGGAGACCGGCGTACGGCGCTCGGTGGCCCACGTGGAGCAGCTCGGCGCCTTCGGCGACCCCCGCCGGGACCCCCGGATGCGGGTCGTGTCGGTGCCGTACCTCGTGTTCGCCCCCGACCTGCCGGCGCCCACCCCGGGCACCGGGGCGTCGTGGGTGGCCTGGGTGCCGGTGCGGGCCGTGGAGTCCGACCGGCTGGCCTTCGACCACGCGGCCGTCCTGGCGGCGGGGGTGGAGCGGGCGCGCTCGAAGCTGGAGTACTCCCCGGTGGCGGCCGCCTTCTGCACGGAGGAGTTCACGGTCGCCGACCTGCGCCGCGTCTACGAGGCGGTGTGGGGGGTGCCGCTCGACCCCCGCAACTTCCACCGCAAGACGACCGGGACCCCCGGCTTCCTCGTCCCCGTCGGCCGCGACTCGGTGCCGGGGCCCGGCGGCGGCCGGCCCGCCGCGCTCTACCGCCGTGGCGACGCGCAGCTCCTCCACCCCGCCATGCTCCGCCCCCACTGACCAAGGGGGCTGTGGACAACGCCGAACGCGGTCGCGGCTGACGTGCCAGCCTGCGTCGCGTGACGGGACACCACCAGCTCTGCGTACGGCTCACCGACCTCGAGCACACCGTCTCGGCGCTGGCCGCGATCGAGGACCGGCTCGGCAGCGCGACCCGGCGGGTCGGCGGCCTGGACGGCAGGGAGGCCGGGCTCGTCGGTCCCGACCTGGAGGCCTTCGCCGACCACTGGGAGCACGGCGTCACGACCCTGCGGCACGGCGTGACGGCCCTGCGCTCGGCGCTCGGCGAGGTCGTGCACGCCTACACCGCGCACGAGCAGGGACTGGTCGAGCAGCTCGGAGGCGGCAGGTGACCGAGCACCGCTTCCCCGCGCTCGGGTTCGACCCGGCACCCGGCTCGTGCGACGCGCTCGCGTCCCTGGGGCGGGACTGCGGCGCCCTCGGGGTCGACCTGGTGGAGGACGGCGCCCGGCTGCGGAGCCTCGCCGACGGCAGCGCCTGGCGCGGCGCGGCGGCCGACGCGTTCCGGCACCGGTTGGAGGACCTGCCCCGCGACCTCGACCGCGCGGGCGACGCCTACCAGCAGGCCTGCACGGCGCTGTCCCGCTTCGCCATGGCGCTGGGTGAGGCCCAGTCGACCGCGCGGGCGCTCGAGCACCGGGCCGCCGCCATGGACCTCGACGACCGCGACGCCGTCATCCTGGAGGCCGATCGCTTGCGGGAGCAGGTGCGCGCCGACGCCGCCGCGTGCGGCCGGGCGCTGCACGACGCCACCCGGCACGCACCGCAGCCGCCGGGCTGGTTCCACCGGCTCGTCGACGCCGGGGTGCACGCGCTGTCCGCGGTCAACGACGCGGTGGGCGACTTCGTGCGGGCGCACGCCGGGGTGATCGCCGCCTTCGCCGACGCGCTGTCCAAGGTGAGCTCTGCGCTCGCCGTCGTCGCCATGATCGCCGGTCCGATCCCCGTGATCGGCCAGGCCGTCGGCTCGCTCGCCGCCGGTGGTGCGCTGCTCACGGCCGGGGCGGCGCTGATCGGGCACACCGCCCTCGCCGTGTACGCCGGCGGCTCGTGGGGCCCGGTGCTCATGGACGCCACCGCCGTCGCCACCGGGCTCGGGCCGCGCGGGGTCGAGGCCGCGGCCGGCCGGGTCGCGGCGGCCAAGGGCATCGAGCTCGGCGAGGCCGGCATGCGGACGCCCGAGGCGCTCGCCGTCCTGCGGCACCCGCGCGCCGGCCTGGCGGCGATGAGCTCCGCCACCATGACGTTCCCGCAGCTGGTGACGCGGACCGTGAGCTACCAGTTCGACCTGGCCGCCGCCGGCATCGGCACGGTCGACCTGGCCCGGATCGGCAGGCTGCCCGCCGAGGTCCGTGAGGCGGCCGCCCGCGGCCGGGAGGCGCAGGACGAGCTCGACGCCGAGGCCGGCGACCCTCGGCTGGTGGAGGTGCAGCTGTGCCCGCGCTGACCGCCGCTCCCACGGTGTGCGTGGACCTGCCCGAGACCTGGGTCCCGGTCACCGTCGCCCCCGACGGCGCCCGCAACGAGCAACGCCGGCTGCTCGAGGACTGGTGCCAGGGGCCCGCACCGGAGGACCTCCTGCGGCGCCTGACCCGGGAGTCCCGCGATGCCCACCACGCCGGGACCGCGTTCGCCGCGGTCCTGCTCGGCACGGTCGACGGCTCGGCCGTCGACCTGCCGCGCGTGGCCGTCACGGCCGCGCTGACCCTCGGCTTCCGGCCCGTCGGGCAGACCGACCCACGGGTCGCGGCGGAGGGCGTGCTGCAGGTGCTGCGGTCCCGCCGGCGCCCGGCCGGGCGGCTCGAGCTGGTCGGCCTCGACGGCGACCCGGGCCGGCCGGCCGTGCTCGTGCAGGAACGGGGGACGCAGGTCCGCACCGAGGTGCTGTGGCTGCTGCCGGGGACCGGGCAGCTCGCCGGGGTCTGCGTCACCTCGGGCGACCTGCCGCTGGCCGCCGCCCTCACCGACGTCGCCCTGGCCGTCGCGATCAGCCTGCGCCTCGAGGTGTCCGGGCGGTGAACGCCTGACGAACACCTACGCCGGCCGGGCTGGATGCGCCCACCCGCACCTAGCATCGACGGCGTGGACACCACGACGGTGGTGCTGGCCGCGGCCAGTGGCCTGGCAGGTGTCGCCCTGGGGGCGTACCTCGTGGTCGCCCTGCGCCCTCGTCACTACGGCTCGAGCCTCACCACCACCGGTGGCAGCCCCAGCGCGGCCGCGGTCCTCGAGGCCCTGCCGGTCGCGGTCCTCATCGTCGACGTCGCCGAGGAGGTGCTGCTCGGCAACCGGGCGGCCCGCGACCTGGGGCTGGTGCAGGACGGTGTGCTCGCCGCGCTGCCGCAGCTGCGCCGACTGGTGCGGGACACCCGGGTGCACAGCCAGCCGCACGACGCCGAGCTCGAGTCGCCCCTGGTCCGGCCCGGCCGGCCCCCGGCCGTCTACCGGGCCCGGCTCGCCCCCGTCGGCGACGGCACCGTCGCGGTCCTGCTCGAGGACGTCACCGACGCCCGCCGCCTCGAGGACGTACGACGTGACTTCGTCGCCAACGTCTCGCACGAGCTGAAGACCCCCGCCGCCGCGCTCGGCCTGCTGAGCGAGGCGCTGCAGGACGCCGCCGACGACCCCGCCGCCGTCCGGAACTTCGCCGGGCAGGCGCAGAAGGAGGCCACCCGGCTGGGCCTGCTCGTGCAGGACCTCGTCGCCCTGTCCCGGCTCGAGGGCGCGGAGCGCCACCCCGATCCCGAGCTCGTCCGGCTGGACCGGGTCATCGCCGAGGCGGTCGACCGGGTCCGGACCACGGCCGCGGCCCGCGGGATCACCGTCGTCCGCAGCGGGGAGGAGGGCATCACGCTGACGGGCAGCGAGGCCCAGCTGACCACCGCCATCGGCAACCTGCTCGAGAACGCCGTGAACTACAGCCCCGACTCCGCGCGGGTCGTGGTCGGCGCGCGGCTCGTCCAGCAGCAGCGCGGCTCCCTCGTCGAGATCAACGTCGTCGACGAGGGGATCGGCATCAGCCCCACCGATGCCGAGCGGGTGTTCGAGCGCTTCTACCGGGCGGACCCGGCCCGGTCCCGCGCCACCGGCGGCACCGGCCTGGGGCTCGCCATCGTCAAGCACGTCGCCACCAACCACGGCGGGACCGTCTCGGTGCGCAGCACCGAGGGCTACGGGTCCACCTTCACGTTGCGGCTCCCCGTCCTGGAGGCCGCACCCACGCACGAGCTGATCGCTGAGGAGACACCCCGATGACACGCGTCCTGGTCGTGGAGGACGAGGAGTCCATCTCCGAGCCGCTGGCCTACATGCTCCGCAAGGAGGGCTTCGAGGTCTCCGTGGCCGACGACGGTCCCACCGGTCTCGCGACGTTCGACCGCGACGGTGCCGACCTGGTCCTGCTGGACGTCATGCTGCCCGGGCTCTCCGGCACCGAGGTGTGCCGGGAGCTGCGCACCCGGTCGGCGGTGCCCGTCATCATGCTGACGGCCCGCGACAGCGAGGTCGACAAGGTGGTGGGCCTGGAGCTGGGCGCCGACGACTACGTCACCAAGCCGTTCAGCCACCGCGAGCTGGTCGCCCGGATCCGGGCGGTGCTGCGCCGCCAGGCCGTGCCCGCGGGCGGCGACGAGGGCGCCGCGCTGGAGGCCGGGCCGGTGCGGATGGACGTCGAGCGGCACCTCGTCACCGTCTCCGGCGAACCGGTCCAGCTGCCCCTGAAGGAGTTCGACCTGCTGGAGCTGCTGCTGCGCAACGTCGGCCGGGTGCTGACGCGGGGGCAGATCATCGACAGGGTGTGGGGCAGCGACTACGTCGGGGACACCAAGACCCTCGACGTCCACGTCAAGCGGCTGCGGGCCAAGATCGAGCCCGATCCCGGCAACCCCAAGCACCTGCTCACCGTGCGCGGTCTGGGCTACAAGCTGGAGCGCTGACCCGCTCAGGTGGCGGGCAGATGAACAACCTTCGGCCGGCGTTCATCTGCCGTCCACCTTGGCCGCCCTCGGCGGTCACCCTGCCCTTCTAGACAGGTCACCGACAGACTCACCCATCTCTCGGAGGACCCTCGACGTGAAGGTCACGCGCACGACCACCGGCCGGCTGGCCGGCCTGACGCTCCTCGGCGCACTCGCGCTGACGGCCTGCAGCAACGGCGACAACACGAGCGACGGCGGCACGCCGACCGCCAGCAGCAGCAGCTCGGCCGACTGCGCCACGGGCTCGCTGTCCGCGCAGGGCTCCACCTTCCAGGCGAACGCCGAGCTGCAGTGGGCGAAGGACTACGCGGCGAAGTGCTCCGGCGCGACGATCGCCTACGAGGGCACCGGCTCGGGCGCGGGCAAGAGCGCCTTCGGGAACGGCACCGCTGACTTCGGCGGCACCGACTCGCTGCCCAAGCCCGAGGAGCAGGCCGCCGCCGACAAGCGGTGCGGCGTCGGCAACAAGGCGATCGTGACCCCGGTCGTGGCCGGTGCGGTCGTGCTCACCTTCAACCTCGACGGCGTGGACAAGCTCACCCTCGACGCCCCGACGGTCGCCAAGATCTTCTCCGGCAAGATCACCAGCTGGGACGACCCGGCGATCAAGGCGCTCAACAGCGGGACCACGCTGCCGGGCACCAAGATCGTCCCGGTGCACCGCAACGACAAGTCCGGCACCACGAAGATCTTCTCCAGCTGGCTCGGCAAGAGCGACGCGTCCGACTGGACGCTGCCGGCCGAGGAGACCCTCACCTGGCCGGTCGGTCAGAGCGCCAAGGGCTCCGACGGCGTGACCGGGGCGGTCGCGAGCGCCAAGGGCGGCATCACCTACACCGAGCTGTCGTTCGCCAAGGCGCAGAGCCTCAAGGTCGCGGACATCAAGAACGCCGCCGGCACCGTCGTCACCCCGAACGCGGCGAGCGTCTCGGCCGCCCTGAAGACCGCGACGGTCGACACCGCCAAGGGCGACATCCGGATCACGCCCGACTACGCGACGTCCACCTCGGACGCCTACCCGCTGGCCGCCCCGTCCTACGTCCTCACCTGCGACAAGGGCAACAAGAGCGCGGCGCTGCTGAAGGGCTACCTCACCTACGCGCTCACCGACGGGACGGCGGTGCTCGACGGTCTCGGCTACGCGCCGCTGCCGGACGCGATCGCGACCCAGGCCAAGACCCAGGTCGCCGGCCTCAGCTGACAGACCCCGACCCCACGGCGGTGCGGGCCGGATCCCTCGGGGTCCGGTCCGCACCGCGACACCGTTTCCGCGAGGAGCCCTGATGACGACAGCCGACGGCACGCTCGGCCGTGCCCGGCGCGTCGGCGACCGCGTCTTCCTCGGGCTCACGACGGGAGCCGGCCTGCTCGTCCTCGTCCTCATCGTGGCGATCGGCGTCTTCCTGCTCACCAAGGCGATCCCGGCCGTGCAGAAGGACTCGACGAGCTTCCTCACCACCAGGCTGTGGCAGCCGGACAACGAGCCGTCGACCTTCGGCATCGCCGCGCTGGTGTTCGGCACCCTGCTCTCGAGCGCGATCGCCCTCGTCGTCGCCGGGCCCATCGCGATCGGCATCGCGCTCTACATCTCCGACTTCGCCCCGCGCCGGCTCGCGACGCCGATCGGCTACCTCGTCGACCTGCTCGCCGCGGTGCCCTCGGTCGTCTACGGCCTGTGGGGCCTGCTGTTCCTCGCGCCGCACTCCGAGAAGCTCCAGCAGTTCCTCAACGACCACCTCGGGTTCATCCCGCTGTTCGACCTCGGGAAGAACGGCGTCGTCGGGCGCAGCATGCTCATCGCCTCGCTGGTGCTGGCCATCATGATCCTGCCGATCATCGCCGCCATCAGCCGCGAGATCTTCCTGCAGGTCCCTCAGGCCAACCGCGAGGCAGCCCTGGCGCTCGGTGCGACGAAGCTCGAGATGATCCGGATCGCCGTGCTGCCGTACAGCAAGTCGGGAGTCGTCGGGGCTCTCATGCTCGGTCTCGGCCGCGCCCTCGGGGAGACCATCGCCGTCGCGCTCGTGCTGTCGCTGTCGTACTCCACGAGCTTCCACATCATCGACGCCAACGTCGGCGGGAACACCATAGCCGCGAACATCGCTTCGCAGTACCAAGCCGCCGAGCCGCTCGGCCAGCGCGCCCTCATCGCCTCCGGGCTGGTGCTGTTCGTCATCACGTTCGCGGTCAACGGCCTCGCGCGGTACGTCGTCACCCGCAGCGGCCGGCGGGCGGCGGCCGTATGACCAGCTCGACGGGCATCGCCCCGATCCGCGACCAGCTGCCCGGCCTGCGCGACGGCACCAGGCGGCTGCACGCGCCGGTGCGACTCGCCCTGCTGGCCGTCACCACCCTCGTCAGCCTGCTGCTGTTCGCCGTCACGCCGATGCAGGGCCGTGCCGACTTCGTCGTCTTCCTGGTGCTCGTGTACGTCGCCGTCCTGGCCGTCGTGAGCGTGGTGCTGGAGGGACGCCGGATCGCGCAGGACAGGTTGCTGAGCCTCGCGGTCCACCTCGCGCTGCTCGCCGCCCTCATCCCGCTGGTGTCGGTGCTGAGCTACACCGTCTACAAGGGCCTGAAGAAGCTCGACGGGCAGTTCCTCACGCACAACCTCACCGGCCTCGGGCCGCTCGACACCAACGGCGGCGAGTACCACGCCATCATCGGGACGCTCGAGCAGGTCCTGCTGGCGACCGCCCTCGCCGTACCTCTCGGTCTGCTCGTCGCGGTCTACATCACGGAGTACGGCCGGGGCTGGCTGGCCTCGGCCGTGCGCTTCGTCATCGACGTGATGACCGGGATCCCGTCGATCGTGGCCGGCCTGTTCGTCTTCGCCTTCTGGGTGATCGGGCTGCACCGCGGCTACAGCGGGCTCGCCGCGGCGCTGTCGCTGGCGATCCTCATGCTGCCGGTGGTCGTGCGCTCCTCGGAGGAGATGATCAAGCTCGTCCCCGGTGAGCTGCGGGAGGCGGCGTACGCCCTGGGCCTGCCGAAGTGGAAGACGGTGCTGCGCGTCGTGCTGCCGACGGCGAGCGCCGGGATCACCACCGGCACGATGCTCGCCGTCGCGCGCGTCACCGGCGAGACCGCGCCGCTGCTGCTCACGTCCTTCATCACGCCGGCGACCAACACCAACCCGCTCGAGGGCAAGCAGGCGGCGATCCCGACCTTCATCTTCAGCCAGATCGGGCTGGGCCGGCCGGTCAACTACGACCGCGCCTGGGCCGCCGCGCTGACGCTCATCACCCTCGTCCTCGTGCTGTACGTCAGTGCGCGCCTGCTGACCCGCCGCAACACCCTCAGGAGGAGGTAGCTCGTGTCCAAGCGCATCGTGGCCGAGGACGTCAGCGCGTTCTACGGCGGGTTCCGCGCCATCGCCGGCGTGTCCCTCACCATCGAGCCCAACACCATCACCGCCCTGATCGGGCCGTCCGGCTGCGGCAAGTCGACCTTCCTGCGGACGATCAACCGGATGCACGAGGTCGTGCCCGGGGCGCGCGTCGAGGGCAAGGTGCTGCTGGACTCCGAGGACCTGTACGGCTCCGGCATCGACGCGGTCGCCGTCCGGCGCACGATCGGGATGGTCTTCCAGCGGCCGAACCCGTTCCCGACCATGTCCATCTACGACAACGTGGCCTCGGGACTGAAGCTCAACGGCATCAAGAACAAGGCGCTGCTCGACGAGGCGGTCGAGCGGTCGCTGCGCGGCGCCAACCTCTGGAACGAGGTGAAGGACCGGCTGGGCAAGCCGGGTGCCGGCCTGTCCGGCGGCCAGCAGCAGCGGTTGTGCATCGCCCGGGCGATCGCCGTCGAGCCTCAGGTGCTGCTCATGGACGAGCCGTGCTCCGCGCTGGACCCGATCTCGACGCTCGCCATCGAGGACCTCATGACGGAGCTGAAGAAGCGCTTCACCATCGTCATCGTCACCCACAACATGCAGCAGGCTGCCCGGGTCAGCGACCGGACCGGCTTCTTCAGCATCGACAAGACGGGCGATCCCGGCCGGCTGGTCGAGATCGACGACACCTCGACCATCTTCAGCAACCCGGCCGAGAAGCGGACCGAGGACTACATCACAGGTCGATTCGGCTAAGGAGCACAGGATGCGCACCAGCTACCACGAGCAGCTCGCCGAGGTCGGCGACGGCCTCATCGAGATGAGCCGGCTCGTCGGGTCGGCCGTCAGCAAGGCCACGACGGCACTGCTCGACGCCGACCTCGAGGCCGCCGAGTCGGTCATCGCCGCCGACGAGGAGGTCAACAAGCTCTACCGCCAGCTCGACGACGAGGCGGTGCAGCTGCTGGCCCGCCAGCAGCCGGTCGCGATCGACCTGCGCGCCATCGTCACCGCGCTGCGGATGAGCTCCGACCTGGAGCGGGTCGGCGACTACGCGGTGCACATCGCCAAGGTGGCCCGCCGGCGCTACCCCGCCAGCGTCATCCCCGTGGAGCTGCGCGCGACCATCCTGGAGATGGGCCAGGCCGCCACCCGGATCGCGGTGAAGGCGGGCACCGTCATCGCGACGCGCGACCTCGCCCTCGCCGCGCAGCTGCTCGCCGACGACGACACCATCGACGAGCTGCACGCCACGCTGTTCGCCACCCTCCTCGACGGCCACTGGGAGCACGGCGTGGAGGCGGCGATCGACCTGGCGCTGCTCGGGCGCTACTACGAGCGGCTCGCCGACCACGCGGTCTCGGTCAGCCACGCCGTGACCTACCTCGTCACCGGCGAGCACTCCGACCCCGAGTCCTACGCCAGCGACTGACCCCTCCCCGCGATGAATGCGCAGGCGGGGGTCAGGTCTGGACGAGGGAGGCGAGGGCGGCCGCGAAGCGGTCCCGGGGCACGCCGACCGCCCCGCCGAAGAACCGCTCCGCCAGGTGGTGGCCCACGATCGCGAAGAGCACCACGGCGGCGACCGCCTCCGGGTCCCGCTCCGGGATCTCGCCGCGCGCCATCCGGGCGGCCAGGTCGGCGGCGTCGAGGTGCGCGCCCTCCTCGGCGAGCAGCGCCTGGACCCGATCGAGGTGCGGCAGCCGGGTGCCCTCCCGGACGAGCAGCGCGATGAGGGCGCGCATCCGGTCGAGGTTGTCGAGCGCCCAGGCGTAGTGGGCCTCCAGCTCCACCGGGGCCTCCGACCTGCGCTCCAGGGCGCGCGACACCTCGCGGTCCACGACCGCGGCGAGCACGTCGTCCTTGGAGCGGAAGTGCCGGTAGAAGCTGCCGCTGCCCGGTGACAGCCCGGCGCCGGACTCGAGGTCGGTCACGGCCACCGCCTCGACCCCGCGCGTGGCGAACTGCCGCAGCGCGGTGTCGAGGATCCGCTCGCGCGTGCTGCCGGTCACAAGATGCAAGATAGCTCTTGCGCAATGCAAGACCGGTCTTGCAGACTGCTGTCCATGACGCTCGCGCCCGCTCGCCCCGCCGACCTCGACCCCCAGGCCCTGGCCGCCGTCACCCGTGACGTCGCCCGCGCGGGGTCGATCACCTTCGCCGTCGGTGACGCCGCCCTGACCTACCGCGCCGACGGCGGCCAGGTCACGGAGACCGCCGACCGCGACGGCGACACGGTCGTCACGCTCAGCGCGCAGGCCTGGGCCGACCTGGTGAGCCAGGTGCGTACCCCCATCGGGCTGCTGCTGGCGGGCGAGCTGACCTTCGAGCGCGGCGACTTCGACCACCTCGCCGCGTGGGACCGGACGCTGCGGTACCTGCACAGCGGAGTCCCGCCCTACGACCCGGAGCGCGCCGACCTCCGGGGACGCGACCCACGGGCCGCGCTGACCCTGGCCGACAGCGACGACGAGCTGCGCGAGCAGCTGACGACGATGGGCTACCTGCTCGTGAAGGGCGTCTTCACGCCGGCGGAGATGGCCGCGGCCAACGCCGACGTCGACCGGCTGGCCGCGCTCGCCGCGCCGGGGGACGACCAGAGCTGGTTCGTCGACACCGACGAGGGCCAGCGGCTGTGCCGCCTCGTCTACGCGACCCAGCGGTCCGCCGTGCTGCAGCGCCTGGAGCAGGACCCCCGCATCCAGCGGCTCGGCACCCTGCTCGACCCGGCGCTCAAGCCGGCGCCGGACCGGATGGAGGGCAGCGCCGTCCTCATCAAGGTCCCCGGGCAGACCCGCGGGCTGTCCAACATCCCGTGGCACCAGGACTGCGGCATGGGCGGCCACGCGATCTTCTGCCCGAGCGTGAGCATGGGCATCCAGCTCACCGGCTCGAGCCCCGAGACCGGCAACCTGCTCGTGGTGCCGGGCAGCCACGGCCAGACGCTGCACTACCGCTGGGACAAGCAGACCGACGCCCCCGTCGTCGAGGTCGACACCGAGCCGGGTGACGTGACCGTCCACATCCAGGACGTCATGCACGCCTCGCCGGCCCCGACCGCCCAGGGCGGCCGCCGCACGATGTACGTCACCTACTACCCGCCGACGCTGTGGGACGCCATCGGACCGGGTCAGGCCTACAACGACCTGGTCCGCAACCGCACCGCCGAGGTCGGCGCGCTGGCGTGACCCCGCCGCGCAAGGTGAACATCGGGTGAACGGTGAACGCCCGATGAACGACTGACGAACGGGCCCCCCTAGCCTGGGCCGGTGCGCCTGAGACTGACACCCCGCGACACGTCCTTCTACGACCACTTCTCCGCCGCGGCGGCCAACCTGGTCCAGGGGGCTGACCTGCTCGCCGAGATGTTCACTGCCGGGGCGGACCGGCCGATGCTGGCCAAGCGGCTGCGCGACGTCGAGCACGACAGCGACGAGATCACGCACACGGTGATGCGGCAGCTGAACTCGACGTTCGTCACGCCGTTCGACCGGGAGGACATCTACCGGCTGGCGAACCGGCTCGACGACGTCATGGACTTCATGGAGGCCGCAGCCGACCTGGTCGTGCTCTACGAGCTCGGCGACATGCCGCCCGAGAACGTCCGGGTCGTGGAGGTGCTGCAGCGCGCCGCGACGATGACCGCGGAGGCGATGCCGCGGCTGAAGGACATGAAGAACCTCCAGGAGTACTGGATCGAGGTCAACCGGCTGGAGAACGAGGCCGACCAGATCTACCGCCGCACTGTCGCCCGGCTCTTCAACGGCGAGTACGACGCACTGACCGCACTGAAGCTCAAGGACGTCGCCGACGAGCTCGAGGCCGCCGCCGACGCCCTCGAGGACGTCGCCGACGCGGTCGAGACCATCACCGTCAAGGAGTCCTAGGCACTTGTCCGGCATGGACGTCGGGCTGGTCGCGATCGTCGTCGTCGCGCTGGTCTTCGACTACACCAACGGGTTCCACGACGCGGCCAACGCCATCGCGACGGCGGTGTCGACCCGCGCGCTGACGCCCCGGGTGGCCCTGGTCCTGGCCGGCCTGGCCAACCTCGTCGGCGCGCTGCTGTCGACGGAGATCGCCAAGACCGTCGGCAAGGGCATCGTCGACCCCGCGCTCCTGAAGGGCGCGAATGGCCTCGTCGTGGTGTTCGCCGCGCTCGTCGGGGCCATCACGTGGAACCTCATCACGTGGTACTTCGGGCTGCCCTCGTCCAGCAGCCACGCCCTCATCGGGGGCCTGGTCGGGTCGGCGCTCGCCGCCGGGGACGCCGTGAAGTGGCACGGCGTCTACGACAAGGTCCTCAAGCCGATGGTGGTCTCCCCGCTGGTCGGCTTCGCGCTCGGCGCCCTCCTCATGCTGGTCATCCTCTGGCTGGTACGCCGTGGCAACCCCCGCAGGGTCAACCGCGGGTTCCGGCTGGCGCAGATCCTGTCCTCCACGGCGATGGCCTACGGGCACGGCGTGCAGGACGCCCAGAAGACGATGGGTGTCATCACGCTCGCGCTGATCGTGACGGGCAACCTGGGCCCGACCGCGGATGTCCCGCTCTGGGTCATCCTGTCCGCGGCGACCGCGATCTCGCTGGGCACCTTCTCCGGTGGCGCCCGGATCATGCGCACCCTCGGCCGTCGCGTGATCAAGATGGACCCCGCCGCCGGGTTCGCGGCGCAGACCGTCGCCTCGTCGGTGCTGTTCACGACGGCGCACTTCGGGCTGCCGGTCTCGACGACCCACGTCATCACCAGCTCGATCATGGGCGTGGGCGCGACCCGCAAGCTGTCCGCCGTCCGCTGGGGCGTCGCCGGCAACATCGCCTTCGCCTGGGTGCTGACCATCCCGGCCGCCGGACTCGTGGCGGCCGCGTTCTGCTTCCTCGGCCGGGCGATCTTCACCTGAGAACTCTTCGCCGAATCGCCCGGACGTGCCTTGTCCCTCGGTCGCGGGGATGATTGGTTGAGCGTTGTGAAGCCGACGGATGTCGACGACCCCAGCTACTACCACCGCGTCGTGGACTGCCAGTGGGCCTGCCCGGCCCACACCAACGTCCCCGAGTACATCCGGCTGATCGCCCAGGGCCGGTACGACGACGCCTACCTGCTGAACCGGGAGTCCAACGTCTTCCCGGGCATCCTCGGCCGGACCTGCGACCGGCCCTGCGAGCCGGCCTGCCGCCGCGAGCGGGTGGACGGCAAGCCCGTGGCGATCTGCCGCCTGAAGCGCGTGGCGGCCGACCTGCGCGGCGACATCAGCGACCGGCTGCCGGTCGTGCCGGAGCAGAAGAACGGCCGGCGGGTCGTGTGCATCGGGGCCGGGCCCGCGTCGCTGACGGTCGCCAACGACCTGCTGCCGCTCGGCTACGACGTCACGATCCTCGAGCAGCTCAGCACCCCCGGTGGGCTGATGCGGACCAACATCCCCGCGTTCCGGCTGCCGGCGCAGGTGCTCGACGAGGAGATCCAGGTCATCGTCGACCTGGGCGCCGAGGTCCGCTACGACACCCCCGTCACGAGCATGAGAGACCTGCTCGCCGAGGGCTACGACGCGGTCTTCGTCGGCACCGGGGCTCCCCGCGGCAAGCAGCTCGAGCTGCCGGGGCGGTGGGACGAGACCGGCGAGTCGCACATCCACATCGGGATCGACTGGCTGCAGTCGATCGCCTTCGGGCACGTCGACAAGGTCGGCGAGCAGGTCCTCATCATCGGCGTCGGCAACACCGCCATGGACTGCTGCCGGTCCTCGCTGCGGCTCGGCGGCAAGGACATCAAGGTGATGGCCCGCCGCCCGCGGGAGTACTTCAAGGCCTCGCCCTGGGAGCTCGAGGACGCCGAGGAGGAGGGCGTCGAGATCCTCGTCAACCACGCCCCGACCCGGTTCGTCGTCGAGGACGGCGTGCTGACCGGCATGGAGTTCGACCTGCTCGAGTGGGACGAGGGCGCCCGGAAGTCGGTCACCACCGGGAGCGTCGTGCTCCCGTGCACCGACGTGATCCTCGCGATCGGCCAGGAGAACGCCTTCCCGTGGGTCGAGAGCGACCTCGGCATCGAGATGGACGAGTGGCACGTCCCGGTCGTCGACGAGACGACGATGGAGTCGACGCTGCCCGGCGTCTTCTTCGGGGGCGACGCCGCCTTCGGCCCGAAGAACATCATCTGGGCGGTCGCGCACGCCCACGAGGCCGCGATCTCGATCCACCAGCGCTGCGAGGGCGCACCGGTGAGCGAGCGGCCCCCGGTCGGCATGAACCTGATGAGCACCAAGATGGGCCTGGCGCAGTGGAGCTACGCCAACGACTACAACCCGGCCCACCGGCAGAAGATGGACCACGTCGAGCTGACCCGGCGGTTCGCGCAGCTCGACGTCGAGGTCGAGCTCGGCTTCACCGTGGAGCAGACGGTGGCGGAGGTGCAGCGCTGCCTCAACTGCGACGTGCAGACCGTGTTCGACGCGCCGCTGTGCATCGAGTGCGACGCGTGCGTCGACGTCTGCCCGGTGGACTGCCTGACCATCACCTCCGACGTCGAGCAGCTCACCGCGCCCCGGGTGAACCCCGACCAGGGCCTGTACGTCTCCGAGCCGCTGCCGCAGACCGCGCGGCTGATGGTCAAGGACGAGAACGTCTGCGTGCACTGCGGGCTGTGCGCCGAGCGGTGCCCGACGGCCGCCTGGGACATGCAGCGCTTCGACCTGCAGATCCCCTACGCCGGGCGCAGCCTGCCGATCGTCGCCGTGACCTCGAACGGAGCCCCCGCATGACGACGACCCAGCAGCAGGTCCGGGTCAACGACTTCGCGGTGAAGCTCGCCAACGTCAACGGCACCGGCTCGGCCAGCGCGAACAGCCTGCTCATGAAGGCGATCTTCCGGATGGGGATCCCCGTCTCCGGCAAGAACCTCTTCCCCTCCAACATCCAGGGGCTCCCGACCTGGTACGAGATCCGGGTCAACGGCGAGGGGCACACCGCCCGGGCCCTCGACTACGACCTCATGGTCGCCATGAACAGCCAGACCTACGCCGCCGACGTCGCGGAGGTCCGCAGCGGCGGCTACGTGCTGTACGACTCGTCGTGGCCGCTGCCGGGCGAGCTGCTGCGACCGGACGTGACCTTCCTCGGCGTCCCGCTCGCCGAGCTGTGCGCAGCGCACTTCGAGCGCGCCCGCGACCGGCTGCTGCTCAAGAACATCTGCTACGCGGGAGCGCTCGTCGCGCTGCTCGGCGTGGACGTCGAGGTCGTCTCGACGCTGCTCGACGAGACCTTCGCCGGCAAGGCCAAGCTGCGCGACGCCAACCAGCTCGCGCTGCGGCTCGGCCACGACTACGCCGTCGAGCACCTCGAGCACCCGCTGCCGTTCCGCCTCGAGACGATGGACGCGACCGCGGGCAAGATCCTCATCGACGGCAACACCGCCACCGCGCTCGGGTGCTTGTACGCCGGAGCCACCGTCGCCGCCTGGTACCCGATCACCCCGTCGACCTCGGTCATGGACAACTTCGCCTCGCTCTGCAAGCGGTACCGCACGCGCGAGGGCGAGAACGACTACCTCATCGTGCAGGCCGAGGACGAGCTCGCGGCGCTCGGCATGGTGGTCGGGGCCAGCTGGAACGGCGCCCGCGCCTTCACCGCCACCTCCGGCCCGGGCATCTCGCTGATGAACGAGCTGCTCGGCTTCGCCTACTACGCCGAGATCCCCGCCGTCATCGTCGACGTGCAGCGCACCGGGCCGTCGACGGGGATGCCGACCCGCACCCAGCAGGCCGACCTGCTGCTGTGCGCCTACGCCTCGCACGGCGACACCAAGCACATCCTGCTGTTCCCGGCCGACCCCGCTGAGTGCTTCGAGATGGCGGTGCAGGCCTTCGACCTCGCCGAGCGCTTCCAGACGCCGGTCATGATGCTGTCCGACCTCGACATCGGCATGAACGACTGGGTGGTGCCGGAGCTGCAGTGGGACGACGCGTTCCTGCCCGACCGCGGCCGCGTGCTCAGCAGCGAGGACCTGCACGCGCTGCCCCGGTTCAACCGCTACGCCGACGAGGACGCCGAGTTCGTGACCCCGCGCACCCTGCCCGGAGTGGGCCCGGCAGGGGCGTACTTCGTCCGGGGGTCCGGCCACGACGCGCAAGGCGCGTACACCGAGATGCCGGACAAGTACCAGCAGGTCGTGGACCGGTTGGTGCACAAGCACACCGCCGCCGCGCTGCACGTGCCGCCGCCCGTCGTGCACCGCCGACCGGGGGCGCGGATCGGCATCGTGTCGCTGGGCAGCGGTGACCTCGCGGTCCGCGAGGCGGCTGAGCTGCTCGCCGACAAGGACGTCTTCGTCGACGTGATGCGGGTCCGCGGCTTCCCCTTCCCGCCGTCGGTGCGCGCGTTCCTCGACGAGCACGAGCTGTGCTTCGTCGTGGAGCAGAACCGCGACGCCCAGCTGCGCTCGCTGCTGGTCCTCGAGACGGGCGTCAGCACGGCCCGGCTGCGCTCGGTGCTCGTGTACGGCGGCATGCCGCTGTCCGCCAAGCTGGTCGTCGACAGCATCCTCACGCAGACAGGGGGCGAGTGAGCTCGTGCCGTCCATCGCCAAGCCGCTCGTCCCGCTCGCACCGCTGCGCCGCAACGACCTGGGCCTGACCCCGCGCGCCTACGACGGCGCGATGTCCACCCTGTGCGCCGGCTGCGGGCACGACTCGGTCACCGCGGCGCTCATCCAGGCGCTGTTCGAGCTCAGCATCCCGCCGCACATGGTGGCGAAGCTGTCCGGCATCGGGTGCTCGTCGAAGACGACCGCCTACTTCGCGGGTGACGCCCACGGGTTCAACTCGGTGCACGGCCGGATGCCCACCATCGCGACCGGCGCCATCGCGGCGAACCGCGAGCTGCACTACATCGGGATCTCCGGCGACGGCGACTCGCTCTCGATCGGGGTCGGGCACCTCGTGCACGCGGTGCGCCGCAACATCCGGATGCTCTACGTCATCGACAACAACGGCGTCTACGGCCTCACCAAGGGCCAGTTCTCCGCCTCCGCCGACATCGGCTCGACGACCAAGAAGGGGGAGGCCAACGCGTTCGCGCCGATCGACCCGCTGCTGATGGGCCTCAGCCTCGGGGCCACGTTCGTCGCGCGCGGCTTCTCCGGCGACAAGCAGCGGCTGGTGCCGATCCTCAAGGCCGGGCTGGCCCATCGCGGCCTCGCGCTGGTCGACGTCATCTCGCCGTGCGTGCAGTTCAACGACCACGAGGGCTCGACGAAGAGCTACCGGTTCACCCGCGAGCACGAGGTCACGGCCACCGACTTCGTCCCTCCCCGGGAGACGATCGTCGGCCACGTCCCGGACGAGGGCGTGCTGACCGTGCCGATGCACGACGGCACGGAGATGCGCTTCCGCGCGGTCCCGGAGGGCTACGACCCGACCGACCGCGGAGCGGCGGCGCTGTACCTGCAGGAGCGGCACGCGGCGGGCGAGGTCGTCACCGGCCTGGTGTACGCCGACGAGAGCGTTCCCGACCTGCACGAGCTCAGCGGCACACCGCAGACAGCCCTCGCGTCGCTGCCCTACGACCGGTTGTGCCCGGGGTCGGCGACGCTCGCCGAGCTGCAGGAGGGCTTCCGGTGAGCAACGTCGTACCGGTCCGGTAGGACGCAGGCATGACCCGGACCATCTACTACACGGCCACCACCCTCGACGGGTACCTCGCCGATCCCCACGACTCGCTGGACTGGCTGTTCGAGGTCCCCGGTGAGGCGGCCGAGCGGTTCGGGCCGTTCTTCGCCGGGGTCGGTGCCATCCTCATGGGCTCCACGACCTACGAGTGGATCCTGGACCACGAGAAGGTGCTCGAGGACCCGGCGAAGTGGACGGCGTGGTACGGCGACACGCCCACCGTCGTGATGACCACCCGCGCGCTGCCGTCCGTCGCCGGTGTCAGCTTCGCCTCCGGGGACGTCCGGCCGGTGCACGCCGCGCTCGTCGAGGCCGCGGCAGGCAAGGACATCTGGGCGGCCGGAGGCGGGGAGCTGGTCGGCACGCTCACCGACCACGGCCTGCTGGACGAGATCCGGGTGTCGATCGCGCCGGCGACCCTCGGCGCCGGCAAGCCGCTGCTGCCGCGGGTGCTGACGTGCAAGGACCTGCAGCTGACCGAGGTGGAGCACGACGGCCAGTTCGTGCACCTGACCTACGAGCTCACCCGCCGGTAGCCGGCCGCCGCCACCAGGCCGGCCGTCAGCAGCAGCAGCCCCGCCGCCCCGACCAGGGGAGCGGAGCCGGTCGCGGCGAGCCCGCCACCGGAGCGCGGGCTGCCCGTCGTGCTGCTCGGCGTGCCCTGTCCTGCCGTGCCCTGGGTCGCCGGGGCAGGCCCGAGGTAGGACACCGGGGCGAGGGAGTTGCCGGCACCGACGCTGGCGCAGCTGCTCGTCGCCGGCACGTCGGCGAAGCGCTGGACGAGGAACTGCACCGCGCGCGGCTCGAAGCGGACGGCGGCCTGGGTGTGCGCGAACCCGGGGTACTCCTCGTACTGGATCGTCATGCCCTGCGAGCAGTACTCGTGGGCGAGCGCCTCGACGTCCTTCGTCACCATGATGTCGTCGCCGACGCTGCTGCCGTTGTTGCCCACGGCGAGGAACATCGGCATCCGCGGGTGGCCGGGAGCGGTCCCCATGATGAGCTTGTTGATGACGTCGACGAAGACCTTGATGCGGCGGACGTCCTGGTACTCCGGCTTGAGCATCTTCTGGATCGTCAGGCCCGGGTGGGTGCCGTTGAAGTCGCCGATGCAGCCGGTGCTGTCCTTGGCGACCAGCGCGGTGCCGTAGCTGTTGAGGTACTTGCGCAGGTCCAGCCCGTAGGCCCGGGTCAGCGCGACGAGGACGGCGGGGATGATCCCCGACCAGCCCTGGCTGCCGTTGATGTAGCTGAGGTTGTGGAAGAAGTGCACCGGCACACCACCGGCCGCCACCCCGACGATGTTCAGCTCGGGCGCGTAGGTCGGGGCCAGCTCGGCCGCCCAGTCCGCGGCGATCGACCCCCCGGAGTAGCCGGTCAGCCCGACCTTCGTCGTGGCGGGCGCCTTGAGGAACGCCTCGGTCGCGCGCACCGCGTCGAGCGTGCCGTACCCGGACTCGTGGCCCGCGGTCCAGTGCAGCCCCGGGCCCTCGAAGTCCGGGACGGTGACGACGCTGCCAGTCGCGGCGTAGGCCTGGACGAACGCCTGCTCCGCGTCGCTGAGCTGGGTGTTGTTCGCGCCCGGGTCACCGCCGCGCAGCGTGTAGCTCGGGTCGCACTTGTCGGCCAGCGAGTCGTAGAACGACAGGTAGCCGATGATGTTCGGCGCCACCGTCGAGCCTGGCGGCGTGATCACGGTGGTGACCGTCGCCGACGGGTGCCCCAGCTCGTCGCTCGTCCGGTAGAGCAGCTGGGTCGCGGGCAGCGGCGTGGCCTGCGTGTCGGCGGCCAGCGTGACGGAGCGCGTCTTGAGCACGGTCCCGGGCTTCAGCGAAGCGAGCGGGGTCGCGCCGGTGTAGCGGTAGAACGGGTCGTCGCGCGGCAGCGGGACGGTGGCCGCACCGGCGGGAGCGGCGGGGAGCAGCGCCGCGGTCAGCGCGGCGACGGCGGCGGCAGCGAGCAGGCGGGGGCGTGGGGAGCGTGGGGGCACCCCACCATCCTGCCCGCCCGCGGCCGGATCAGGCCGCCGGCGGCGCGGCGAGCGTGGACAGCCAGTCCAGCAGCAGGGCCAGCACCGTCTCCGGCTGGTAGACGCTGCCGTGCGTCGCCGCCGGCAGCAGCTCGGTGCGCACGGGATGCCCGGCCGCCCGTAGGGCGGCGGCGAGGCTCGTCGACGTCGACTCCGGGATGAGCTGGTCGGCGCCGCCGTGGACGAGCAGGACCGGCAGCTGCGGGCGCTCGCGCACCCACGTGTGCACGTCGCCCGCCCGCCACAGGTCGGGCCGGTCCTGCGCCGAGACCCCGAACAGGTCCTGGGCGAAGGCCTGGTCGAACGCCCCGGCAAGGGCCGCCACCGCGTCGGGGGTGACGGGCGGGTCCGCGCACCGTGACCGGAACGCGGCGGGTCGCAGGGCCGCGAGGACCGCGAGCTGGCCACCGGCGGAGTGGCCCACCAGGACGAGCGGCCGGGTCGGCCGGCCGGCGGCTGCCGCCTGCGCGACGGCGGAGGCGGCCCCGCACAGCACGTCCTGAGGCGGCACCGGGAAGTGCGCGCCGACAGCGGCAGCCCGGTAGGTGATCGTGGCCGCGACGTAACCGGCCCTCGCCAGGCCGCGCGCGAGCGGTTCCAGGCCGCGCGGGTCGGCCGTGACCCAGCCGCCGCCGGGGACGAGCACGACGAGCGGGCCCTTCGCCGGGCCGTCGGGCAGGAAGAGCTTCGCGGCCCGCGCCTCGGTGCGGGACCCGTTGCTGCAGGCAGCCAGCAGCACAGCCAGGAGGAGGACGATCCGGAGCCGTCTCACAGGCTCATGCTGGGCGGCGGTGCCAGGTGCCGGAAGAGGCGAAGGGCTCTTCCTGTCCGCACTGTCAGTCGAGGTCGCCGACGTAGGTCCTGCGCCACAGCTGCGGGTCGAAGGGCTCGCCCACCTGGAGCACGAAGACCTCGAGCCAGCCCTCGAGCTTGCTGCGCCAGAGCGCCTGCAGCGCGCGGAGGTCGCCGCTGCGCACGAGCTCCAGCAGCTCCGCGTCCTCGCGGTGCATCGCGGGAAGCCGTCTCTTGTAGTCGACGCCGAGCATGCCGGCGTAGACCCGCAGCTGGATCGTGGTGCGCTCGAACAGCCGGACGGTGCGCTGCAGCGACGAGCTGCCGATGAGCGCGTCCTGGAAGACCAGGTCGGCCTCGACGGCTGCGGCGGGGTCCTTGCGCTTCACCGCGGCCGCCAGGTCGTGCAGCCGGGCGGTGGCGTCAGCGAGGTCCTCGCTGCCTGCGAGGCTGCGCAGCGCGAGCGCGCCGAGGGCGAGCCGCTGGGCGTACAGCTCCATCAGGTCCTGGTAGTGGACCGGCGCGACGCTCGCCCCGACGTTGGGGACGAGGGTGACCAGCCCCTCCTCGACGAGCAGCCGCAGCGCTTCCCGGACAGGTCCGCGCGACAGCCCCAGGGACGCCGCGACGGGGATCTCCTTGATGCGCTGGCCAGGCTGCAGAGCACCGGTGGCGATGGCGTTGCGCACGGACGCGGCAGCGGCGGCGACGGGCGAGACGGGCCGCGACTCCGGTGCCAACGCCACCACCTTCGCGCTGCTCGGAGCGCTCAGGCGAACTGAACGCCCTGTGCCAGAGGGAGGTCCGAAGAGTAGTTGATCGTGTTGGTGGCACGGCGCATGTAGCCCTTCCACGCGTCCGACCCGGACTCGCGCCCGCCACCGGTCGTCTTCTCCCCGCCGAAGGCGCCCCCGATCTCCGCGCCCGACGTCCCCAGGTTGACGTTGGCGATGCCGCAGTCGGAACCCGCTGAGGACAGGAACAGCTCGGCCTCCTGCACGTCGCGCGTGAAGATCGCCGAGGACAGCCCCTGCGGGACGGCGTTGTGCAGGTCGAGGGCCTCCGGCAGCGTCCGGTACGTCAGGACGTAGAGCAGTGGGGCGAAGGTCTCGCGGTGGACGAGGGCCGTCTGCGCCGGCATCCGCACGACCGCCGGTCGCACGTAGTACGCCCCGGGCGCGGGCGTCTCGACGCGGGACCCTCCGACGACCAGCTCGCCCCCGTCGGCCTGTGCCTGCTCGATCGCCGACTGCATGGCGTCGAAGGCGCGGCGGTCGATGAGCGGCCCGACCAGCGTGGCCGGCTCGAGCGGGTCGCCGACGGCGATGCTGCCGAACGCGCGGGTCACCCTCTCGAGGAGGTCCTCGACGACGCTGTCGTGCACGAGAAGCCGACGCAGGGTGGTGCACCGCTGGCCGGCCGTACCGGCCGCCGCGAAGGTGATGGCGCGGGCGGCGAGGTCCAGGTCGGCGCTCGGGGCGACGATGGCGGCGTTGTTGCCGCCGAGCTCGAGGATGGTGCGGCCGAAGCGGGCCGCGACCCGGGGAGCCACGGCCCGGCCCATGCGCTCGGACCCGGTCGCGCTGATGAGCGGCACCTTCGGGCTGTCGACCAGCGCGGTCGCCCCGTCCAGGTCCGTGACCAGCAGCTGGTGGAGACCAGGGGGCGCCGCCACGTCGCGGGCGGCCCGCTGCAGGAGGGCGTCGCACGCGATCGCCGTCAGCGGCGTGCTGTCGGAGGGCTTCCAGGCCACGGCGTTGCCGCAGACGAGCGCGATCGTGGTGTTCCACGCCCACACCGCGACGGGGAAGTTGAACGCCGAGATCACCCCGACGACCCCCAGTGGGTGCCAGGTCTCCATCAGGCGGTGCCCGGGGCGCTCGGACGGCAACGTGACGCCACCGACCTGCCGGGACAGGCCGACGGCGAAGTCGCAGATGTCGATCATCTCCTGGACCTCGCCGAGCGCCTCGGTGCGGATCTTGCCCGCCTCGACGGTCACGAGGTCGGCGAGGTCCTCCTTGTGCGCGCTGAGGAGCTGGCCCAGGCGCTTGACCAGCAGCCCGCGCACGGGTGCCGGGGTCGTGCGCCACTGCAGGAACGCCTGCTCGGCGACGTCGACGGCTTCCGACACCTGCGACGCGCTCACGGTGGGGACGCGCAGGAGCGGCTCGCCGGTGAGGGGCGTGCGGGCGACGACACCGCTCGCGGCGGCGTCGTCGACCTCGGCCCCGCACCTGCGGAGGGCGGTGCGCACCCGGTCGCGGAGCTCCTCGGTGCTGGTCAGCGCCACCGCGCTCATGTGTGCGCCTCGCTCATGTGCGTGCCTCCTGGAGTCCGAGCAGGGTCAGGGAGTCCCGCACGGACCGGTCGGCCTGCTGCCGGTAGAGGTCGTGCGCGTCGTGCAGGGGCCGATCGAGGATGCCCTCGAGCCGGTCACCGTCGTAGCGGTCCTTGCCGCCGGACGCCGCCCGCGGGGCACCGTCCAGGTTGGAGCGGAAGATGCCGGCGGCCGACCGCGGCAGGAAGTCCTCGTACCCGACGGGCGTCGCGGTGAGGAACCCCGCGTCCAGCAGCTCGAGCAGCGAGCCGGCCGGCTCCCGGCCGTCCCGCGCCCGGTCGAGCACCGGCGCGACGGTGAAGACCCCGAGCCCCCGCAGGAGCAGCTCGCGCTCGGTGTGAGGGAACGTGCGCTCCCACACCTGCCGCAGGACGACCTGCCGCGGGACGTCGGGCTCAGCGGCGCAGCGGGCGTCCACGTCGTGCAGCGCCGTGGCGTACAGCTCCGCGCCCACCGGTGTGAGCGCGATGCCGCGGGCCTCGACCTCCCCGAAGCGGACCCGGAGCCGACCCTCGCTGGTGCTCCCGTCGGGCTCGCGGAACAGCCGCCGCTCCGCGAGCGCCTGGAACGACGTCTGCCGCAGCAGCACGTCCGGGCCGTCCCAGCGCGGCGGCCCCTGGATCTCCGGGATCATCTCGACGCCCGCCTGAGTCATCTGCTGCCACAGCTCGTCGATGTCCAGCACGCGTGGCGTCAGGTGGTTGAGGTGCGTGGTGGGCACCCCGGCGATGTCTGCGGCCACCGGGGACACCGCAGCCAGCTCCGCGTACCAGGTCCGGTCGACAGGCGTGGTCGTCAGCTGGAACGACGCTGCAGCCTGCGTCACGAGCGCGGCCGCGTCGTCGTGGTCGAGCCCGCCGTTCGCGGCCGCCCGGTCCGCCAGGACGAGCAGCTCCTCCGACAGCAGCCGGCGTGCGTCGAGGAAGCGCTGCGCCCGGTCAGCCAGGTCCTGCGTGAAGGAGGTCCGGTCGTCCAGCGTGAGCATCGACGTGAAGACCCGGAACGGGTTGGCCGCGAGCTCGTCCTGCTCGATCGGCCGGAAGGCGGTCGCCACCACTGGTACCCCGGAGGCCCTGAGGTCGTAGCAGCCGACCGGGTGCATGCCGAGCCCGGCGAAGAGCCGCGCGACCGCTGCCAGTTCGCGTGCCGACCCGACCCGGATCGCACCGTGCCGCTCGACGTCGACGCGGTCGCCGTCCCCGGCGCTGCGGCCCTCGCGGCGACGCACCTGGGCGTTCACGCGCTGCGTGACCTCGACGAGCGTGCGGTAGGCCGGGACCTCTCGTGCGTACAGCGCCGACAGCGCGGCGGCGAAGCGCGACCGCAGCTCGGCGGTCGAGACGAAGCGGCTCATCAGATGACGTTGTGCTCGAGGCGGAGGTCGGCACGGGCGAAGCGCTCGACCGCGAAGCCGCTGATGTCGAACTCCGGCTCCTTGCCGAGCACGAGGTCGCGCACGACCTCGGACGTGGCCGGTGCCATGAGGAAGCCGTGCCCGGAGAACCCGGTGGCGTAGAGGAAGCCGTCCACGTCGTCGGAGCTGCCGATGACCTGGTTGTGATCGGGGGTGTTCTCGTACAGCCCCGCCCAGGCACGGCGCAGGGGCAGGTCGAGCAGCGCAGGCGCGCGCCGGGCGATGTCCGGGGCGGCGCGCTCCAGCCACTGCTGCAGCCGCACGGTGAGGTCGAAGCCATCCGGCTCGTGCGGGTCCGTCCAGCCCACCGCGACGCCCCGGCCCTCCGGGTGGAAGTACAGCGCGGACGGGAAGTCGACGGTCAGCGGCCACGCGCGGGGTGCGTCGAAGACCGGCCCGGTGAAGGCGACCACCCGGCGCGAGGGGGTCACGGGCAGCGCGACGCCGGCCAGCTGCCCGATGCGGCCGGACCAGGCCCCCGCGGCGCAGACCACCTTCGGCGCCCGATAGGTCGTCGACGCGGTACGGACACCGTGCACTGCCCCGCCGTCGACCTCGACGCCGATGACCGGCGTCCCCGGCAGCAGCCGTGCCCCGGCCCTGCGGGCGGCCCGGGCGTAGCCCTGCACGACGGCGTCCGGCGTGGCCTGCGCGTCGTGCGGCGAGTAGACGTGCGCCAGCGCGTCGTCGGTGCACAGCAGCGGGGAGAGCTCACGGGCCTGCCCGGCGTCGACGAAGCGGCTGGCGATGCCGACCTCGTTCTGCAGGGCCACCGAGCGCTCGAAGGACGCCAGGCTCGTCTGGTCGCTGAGGGAGAACAGGTAGCCGTGCCGCCGGAAGTCGATGTCCTGGTCGAACCGCTCCTTGAACCCCGCGTACACGTCCAGCCCCCGCTTGCCCATGGCGATGTTCACCGGGTCGCTGAAGGAGGAGCGGATGCCTCCGGCGGCCTTGGCGGTCGAACCGGCGCCGAGCTCGCCGGCCTCCAGCAGCACGACGTCCAGCCCGGCGGCGGCGAGCTCGTAGGCGATGGCGCACCCGATGACGCCGCCTCCCACCACCACGACGTCGGCGCGGTCCGAGGTCACTCGGCTCACCTGCTCATGCCGCTGCGGCCCAACGGCTCACGACGTCGTCGAGGACCGTCAGCGGCAGGCTGCCACCGCCGAGGACCACGTCGTGGAAGTCCCTGATGTCGAAGCGCGCGCCGCGCTGCTCCTCGGCGAGACGCCGGAGCCGGTCGATCTCGAGGCGGCCCGTCATGTAGGCCAGCGCCTGGCCGGGCCACGCGATGTAGCGGTCGACCTCGTTGCTGATGTTCTCCGCCGTCAGTGCGGTGTTCGCCTGCATGAACTCGACGCCGCGCTGCCGGGTCCACCCGAAGGCGTGGATGCCGGTGTCCACGACCAGCCGGCAGGCCCGCCAGGAGTCGAACGACAGCATGCCGAAGCGGGCGAGGTCGGAGGAGTACAGCCCCATCTCGTCGCAGAGCCGCTCGGTGTAGAGCGCCCAGCCCTCGCCGAAGGCGGTGACGTACCCGTTGCGGCGGAAGGCCGGCAACGCGCTGAGCTCGTCGGCCAGGGCGAACTGCAGGTGATGGCCGGGGACGCTCTCGTGGAAGGCGAGCGTCTCGTACTCGTAGCGCGTCCGCGTCTGAGGCGCGTGGGTGTTGATCCAGTGGCGGCCCGGGCGGCCGAGCTTCGTCGACGACGGCTGGTAGTAGCCCAGCACCCCGGTGGGAGCCTCCACGTCGCTCATCCGGTGCACCTCGCAGGCCGCGCGGTGCCGCATCCCGAACCACGCGGGGAGGGCCTGCTCCGCGCGGGCCAGAGCGGCCCTGGCATCTGCCTCGATCTCCTCCGGCGCGCGGTACCGGAGCTCCGGGTCGCGCCGCAGCCGGTCCACGACCTCCGCGAAGTCCCGTGTCCCGAAGACCTTCTCGCCCAGCACGGCGTACTCCTCGCGAAGGGCGGCGCACATCTCCAACCCCAGCTGGTGGATCTCCTCCGGCGTCCGGCCCGTCGTGGTGTGCTCCCGCACGACGTGGGCGTAGCTCTCCAGCCCGCCGGGGACGTGCACGAGTCCGCTGTGCTCCGCGTCGCGCGCACCGGGCAGCAGCCGGGTGAGCTGGTCGCGGAAGACGGCGAGCGCGGGGACCACCACGTCCTGGGCGACGGTGACGACGGACTCGTCGGCGGGGAAGGGCTGGCAGAACGGGGCCCCCTGCGCCTGCAGGACGCTGTCGATCTGCCCGATCGTCTGCTCGAGCGCGCGCCGGGTGCAGGTGCGACCCGTCGCGGCACCCGTGTCGAACCGCTGCACCGCCTGAGCCAGCAGCTCCGGGACGGCACGCAGCCGGGCGACGTAGTCCGTGGCAGAGCTGCTCCGCTCCGTCTTGGGGAGCACGCTGAGCAGCAGGGCGAACGGTGACAGCGGACCACCGGCGGACATCTCCACAGCGCTGTCCTCCAGCGACGTCGCGGTGGTCGACAGCTCGTGGAGCAGCACCTGCCGGGTGACCCGGTCCTCCTCGTCCAGCGCCTGCTCGTCCAGACCGAGCACCTGCTGCTCGAGCGCGCGCAGTCGTGCGGCGAACGCGGCGTGACCCTCTGCGCTGAGGTCCGGCAGCCGGTCTGCCCCGCGGTCGATGCCCATGAGCGATGCGGAGAGCGGGTCCAGCTCGACCTTCACGTCGAAGAAGTCGTCGGACAGCCGTGCGAGCGCGTGGTGCTGCACCAGGAGAACCCTCTCAGATTGTTGACAATCTGCGGCAGGGTACGTGTGACGGGGATGGGAGCGCAAGACGGGCTACTGCAGCGCGAGGGCCGCGACCAGCTCGCCGATCGCGGGGACGAACTTGAAGCCGTGGCCGGAGCACGGCGAGCAGACGACGACCCGTCCCCACCGGCGCAGCACGAAGCTCTCGTCCGGGGTGCTCGTGTAGAGGCAGGAGTCGACGTGCAGCGGCTCCGGGAAGGCACCCGGGAACCACTCCGCGACGTAGTCGGTGAGCCGGCGCACCCCGTCGGGGGAGAGCGCTGGCCGATCGTCGGGGTCGACCTCGATCCCGGCGCCGTGCAGGCCGACCTTGAGCCCGCGGTCGGGCGAGAGCATGCCGTACGACCCGAAGCCCAGGCGCGTCTCGGACTCGTCGTGGTGCAGGAAGGAGGGGTACGGCGTGTCATCGAGCACCCGGAAGTAGCCCGGCTGCTCCTGGGTCACCCGGAAGCGCGGCAGCTCAGCGGCGAAGGGAAGGGACCTGGTCAGCGACGGCACCCACGCCCCGACCGCGAGGACGACCACGTCGCCGACGACGGTGCCGTCGGTGGTGTCCACCTCGACGTGACCTGAGCGCTCGCGCACGTCGAGGGCCCGGACGCCGTGGCGGACGTCGACGCCCTCGGTCTGCAGGAGCCCGTGCAGAGCCCGCAGCGTCCCGTCGGCGTGCAGCCGGCCGGCCTCGGGCTGGTGGAGCACGGCCTCGTCGAACCGCATGCCGGGCCAGCGGTCGTGCGCCTCGGCAGGGGAGAGCTGCTCCGTGGCGATCCCGTTGTCCTCGAGCGAGCGCCGCAGCTCGGCGATGACGGGCACCGGGCCGTGGTCCAGGCCGCCGGTGACCTCGAGCAACTGGGTGCCCGAGGCCTCCTCGAGGACGCGCCACAGCTGCTGCGCCCGGCGGGCCAGGGCGACGTACGCGGGATCGCGGTAGGCCAGCCGGAAGATCCGCGCACGTCCGTGCGAGCTGCCCTGGTCGTGGCCGGGAGCGAACTGCTCCAGGAGCGTGACGCGCTGCCCCTGCCGCGTGAGCCACCAGGCTGTCGCGGCACCCATCGCACCGCCGCCCACCACGACCACCGTCACGAGGATCCCTCCCGTCGACCGAGGAGTCTTGACGTGGGACCGCAAGATTGTCAACAATCTGGACATGGCGGGCGCCCCGTCATCCCGGGAAGGACGTTGATGGACCTCTCCACCCGCAAGGAGCTGACGGACGCGGCGCGCTTCGGGCGCAAGCAGGCCGCGCAGGGCAGCGAGGGCATCGCCGTCACCAGTCACCCGATCGTGACCCGGGTCGCGACCGACACCCTGCGTGCGGGGGGCAACGCCGCTGACGCGGCACTCGCGGCGAGCGTGGCGCAGACGGTGGTCGAACCGCACATGACGACGATCTGCGGTGTCCTGTCGCTGCTCTACTTCGACGCCGCGACGGGGCAGACGACCTACCTCAACGGCTCGATGGCCCGTCCGAAGGACCTGCTGTCGTTCACGCAGGCCGACATCGCGACCGCGAGAAGCGTTGCGGTGCCGGGCTTCTGGGCTGCCTTCGAGGCGGCGCTGGAGCGGCACGGGTCGATGAAGAAGGCCGACCTCGTCGCCCCCGCGATCGAGCTCGCGAGCGAGGGCTTCGAGGTCTACCCCTTCCTCTACGGCATGGCCTTCGAGCAGATGGCGACGCTCGGCCGCTCCCGCGACGGCCAGGAGGTGTTCTTCCCGAGCGGCCGCCTGATCGACGTCGGCGAGGTGCTGCGCCAGCCGCGTCTCGCCGAGACGCTGACCCACCTGGTGGACGAGGGCAACGACTGGTTCTACCGCGGCGCCTTCGCGCAGAAGGTGGTCGACACCGTGCAGGCCGCCGGTGGGGTGCTGACGCGACAGGACCTGGAGGACTACGAGGCGCGCTGGATGGAGCCGGCCCGGGGCAGCTACCGCGGCTACGACGTGGTCGGCTCCCCGCCGCCGGACCGGGGCGGCACGCACGTCATCGAGATCCTCAACCTGGTCGAGCAGATCCCGCTGCTGGAGTGGGGCCCCCCGACGCAGAGCGCGGACACCCTGTACTGGCTGACCCGGTTCTGCGGCGAGGTGTACGCCGACGGCTTCAACCAGCGCGACCCGCGCGACCACTACGTCCCGCTGGACCTCATCACGAGCAAGGAGTACGCCGCCCAGCGGTTCGAGCTGATGCGGACGAGCGACCCGAAGGCAGTCGGCAGTCCGCCGTACCCGGGCTCGAACCACGTCACCGTGGTCGACAAGGACGGCAACGTCGCGAGCGTCCTGCACTCGGTCATGAGCCTGCCGTGGACCAACGGCCTGTACGTCGACGGGGTGCCGCTGTGGGCCGGTGCCGTGCACTTCCTGGGCAACCTGCCGAAGGCCGGCGGCCGCGGCTCCTGCTACGTCGCGCCCACGATCATCTTCAAGGACGGCACACCGGTGCTCACTGCCGGCTCCCCGTCGGTCGGGCTGATCCAGAACATCGTGCAGAACACCCTCAACATCCTCGACTTCGGCCTGGACATCGAGACCTCGGTGCACACCCCCCGCTTCGGCGGCCCCACGATGAGCGCCTACCTCGACGGCCAGGTCGGGACCTACTACTGCGAGGCCGACGTGGACGAGTCGCTGCGCAGGCAGGTCACCGAGCGCGGGATCGCCTTCGACGTGGTGAACCC
>CAMLIA010000012.1 GCA_946479905.1 uncultured Frankiales bacterium | reverse complement strand
TGGCCGACCGGCTTCGAGTTCTACGGCATGCGCGACTACATCGACGGTGACGACCCGCGCCGCATCGTCTGGCGGGCGCTGGCGCAGTACGACAAGTACCTCGTCCGCGAGGCCGAGCAGGGCATCACCGACCGGGTCAACATCTACCTCGACAGCGACCGCGAGCACCACACCTCGGGGCACCCCAGCGAGACGTTCGAGAACGCCGTCAACATCGCCGCGTCTCTCGGTGCCCGCCACCTCGCCGACGGCTTCTCGGTGTGCCTCGACGTCAACTCCGGTCGGCTGGCGAAGAACTACCGCGGCAGCGGCAAGCGGATCCCGCTGCTCGACGAGCTCGCGGCGGTGAAGCTGGAGGCCACCGAGCTCCAGACCGCGCTGGACCGGCTGTTCTCCGACCCGCAGCGCAACGCGCACAACATCCTCATCACCCCGCACCTCACGCAGGCCAGTGCCGCCCGGCTGCGGCTTCTCCTGCAGCGGGGCGGGTCCCTGATCCTGGTCCTCGTCATCAGCGACGACACCGACCCGATGACGCTGCACCGCGCGGGCAGCCTGCGCTGCAACGTCGTCGAAGCCGGTCCCAACGTGCCCCTCCAGGCGGTGTTCCAGCACGTGATCTCGGCGACCCGGCTATGAGCATCCTCGACACCCCGCTCGACGACGACCTGCGCGAGCTGCAGCTCGGCAACATCGGCGACCTGGCCGGCGCGCCTGCGGCGAACGTCGACGACATCGATCCCGACCTCCTCGACGAGGAGGGCGACGAGCGGCCGCCCGTGAGCGCGCTTGCGGCAGCGTCGGCGGCGTTCCTCTCCGCGTCCGCCGTGGGCTGGATGCTCGGCGGTACGTTCGTCGGCCTGGCACCACGGCTCATCGGTGTCCTCGGCGCGCTGATCGGGGCAGGCCTCGTCGGGCTGTCCTACAAGATGCGCAACCCCAGCGTGCTGCAGTTCCTCGCCCTGCCGCTCGCCGCGCTGGTCGGTGTCGGTCTCGTCATCCCCTCGGCCGCGGGCACCTCGGTGCCGCAGCTGGTCGTCGACGCGGTCAAGGCCGGTGGGCTGTCGCAGCCGCCGGCGCCGTTCGACCCCGGCTGGCGCCTCCTGCTCATCGTGCTGACCTGCTCGATCGCGGTCGCTGCCGCCACGGCTGCACTCGCCACGAACCGAGCCAGGCTGGCGGTCTTCCTGCCGGCTCCTGTGGTCGCCGCGGGTGTGCTCATCCAGCCTCCCGGCAAGGAGCTGCTGTCGGTCGCGCCGTCGCTGGCGCTCCTCGTCGGCGCGCTGGCGGTCGCGTTCGGCGGCGAGCTGTCGCGTGACAGCGAGACCGGCGCCCGCTTCGAGTCGCGTCGGCTCGGCAAGGCGGCCGGCCTGGTGGTCGTCATCGTCGCCGCCGTCGTCGGGCTGTCGCAGCTCGGCTTCCTCTACCCGCCGACGCCCGACTCGACGGTGATCCCGCCGAAGCGGCCGCAGACGCCGCCGCCGGTGACGAGCGACGACGTCCTGTTCACCGTCAAGCAGCTGCAGCCGACGCCGCTTCGCCTCGGCGTCCTCGACGTGTACGACGGCACCGCCTGGCTCACACCGCCGTACGACCCGAAGCGCTACGTCGCGGCCGACATGGACCCGCTGCCGGCCTTCGCGCCGGACCGCAAGAGCGGCGTCACGCCGGTGGCGACGCCGAAGAAGACGGTCACGGTGGAGATCACCGTCGCCAAGCCGGGCCCGGCCCGCGAGGTGCCCGACGTCACGGGCACCGTGTCGGTGTCGGGGGCGCCCAAGGGCTCGCAGTACGACCCCCGGGCGCAGACGCTCCGCCTGCCCGGCCACGCCGAGCGCGGCACGCACTACACCGTCACGGCGGCCGCGCCGCCGGACGCCGGCGCACTGGCCGCCGCGAAGATCGCCGACTCGCGGCTGAAGCCGTTCGTCACGGTCCCGCCCGCACCGCCGGCGGTCCAGGCCCTGCTGGACGCGGCGCCGAAGGGCCTCGCGCCCTACGAGCGGCTGCAGTTCGTGCGGACGAAGTTCTACTCGAAGATCACGGCGGCCGGCCCGGGCAACCCGGTGGACCTGCCGCCGGCCCGCGTCGACGCGTTCCTCACCGGGACGCCGGCGACTCCGTACGAGATCACCGCCTCCGAGGTGCTGCTAGCCCGCTGGGCAGGCATCCCCGCCCGCATCGGCTACGGCTACTACAACCCGGACGCCAAGCCCGGCAAGGGCAGCGCGGTCGACGTCCGTCCCAGTGACGGCGCGATGTGGCTCGAGGCGTGGTTCGACAACACCGGCTGGACACCGATCCTCGGCAAGCCGCCGAAGGCGCAGTCGAGCCTCGACAACCAGAAGAAGAAGAACGACAAGCAGATCCTGTCGAACGGCGAGATCACCGCGCAGCTCTACATCCCCATCCGCCAGGAGGGACTGAGCCTGCTCTACACGATCGTCCAGTTCTGGCTCGCCAGGGTCGCGGTCGTGGGCGGCATCGTCTTCTTCTTCTGGATCCTGCTGCCGGGCATGATCAAGGCGTACCGGCGCAACCTGCGACGGCGGTGGGCAGACCGGCTCGGCGCACGTGAGCAGCTGGCCGTCGCGTACGCCGAGATCCGGGACCGCGCGATCGACTTCAACATCGGCCACCCGACGCTGACGCCGCTCGAGTTCCTCGACGTGGTGGAGCCCGACGAGGACCACCGCCAGCTCGCCTGGCTCGTGACGCGCGGCCTCTGGGGCGACCTGCGGCGCGACCTGCGGCCGCAGGACGTCGAGGCCGCCAACGACCTGGCGCGCTCGCTGTACCGGCGCCTGGTGAACGGCCAGCCGTTCCTCACCCGCGTGGTCGCCTTCGGCTCGCGCGTCTCGCTGCGCGACCCGTGGGACGCGACCCTGCCCAACCCCTACTGGAGCCGCAGCCCTGTCGACGTCGCGCTCGGCTGGACGCGGGACGCGGGTCGTGCCGCGCGACGAGCGCTGCGCCCGCGGATGATCCCGCTCCTGTCGCGGTCGTCGGCGGTGCTGGTCGTGTGCGCCTTCCTCATGAGCGGCTGCGTCCAGCAGCTCGACCTGTCGGCCGGCGCGAAGGGCGTCGCGGCGCTGCCTGTGGTCCCGGCGAAGGTGGGCGCGTTCCGCTTCGAGCGCTCGTCGCTGGCGGACGCGCAGTTCACCCACTACAAGGACATCGCCCTCATCCAGCGCTACGGGTTCTACGTGGTGCGTCAGGACGGCGTGGCCGTCGGGACCCTGCAGACGGCGAGCTTCAAGTCCGGGCTGCGCTCGGAGAACCGGAAGGTCCGCGAGGGAGTGCTGTCCTCCCTGGGCGGCTCGCCCCAGGTCACGCGGGTCGGCGGAGAGCTCTTCTACACCGTGACGGTCAACGACCTGCGGCTCGTGGTGTGGTTCCCGAGGAACGGCCTGACCTACCAGCTGCTCGCAGCGACGAAGGACCTTGCGAACCCCACGGACTTGTTCGTCCGGCTCATCGCCGTGGAGCAGGGACGCAGCGAGCAGTCGGTGAACACCCAGGAGGGCGCCACACCCGCCGACGCACGACGGAACGCACCATGACACTGATCCGGAGGACACGAGCGATGCGAGCGGTGACACTTCCTGGCCTGCTGGTGGTGCTGATGACGGCGACCGCGTGCGCCGGCCCCAACGCCCCCTTCGACGTGGGCACCCAGAACGCGCCCGTGAACCTGGTGTTGGGCGCACGCCAGGCGGTCGTCTCGGCTCCGGTCGGCCCGGTCGTCGGGCCGCTCCCGCCGTCCTTGGCACCCTTCGTCCCGCAGCCCCCCGCACCCGGCGGCACTGCCGCACCCAGCCTGCCGCCGGTCGTGCAGCCGCCGAGGTTGCCCTGCCCACCGTTCGACCCGCTGGCGCCGGTCGTCGCGACCAACATCGTGCTGCCGGGCAAGCCGCAGCCCGCGACCTACAGCTACCGCGGCAAGATCGTCGACGTCATGGGCACGGCCAAGGCGACGTACCAGGGGAACAGCAGCTGGAAGGTCTCCGTCGGGCCGGTCGACCCCTCGAACGGCGGCTACGACGTCACCATCGACGTGACGCTCGGCAAGGCCACGAGCCGCCGGGTGTTCCTCATGCTGCCGACCGCGGTCACCTCGAGCGCTCCGGACGCCCCGGTCCCCGGTGTCCAGACCGATCCTGACGCCCCCGACACCACCGATCCCAACCAGGTCGTGGGCTCACAGGTGAACAGCACGCTCGCGACCCTCGGCCTGCCCCCGCTGCCGAGGGTCCTGCCCAACCCCGGCCGGTACGGTCCGGCCGGCATCTACCTCGTGTCGCAGAGCTCCGGCTCGTCGACCTTCACGCCGACCGTCCCCATCCCGCTCGTGCAGACGCCCATCGGCAGCAACTCCTTCACGGGCATGGGCACCGACGGCTCGAACGTCATGACCTTCACCAGCACCGTGAAGAAGCGGACGAACGTGAACGCGTGCGGGCAGAAGGTGGAAGGCATCGAGGTGGCCCTCACCGACGGGCGCATCGCGGGGCGTGGTGCCGACGGGAGGACCGAGCAGGTCTCGTTCACCGAGGACCTCGTCTTCGGCATGCAGTTCGGCGGCATCCCGGTGCAGGACCACGGGACCATCAGCTCGACCACGGTCCCCGGCGCGGCCGCACTGCCGGACACGGCCAGCCGCGACTTCACGTTCACGGTGAACACCGTGCCGAAGCCGGCGCGGAGCTGACGTGCGCCCTGTCGTCCTCGCCGGGGCTCTCGCCCTCGCCTCCACGCTCTCGGCGTGCAGCCTCGCCACCGACCAGACGGGCAGCCCGCCCAAGGCGCCCTCCGCGGCGCAGCGCGGGGGAGTGCTGCGGGTCGGCATCACGGCCCCCGGCGGCATCGACCCGCTGAACGCCTACGAACCGGCCGGCAAGCTGATCACCTCGGCGCTGTGCGACACCCTCGTCGCGATCGACCCCGAGACCGGTCAGGTGCGCGAGGCCCTCGCGAAGGGCTGGGTCCTGTCGGGCGGTTCGGGCATGACGGTCAAGCTGCGTCACGGGGTGCGCTTCACCAACGGCCAGGAGCTCCGCTCGCGCGACGTGAACTACTCGCTGCAGCAGCTCGTGGCGCCGTCGAACGGCACCTACAACGCAGGACTCGCCAAGCAGTTCGCGATCGCCTCGTTGAGCGGCGAGCAGAGCAGCATCCTCGCCGACACCGACCAGGCCCCCGACGTCGCCCTCGGCGTCAGCCGGTACGACTTCCAGCTGGCCAGCATCGTCCAGGACGGCGGATCGCTGCGCGCCTTCGCCGAGCCGGGCCTGGCGCCGATCTCGCAGTCGGCCCGGTCCGCCGATCCCAGCGCCTTCGCGAGCAAGCCGGTCTGCGTCGGCCCGTACCAGCTGGCCAAGCCCTACCGCGGCGGTGACCGGGTCATCCGCCTCACCCGATCCAAGGGCTACTACGCCAAGAACGTCGGCTACACGAACGGTGGGACGGGCTACGCCGACGAGATCGACTTCACGATCTTCCCGTCCGCGCAGGCTGCCCTCGCGGCCTACGACAAGGGGCAGGTCGACGTTGTCCAGGTCCCGCGGGCGGAGGTCGCCCGGACCAAGGACGTGCCCTCGAGGGTGTACGGGCTCGCGACGGGCGTCGAGTACGTCGGCCTGCCCGGAGACGCAACCGGTCCTTTCAGCGACCCCGACGTCCGCATCGCCCTGAGCATGGCGGTCGACCGCCGGCGGCTGATCGCTGACGTCTTCGGCCCCGCCGCGCAGCCGGCGAACGGCTTCGAGCCACCGGCCCTCGCGATCAGCGAGGGCGCGTCCCTCAAGGGCAAGACGGTGAAGGGCGCACCCCTCGCTACGTGCGGCGACAGCACGCCTGCCACGCCGGACCTGACGGCCGCCAGGGCGAAGCTCGCGGCCGCGGGGGCGAAGCCCGGCGCGAAGCCGCTCACGGGGTTCACGCTCGAGGTCAACGACGACGCGCCCTACCCGGCCATGGCCCGGGAGCTCGCCGCGCAGTGGCACAGCGGCCTTGGCCTCGACGTGAAGGTGACGACGTCGGCCTGGCGCTCCTACGTCGCCAAGGCCACGGGCAGCCCAGGCTTCACCTCGGCCTTCCGGGTGCGCTGGGCCTCGGACGCGACGGCCCCGGTGCCGACGTGGAACGACCAGCAGCAGTTCCTCGCGCCGCTGGCGAGCGAGAACGGGGCGAGCCTCGCCAACTGGGCGCACTTCAGCGACCGCGCGTTCCAGTTCGCGCTCACCGAGACCGCCGCGGCGGCGACCGAAGTGCCCGAGCGGGGAGCCGACTTCGCGCAGCTGGGCAGGACCCTGTGCGAGCAGATGCCCCTGATCCCGCTCAGCTTCGACCGCCCCACCTTCCTCGTCCGGTCCACGGCCCTCGGCAGCGCCCGGCCGGTGCCTGTCGGACGGGACGGGGTCCTGCTGCTGCGTGAGCTCTACCTGAGGTGACGCGCGCCAGGCAGGGGCGGCTCGTCGTCGTCCTCAACATCGCCATCGGCGTCGGCCTCATCGCGGTCATCGCCAGCGTCTCGCTCTTCCGGCAGGACGCGAGGCCGCCGTCGCTGGGGGAGTTCGCCCCCGCGGGCGGCCGGGCCCTCACCGACGTGCGTGCGGGGCCGCCGACGCCGGCCGCCCGGACCGCCGTACGTCCCTCGCCGGTCGCCCTGCCCCGTCCCGTCGGGGTCGCAGGGGTGCCCCCCCAGCTCGCCTGCTACGGCTGGCCCGACGGGACGCAGACGCAGACCTTCGACCCGCAGTCGCCCCCGTGCGTCAGCCGGTGGGACGTCACCCGCGGCAACGGCGGTGCGACGGCGTCCGGCGTCACGGCGACCGCGGTGCGGGTCGGCGTGGACCGGTCCCCGCTGCGGGCTGTCGGCGCCTACGCCTCCTGGTTCGACAGCCACTTCGAGCTCTACGGGCGCAGCGTCCAGCTGGTCGGTGTGGACCTCTCCGACCTCAGGACGCCCGAGGCCCAGCAGGCCGCCGCGACCGCCGCCGTCCAGCAGCAGCTGTTCGCCGTGCTCGTCACCCCGCCGCCGACGGCCGGACCCGCCGCCTTCCCGCAGCAGTTCCTCGACGTCGCGGCCGACCACGGCATCATCACGCTGCTGGCCCGCACCACCGGGGCCTCGAGCACCGCGCTGTCCGCGCTGTCGCCCCACGCCTGGAGCTATGCGCCCGGCCTGGACGTCCTGGAGCAGGCCGCCGGCGACGTGGTCTGCGAGCTGATGGCCGGCCGCAAGGCGACGCTCTCGCCGCAGCAGTCGGGCAAGGCCCGACGGTTCGGCGTCGTCGTCCCGGACGCCGCGCACGCCGGCGGCAACGACCTCGACGTGCAGACCCTCTCCGCTGCTCTGCAGGGCTGTCACAGCGGGGTGGAGCTCGAGCGGGTCGACCCGAGCTCGCCGTCGTCGGCCGCTGACGCCCTGCGGCGACTGAAGATCGCCGGTGTCACGACGGTCGTGCCGTACCTCGGTGCAGCTGCTGTCGCGCACGCGCTCATGCCGGCCGCCGAGGACCAGGGCTACCGGCCCGAGTGGGTGCTCTCCGGCATCGACGACGACCCGGCGGAGAGCGTGTGGTCCCGCGCGCCGGCGAAGCAGCTTCGGGGCCTCGTCGGGCTCGCGTCCTGGCAACCGTCGGCCGCCCTGCACCCGGCGCGCCGGGTCGGGTCCGGCGTGGACGAACCGGCCTACCGGTCGATGCTCATGCTCGCCTCGGGGCTGCAGCTGGCTGGACCAGCGTTGACACCGGAGACCTTCGGCGCCGGTCTCTCCGCCACCGCCTTCCCCAACCCAGGCGCAGGCAGCGGGCCGCTCCACCAGGCAGCAGTCGGCTTCGACGACCTCGACCACGCGATGGTCGACGATGTGGCACTGGCCCGCTGGCGGCCGGCTGCCAAGGCCTTCTGCCTCATCGGCGGCGGGACCCGATGGACGTTCGGCAACCTGCCGAAGAGCGATCCAGGTCTCCTGGACCCGGGCAAGGAGTGCAGCTGATGGCCCGAAGCCGAGCCGAGGAGGCGTTCGGCGCGACGCTCTCCGGCTACGCCGCGGGGTTCCTGCCCCTGCCGCTGCTCGTCACCACGGCGCTGCTGCTCGGAGCCAAGGAGAGCAGCCGGACCGGCAGCGTGTCGGTGCTGTGGGCGCTCCTCGCGTCCATCCCGGCAGCGCTCCTCCTCGGGCCGTGGAACACGCGGCGCACCCTGGTGGCCTACGGCGACCGCTACCCGACCGAGACGGCCCGCGCGTGCGCGGTGTACGGCCTCGTCGGTCTGGTCGTGGAGGCGCTTGCCCTCGTCCCGCTGCTCTACGTCGGCTGGATCGGGCTGGTCATCGACGTCGCCCTGCCGGCCGCAGTCGTGCCCGGCCTCGCCCGGCAGCGGGTCCTGTCCAAGCTGGACGAGGCCGGCATCGCCGCGCGGCTGCGCCGGGCGCAGACCCGTCAGTCGTAGATCGGGATCTCGCCCGCGTCCAGCGCGGCGTGGTCGTCCTCGACCTGGCGAGAGGCGATGGACAGGTCGCTGCGGGACGCCCGGTCGAGCCGGTCGAGGTGCCGGCGCGCCATGCGTCGCACGTCGTCGGAGACGTCCAGTGCGTCGACCTTGGCACGCGCCTCCGCGACCCGCGCCTGCACGGCGTCGAAGAGGCTGGTCGAGGTGTCGGTCATGCCCGGATGATCTCACGACCGTGGTCGCTGACGCGGGAACCATCCGGCGTTGCGCAACAGGGCGACCTCTCGCCAGCGCGCGGGCGGAAGGCCCTGAAGCGTCCCGCACAGCGCGCGGGCCGTGTCGCCGTGGGTGACCACGAGCAGAGTCCCCGCGGCAGGCTGGAGCTCGCGCACGGCGGCGGCCGCCCGCTCGCCCACGGCGGTCAGCGGCTCGCCTCCGACGGGGTCGCCCTCCCCGTGCACCCAGGCCGCGTGCTCGACGGGCCACCTCGCCCGGACCTCGTCGGGCGTCCGGCCCTGCCAGTCGCCGTAGTGCTGCTCGCGGAGCCGGGCGTCGAGGAGCACGGGCAGCCGCAGCGCGCGGCCGACTGCGGCGGCCGTCCGGCTGGCCCGTACGGAGGTCGGACGACACGAGGCGCGTCACTCCCAGGCCGGTGAGCGCGGCGGCCACCGCATCGGCCTGCCACAGCCCGGCTCCGTCGAGCGGGACGTCGCGGTGGCCCTGCAGCCGGCCCTCCGCGTTCCACGCCGTCCGCCCGTGTCGCAGCACGATCACCGGGCTAGCCACTTGCCCGATTATGCCCTATAACACTAGGCACTAAATGTCCCTCTGAGGAAGACAGGTCGTGCCCATGGCGCTCCCGCCGCTGCTCGACGTCGAGACCCTGTTCGCCGACCCGGTCTTCTCCACGGCGATCCTCTCGCCCGACGGGACGCGGGTGGCCTACCTGTCCCCGCGGTACGGGCGGACGAACGTCTTCGTGCGCGGCATCGACGAGGAGCCCGATGCGGCGGTCTGCGTCACGCACGACGAGCGCCGCGGTGTGAAGGCCTTCGCCTGGACCGACGACCCGCGCTGGCTGCTCTACCTCCAGGACACCGACGGCAACGAGGACTGGCACCTCTACCGGGTCGACCTCGAGGACCCGAACGCCCCGGCCGTCGACCTGACCCCTCTCGAACCGGGTTCGCGGGTGATGGGGATCGCGCGACTGACGTCGCGTCCCGGGACAGTGCTCGTGTCGATGAACAAGCGCCCGCTCTTCGTCGACGCCTTCCGCCTCGACGTCGCCACAGGGGAGACCGAGGTCCACCTCGAGGCGCCCGACAACACCGGCGGCTTCCTGTTCGGGCCGGACGGCGAGCCGTTCTACACGCGGCAGAACGAGCAAGGGCGCTACGAGTACTTCGTCCTCGAGGACGAGGGACTGCGGCTGCTGACGACTGTCGGGGGTCCCGAGTACCCGTTGGGAGTGACCCCGGCCCATGTGGAGCCCGGCGGCGCCGGTCTGCTGCTGGGCCTCTACGGCGACGGCGACGACACCCGGCTCGTCCGCATCGACGCCGTCACCGGCGAGGAGACGGTCGTCGCTGCCCGTCCGGGCCACAGCCTGTCGCCGATGGGACTGGAGGTGCCGCTGGTGACGAGCCGGCAGACCGGCCGCGTGCTCGCAGCCCGGTTCGTCGGCGCCCGGTCGTCGCTCGAGGTGCTCGACCCGCACTTCGCCGAGGTCTACCCGAAGCTCGCGGCGCTCTCCGACGGGGTGCTCGCCTCGGTGTCCTGCGACGACAGCGAGCAGCGCTGGATCGCGACCTTCACTCACGACCGCGAGCCGGACCTGACCTGGTTCTACGACCACGGCACGGGGGAGAGCCGCCTGCTCTTCCGCCCGTACCCGCACCTGGACCCCGCAGACCTGGCGCCGATGACGCCGGTCTCCCTCCCGGCGCGCGACGGGCTGCCGCTGCACGGGTACCTCACGCTCCCGGTGGGCGTCGAGCCGACCGGACTGCCTCTGGTGCTGGTCGTGCACGGCGGCCCGTGGCTGAACGACGTCTGGCACTTCGACCGGGAGGTGCAGTTCCTCGCCAACCGCGGCTACGCCGTGCTGCAGGTGAACTTCCGCGGGTCGGCCGGCTACGGCAAGCGCCACATCACGGCAGCCGTCGGCGAGCTCGCAGGCAAGATGCACGACGACCTCATCGACGCCTGCGACTGGGCGGTGAAGCAGGGGTACGCCGACCCGTCGCGCATCGGCATCTACGGCGGCTCGTACGGCGGGTACTCCGCCCTCGTCGGCGTCACGTTCACCCCCGACTACTTCGCGGCCGCCGTCGACTACGTCGGCATCTCGAACCTGGCGAACTTCATGCGGACGCTGCCGCCGTTCGTGAAGCCCTACCTGTCGATGAGCTGGTACCACTACGTCGGCGACCCGGACGTCCCCGAGCAGGAGGCGGACATGCTGGCCCGCTCGCCGATCACGCGGGTCGACCAGATCCGCACGCCGCTGCTCGTCGTGCAGGGCGCGAACGACGTCCGCGTCGTCAAGGAGGAGGCCGACAACATCGTGGCGGCGCTCCAGGAGCGCGGCGTGCCGGTCGAGTACCTCGTCGCCGAGGACGAGGGCCACGGCTTCTCCAACCCCGAGAACCTCGTGCGCATGTTCCGGCTCATGGACAAGCACTTCGCAGAGCACCTCGGCGGTCGGTGCGCGGAGTGACGTCGAGCTGAGCCTGATCGTGCGCCCGGCCCCTGGAGCGTCAGACCGTCATCCGTGCGTTGCCGCCCCCGCCGCTGCCCCTCAAGGCCGTCACGATCACCGAAGCTGTCGGGGCTGGGTTGCAGAGATGCGGTGTCCAGCCGCGCCGTCACACCGGACCATGCGTGGTGTCGCGTCAGTCCCAGGTGAGGACGATCCGGCCCCGGACCCCCCCAGCGGCCAGCATCGCGTGTGCCCGCGCCGCCTGGCTTGCCGGCATGACCGTGGCCACGCGCGGTGTGAGCAGTCCGGCCTCCACCTGCTCGCGGATCCGTTCGAGAGCCGCTCGGTTCTCGGCATACTCCAGGATCGAGATCGGGTGGAGGATGATGCCGCGTGCCTGTTGCCCGCGCCAGCCGCGCAGAGTGACCATGGCCCCGCCGTCGCGAACTGCCGGAAGCGCCCTCTCGTCCAACACCGCTCCGTCGACCAGCCCGGCAACACCGTGAGGCATGTGCTCGCGGATTCGCGCCGCAACGTCCTCCCCTCGATCGAGCACCGTGTCGGCGCCAAGTCCGCAGACGAGGTCGCGGTCGGCGCGAGATGCGTCTGCGATCACCTGCAGACCATCGGCTTTCGCAAGCTGGACGCAGTAGCCACCCACTGATCCGGCTGCCCCCGTGACGGCCAGCGGATCGTCGGAGCCTAGAGCGAGTCGATCCAGCGCCAAGCGCGCAGTGAGGGCATTCATCGGGAGGGTGGAGGCCTCCGCGTCGCTGCAGCCAGCAGGAGCGTGGACGACGGATGTGGACGGCAGGACCACGCTCTCGCTGTATCCGCCGTGCGACTGGTGCGGCACGACAAGACCCATGACTCGGTCCCCGACACTGATGGAGTCAACGGCGTCCCCTACCTCGTCGACGAGGCCTGCCACGTCCATCCCCGGTACGTACGGGAACTGCTTGACAGGCTCGAACGCGAGCATCCCGGTTGGGACATACGTGTCGGTGGCGTTCACGGCGCAGGCTGTCACGCGCACTCTCACCTCCCCGGGGCCGGGATGGCGCTCGGGCAGCTCGACCTCGTGCAGCTTCTCCGAGCCGCCGAACTCCGTAACGCCTATCGCCCGCACGCGTGCCCCCGGTGAACGCCTCGCATCATGAGTTGCCCTTCTGCCTGTCAGGAGAGGCACATCAGCGGCAGTGACCGGCGTAGAAGCCATCGCCGGTTGGCCACGTCTCGGATCCCCTTCGGTATCCGAGTCCCACGTAGCAGAACGCGCCTGACTCGTTGAGGTTCTTGGCCCCCGCGACCGCTGGTCCCGGCATGCGGGTGTCCAGCCATATGCCTGCGAAGTCCCGCACCATCGCAGCGTCGCCAGGGACGAAGCCCACTGTGCCCTGGTAGAACGGCGCGACGCCGGCACCCGGATTGGGGAACGTGGTCGACCTCAAGCCTTGCGCGAACGACTGCGGCGTGAGGTGGGGGCCAGCCATCTGCAGTCCGGCAGCCAGCAGCAGCATCTCGTTGTAGAACCCGCGCCCCGGGATCAGGCCTCCGCTGTTGAGAGGAGCAGGATTCCCTCCAGCGGCAAGGTAGGCCTGCGCCCACATCTCCTCGGCAAGCCCAGGCATCTTGTTCCAGACACCGACTCCGAACGCACCGGAGGTCTCCGACTCCGGGTTGTTGAGCTGATGCGCGGTCAAGTAGGTGCTGTGTCCGATCAGGATCCACTCCGGCCGGAAGTTCACGGTCAGAGCCACCTCCATGGGTGACGAGCCGGTCCCGCTGCCCTGGTACGGGAAGTAGATCAAGCTGGTGACACCATCCGCCGCCAGCTGCTGGAAGCTGGCCGAAAGCGCCGTGTTGTTGCCTGAACCGTTCGTGTACCGGACCAGTCTTGGAGAGCGGACGCCGCAGCCGTCCAGCACTCGGAGGAACCCGTCGAGTCCCGGCAAGGGCCCCCCGATCTTGCTCTCCTCCGGGATGACGACGGCGAACTTGCGTGCTCTCGTCCGCAGCTTGGGATCGGGTGCGTGCACGGCCGGCTTCCCCACGAGCTGCCTGCACGTCACGACAGCCACGTTCCGCAGGAGCGTGTCGATCGTGCCGTAATAGCTCCACTCGTACGGCGCGGCGGCGGCTAGGTCTCTCGACGTGGCGAAGGGGGTCTGCTCGCCCCCGGCGAGTGAGATGATCTTCTTGGCTCTCAGCACATCCCGGAACGTCGGAAGAGATGCGCTGCCAGGAGCCGGGTCGACGAAGTCGGTCGACGCGAAGACCTTCAACTGGGTGATGTGCTCGGCATCGGCGTGTTGCGAAGTGGGGTTGTTGTAGGTCCCGGTGTACTGGTCGTTCGCCTGCTGGGAGATGAACGGGACGATCTTGATCTGCCGCCCGTAGAACTGGTAATGCGTGTTGAAGAAGTCCACGATCGGCTTCAGATCCGGCCACGACCCGGTTGGGCTTCCCACGTTGCTGACGGGCAGCGCGACGCGGATCTCGGTCGCTGACACACCCGGTGAGGTAGCCCCTCCGTTCCCCTTGCGGTCGTCCCAGCTCGCGATGCATGGAGGCGATTGAGGGTCGAACGTCTGCGTGACTGCGCCGTCCGGCCACGTGTAGCACTGCAGGGCGCTCGGCACACCGCGGTCCACCCGTGCGGCGCTGGGAACGGCGGCCGCTGTGCCTGATCTCGGTGTTGGTGACGGTGACGGTTTGACACACGTCTGGCCGACGTCGCACCGTCCCTGGCCGGTGCCGAATGCGGCCGACTGGGCTTGCGGAGCCTTGGTGATCGGCTTGCTGGCCTGCGGTGCGAAGGCGGCGATGCCGGGCGGCGAAGGAGGCTTCACGACGAGCGCGAGCACAGCAACGAGCGCGAGGACGGTGAGAGCGACCGCTCCGTTGAGGGCCGCCACCGGCCACGACCGCCCTCTGGACGTCGTCACGGCCGCGCCTCCAGCACCCGGTGGAACAGGTCCTTGTCCAGTGCAGGGAAGGCGAAGAGCGCCTTGAGCTTCTCGCCCTTCGACGTGAGGGCGGCAGGGCCTGTCCGCCCTTCGTCGTGCACGGCGTCAAATCGCTGGTCGTAGCAGCTGTCGCACAGGACGTCCCGGGTGGTCCCGATGATCAGGGTCAGCTCACGGCGGGCGGCGCAGGACGCGTCGGCCTCACGGTCGATGTCGTCGAGGACAGCCTCTGGCACGACCCTGAGGCTAAGGAAGCCGTGACTCGTCCGCTATGACCGTTCCTCGCACGAAGCATGACCTTCGCGCTCCTGAGGTGGCGGTCTACGGTACGAGCTGGGTGGACTTCCCGTCCAACGCCGGAACGCTCTCCGGAAGGCGCTCTCCTCCGAGAAGCCCAGCCGCTCGCTGAGCTCTGCGATGCTCTCCGTACCACCTGTGAGGCTCGTGACGGCAGCGTCGCGGAGCACAGCTTCACGTAGCTGCGACAGCGAGGTCTGTTCGCTGTGCAGCCGGCGGCGCAGGTGCTGGGGGGAGATGGCCAGCCGCCGTGCGACGTCCTCGGCGCTCGGCCACGTGCCCGCGAGCGACGTGTGCAGGATGCGGCGAACCTGCTCGGTGATCGTGCTCTCGTAGTCGAACAGGACGACGAGGCCTTGTGGGGCGTTGGCGATGAACTCCTCCAGCTCGCCCTCCGTCCGGATCACGGGCGCGGTGAGCAGGGCCGCGTCGAACTCGAGCGCGGCTTTCCGATGCCCGTACGTCGGCTGGCAGCGGTACATGAGGTCGTACTCGAGCGGCGACGGCGGCTGCGGGTAGGGCATCTCCAGGGCGGTGAGGGGGATCCGCCGACCGATGAGCCAACCCGCGAAGCGGTGCACCGCGGCCAAGATCGCGTCGTTGAGGATGTGCGTCGGGTCGTCGACGCACGACGTGTCGAGCTGGACCCGCACGCGTCCGGGTCCGCGCTCCACTGCCAGGCTGGGCAGTCCCGGGAAGACCGGCACGTAGCGCTCTGCGCGCTTCAGTGCCGTACCGAGGTCCGGGCTGGTGATGAGCGTGCGCGCCAGGACCGCCGTCGTTCCCCTGGGCACCGGGTGGGTGCTGCGCCGCAGCATCTCGTCGTCCTGCGCGTCGTGGACGATGCGGATGAGGGCGAACAGCTGGTCTGGCGTCGCGCGACCTGCCGCTGTCTCGAGCACCTCCGAGCTGACGCCCAAGCTGGCGAGGAGCTCGTCGCGGTCCAACCGGCAGCCCTCGGCCACACGCATCCACCGCTGCAGCGACGAGATCGGCACCGTGTGCACGTGCCGACGGTAACAAGGCTCAGGGCTGCGCGGTTCGGTCATGGATGCTGCGAGATGCGGTCCTCCCGCCGGGGACAGTTGGTGCCTAGCGTCGTCCCTCGTGGGGGACGCGTTGCGAGCCGGGAGCACCCAGACGAGTCTGACGATCTGGGCCCTCGAGCGCTTCCCCGACCGGCTGGCCCTGGTCGACGGCGAGCGGTCATGGACCGGCCGCGAGGTGCTGGCCCGGATGGCGCAGTACGTCACGCTCTTCGAGGCGCTGGGATTCAGCCGCGGCACCGGCCTCATGGTGCTGGCTCCGAACTCTGCGGAGTCGCTCATCGCGACGCTGGCGGTCCGAGCGAGTGGGGCGTGGGCCGGCGCCCTCCCACCCCTCGGCTCCGCCGATGATCACGCCTTCGGGCTCAACGACTCACGTGCGATGGGGCTCCTGTTCGATCCCGCGTGCTACGAGCACCTGGTCGCGGAGGTGGTCCAGCAGGTCCCGGAGCTCAAGCACGTGCTGTCCCTGGGGCCCTCCGAGGTCGGTGATGACGTGCTGCTCCGGCTGACGGACGTGTCACCTGCGAGCATCCGGCCAGAGGCCAGGCCGGAGGACATCGCCGCGCTTCAGTACTCGGGCGGAACGACGGGGATCCCCAAGGCGGTCTGCATCCAGCACAGCACCTTCGTGGAGATGAACAGCCTCATCATCGCGGGCTGGCAGCTGCCGAGCGACATCCGGTTCCTCGCGGTGACGCCCATCTCCCACGCGGCGGCGGCGTTCATCCTGCCCACGTGGATGCAAGGAGGCACTGTCGTGCTCTCCCGCGGGTTCTCACCCGAGCAGGTCGTCCAGGACGTGGAGCGCCATCGGATCACGCTGCTCTTCGGCGTGCCCACGATGATCTACGCGTTGCTCGACAGCCCAGCCACGACCTCGGCGGACCTGAGCTCCTTGCAGACCTTCGTCTACGGGGCGTCACCCATGAGCCCCACCCGTCTGGCGGAAGCGCTGGAGCGCTTCGGTCAGGTCTTCGTGCAGCTCTACGGCCAGGCCGAGGCGCCGGCGACGATCACCGCACTCCGGAAGGAGGAGCACGACGTGCGCAGGCCGCACCTGCTGGCTTCCTGCGGACGGCCGCTGCCGGGTGTCGAGGTGGCCTTGCTCGACGAGGACGGCCGTCGTGTGGCTCCAGGCGAGATCGCTGAGATCTGTGTGCGCGGTCGGATCGTGGCCCTCGGCTACTGGGACCGCCCGGAGCTGACGGCGGAGGCCCATCGTGGGGGCTGGCTGCACACCGGTGATCTCGCCCGACAGGACGAGGACGGCTACCTCTACCTCGTCGACCGCAAGAAGGACCTCATCATCACCGGTGGCTTCAACGTGTATCCGAAGGAGGTGGAGGACATCCTCGCCGCGCACCCGTCCGTGGCGCTGGCTGCCGTGATCGGTGTGCCCGACGAGCGGTGGGGCGAGGCCGTGAAGGCCGTCGTCGTCGCACGTCCAGGTCACGATGTGGCGCCGGCCGAGCTGATGCGCCACGTCCGTCAGCGCAAGGGTCCGCTGCACACCCCCAAGACCGTCGACCTGGTCGACCACCTCCCCCTCACCAGCCTTGGCAAGATCGACCGACGACAGCTCCGGGAACGCTACTGGGCGGCTCTCGACCGCCGCGTGCACTGAGGAAGGCCCACGACCTCATGACGATGACCGACGCCTACACGGCTGCCGAGCGGCTGCTCCCGGACACGTGGCGACGGCTGGTGCGCGGAGGTCTGGCCGTCCCGACCTGGCTGGGGAACGGGCCCGACCTCACCTTCGTCGAGTCGACCGCGGACGGACGCCGCTACCGGCGCGGCGACGGCGTCCTGGGCGAGGTCTCGGACCTGTTCGACCACGAGAAGGTCGCAGTCGCCCTCGGCGAGCAGCTCGGGGTGGAGCTGTCCGCGGGAGGGCTGCTGCTGCCGCACCTGCGCGTGGACGGGGAGCGGGCGACCTTCTCGCTGGGCACCGAGTGGCAGATCGACCTGACCACGTCCACCGTCGCGCCGACGGGCCGGCCGGCCGTCGACGCTGCCGAGGCGCCGTCGCCACAGGGCGACCGAGTGTGCTTCCGGCGGGGCCATGACCTCTGGGTGCGGGAGGTCGAGACGGGAGCGGAGCGACAGCTGACATTCGACGGAGCGCCGAGCTTCGAGTACGGCAATCCCATCGACGCGACCAAGTCCATGTTCCTTCTCGGCGCGCTCGGCGTCCGCAAGCCACCTGCCGTGGCTTGGTCCGTGGACGGAACCAGGCTAGCCACGCTGCGGATCGATCAACGAGCCGTCGCAGAGATGCACCTCGTGCAATCCAGGCCGCCGGACAGCGGTCGGCCGAAGCTGCACAGCCTGCGCTACGCCATGGTGGGTGATGAGCACCTCCCGCTCGCTGAGCTCGTCTGCATCGACGTCACGACAGGCGAGCTCGTCGTCGCCGACTGCGGGCCGCAGCTGGCCGCGTACTTCTGTGCGGTGACAGCGAAGGAGGTGTGGTGGGCACCCGACGGGACCGAGGTGCTCTGGGTCTCCTACGGTCGCGCCGCCCGGTCATTGACGCTCTTCGCCGTGGATGCCGGCACCGGCCGGACACGGGTGCTGCACTCCGAGTCCGGCGACCTGCCGGTCATGCCCAAGCAGGACGTCATGGCCATGGACGCGACCACGATCCGTTCCCTGCCCAACGGTGACGTGCTGTGGTGGAGCGAGAGCACGGGCTGGGGGCACCTGTCGGTGGTGGGTCGTGACGGGGGCCTGCGACCACTGACCAGCGGTGACTGGATCGTTGTCGACGTCGTCGGGGCGGACGACGAGCACGTGTGGTTCACCGGGGCCGGACGCGAGCCAGGGCTCGATCCGTACGTCCGCTGCTTCTACCGCGTGCCCCTTGACGGCGGCGACGTGGAGCCGCTGGTCGTCGACGGCCTGGACCACACGGTCTACGCATCGCCGCACGCCGATCGGTTCGTGGACATCTCGTCCTACCTCGACCACCCCCCGGTGAGCCGCCTGCTCGACGGTGACGGCACCGAGCTCGCGGTCCTCACGACGGCGAACGCCGAGGAGCTGTACGCCGCCGGCTACGAACCACCGGAGCGCTTCTGCGTCAAGGGCGCCGACGGCACCACCGACGTCTGGGGCGTCCTCTACCGCCCGGCGGCCTTCGAGGAGTCGCAGCGCTACCCGGTGCTCGACGACACCTACCCCGGGCCGCAGCTCGGCTCGGCGCACATCACGTTCCCGTGCGGTGGACGTCCCATCGGTCACCTCCACGCCGCCTCGATGGCAGCCCTCGGATTCGCGGTCGTGGCGATCGACGGCCGCGGCACGCCGATGCGCGGCCGCGGCTTCCAGATGCACGCCTGGGTGACCGGTGACGACCGTGCCGGGCTCGACGACCGGGTGGCGGCGATCAGGGCGCTCGGGGTCCGCCATCCCTGGCTCGACCTTGACCGCGTCGGCATCTACGGGCACTCCGGCGGCGGCTACGAGTCGGCCCGAGCACTGATGCTGCAACCCGACTTCTACAAGGTCGGGGTCGCGTCAGCCGGCGGTCACGACGCGCAGGTCTACCACGCGACCTGGGGCGAGGTGTACGTCGCGCCGCCCGGGTCCGGCGCCTACCGCAACCACGCGGTGGAGGCGCACGTCGACGCGCTCGTCGGCAAGCTCCTGCTCATCCACGGCGAGCTGGACGAGAACGTCACGCCCTACGTCACACTGCGGCTGGTCGACGCGCTCATCAGCGCGGACAAGGACTTCGACCTGCTCATCGTGCCCGGGGAGGACCACGGGCTCTACTTCCGTCAGCACCACTGGTGGCGCCGGCGCTGGGACTACTTCGTGCGGCACCTGCTGGGCGAGGAGCCACCTGCGTACCGCATCGCCCCCCGCCCGTCGATCCTCGAAGCGCTTGTCTAGGAGGACTGCCTTGAACCTTTGGCTGCAGGACGCCCTTGTCGTGGACGGGACGGGGAAGGACGCCGTTCGCACGGATCTGCTCGTCGAGGAGGGTCGAGTCGCGCGCTTCGGAGGTCGTCGGCCGGCTGGCGTCGAGGTGCTGGACGTCCAGGGCCGGGTCGTCACTCCTGGGCTCATCGACGCGCACGTGCACCTGGGCTTCTCCAGCCATCTGGGAGCTCTCGGCTCGTTCGGACTGTCAGCGGCGGAGATCGCCGCGGACATGTTCGCCAACCTGTCCAGCACCCTCGACGGGGGCTTCACGACGGTCCGCGACACGGGTGGCATCGACGCGGGCCTGGCGACTACCGTCCGCAAGGGGAAGGTCCGCGGTCCACGTGTCCTGCAGTGCGGTCCCATCCAGTGCCAGCGCGGCGGTCACGGGCACTTCGCCGCCGCGTGGGAGCCGACCGAGCTCTACTGCGCCCACGGCATCCCAGGCCTGGTGGCCATGGGCCTCATCTCCGACAGCCCGGACGAGATGCGGGCGAACGTGCGGGAGGCGTTCCGCCGCGGCGCGGACTTCATCAAGATGTGCGCGACGGGCGGGGTGATGTCGACCCATGACAACCTCAGCGACACCCAGTTCACAGTCGAGGAGATGGCGGCGGGGGTGTCGGAGGCCCGGGCGCGCGGCACGTACGTCACGATCCACGCGCACAACAACGCTGGTGTCCGCAACGGCATCGAGGCGGGTGTCGAGTGCGTCGAGCACGGCTCGCTCATCGATGACGAGACGGCCGCCCTCATGGCGCAGCGCGGCGTCGCGCTGGTGCCGACGCTGACCGTCATCGAGGAGATCGCCCAGGACTCCACGCACCTCGGCGTGGACGGCGGCTTCTCCGCTCGAGCGCAGCTGGTGTGGAAGGGCGCGAAGGATGCGGTTCTGGCAGCCGTGGCGGCAGGTGTGGTTGTCGGCAGCGGCTCCGATCTGATCGGCCCCGACCAGCTGGCGCGTGGTCGAGAGCTCGTCCTGCGCGCCGAGCTGCAGGACCCGATGGCGGCCCTCGTCGCGGCAACGAGGGACAACGCGCGGATCCTGCGCATCGCTGACGAGGTGGGCACCCTTGAGGTGGGAAAGGTGGGGGACCTCGTGGTGTGGGAGCGTGACCCGCTGGCGGACCCGGCCGTCTTCGGGGATCGGACCGCTGTGGCCGCCGTCGTGCAAGGCGGCCGCGTGGTCTAGCGACAGCCTCCCCGGCGGAAGCTGTCCTGCGCCGGCCAGTCGTCCGCCTGGGTGTTGCTCGGGTTCTTGGACGACGTTGTCTCTGGGCGGACGTCCTCGTGTCCAGCCAGAACTGCGCCAGGTCGTCGACGACGGTCGCGAGCACGGCGACCAGGACCGGCACGACACCGGCCACCACGCCGTTCGCCGCCGGCACTGTCCACTGACCCTTGCTTCCCTGCCGTTGTGCCCCAACTGCTGGGTGTCGTCTTCTGCCTGCTTGATGAGTCGGTAGAGCGCGGGCAGGGCCGGCGGAAAGGGGTCAGGCCGGGTGCAGCCGACGCAGCAGCAGGGCCACGTGGAGGGCGCCGACCGTGGCGGCGTCGTCGAGCTCGAGGGACAGCAGCGCCTCGATCTGCGCGAGCCGCTGGTAGACCGTGGGTCGGCTCAGGTGGCGCACGCGGGCCAGTGCGGACTTGTTGCCGCCGGTCTCGATGTAGGCCAGCAGCAGCCCCTCGAGGTCCGTGCCGCGCTCGACGTCGTGGCGCAGCAGCGGCGCCAGCTGCGCCTCCGCGTAGGCGATCCAGCGGGGGTCGTCGCGCACGGTGCTGAGCAGCCCGGCGAGGCCGAGGTCGTCCATGCGGACGTAGCGGCGTCCGGCCGCGGCCGGCGCGGCGCTGAGCACGTCCGCGACGCGCCGGGCGTCCTCGAGCGACAGCCGTGCGTCGACCAGCTCGCCGACGGCCCGCCCCACGGCGAGGGTGTGCGCCTCCTTCCAGGCGCGGCTGGACAGCGCGGCGTCGACGGCGTCGGCGAGCCGCTCGAGGACAGCGGCGGAGTCCGCGGCGGTCGGCAGGACGAGCACGACGAGAGCGTCGTCGCGGTCACCCGCGGAGACGAGCGCCGGCAGCCGCGCGGAGCGGCAGCCGGCGTCCGCAGCGCTCGCGAGCTGACGGATGCGACGCTCGCGGTCGACGGGCGACAGCGAACCCGCAGCAGGGGACGACAGCCGCACCCCGAGGAAGCTTCGCCCTGACGTGGCGTACCCGAGAGCGCTCGCCCGCTCGCGGGCCTGCTGCTCCGAGAGCCGCCCGCTGAGCAGGTCGTCGAGCAGGCCCTTGTTCGCCTGCTGCTGCAGGCTGAGCCGGTCGCGCTCGACGAGGTGGCTGATGGTGAGGGCCTCGGCGGCTCGCTCGAGCAGCATGTGCTGCTGCTCCGGGCGGCCGGCGCCGGGCTGCGGCATCACCAAGCGCCCCCACCGCTGGTCCTGCGGGCCGACGGGTGTGACGAGCCACGGCTCGCTGCCGGTGCGGGAGCGCAGCTGCCAGTCGCGCAGCAGGCCGGCGGACTCGCTGGAGGTGGCGGCGTGCGCGACGGCCCGGTGCGCGAGGTCCTCGAGGACCACCGGTGACCCGGCCATCTCGCGCAGCCGGTCGAGCACCTCCTGCGTCGACGCGGCGCGCACCGACAGCGAGGTGAACGTCGTGTGGGCGAGGTTCGCGAAGGCCAGCATCTCCTCGCGGGCCTCGAGCAGCAGCTGGTGCACCCGCTCGGTGACGGTGACGAAGGAGATCTCACGGCGCAGCGCGACGACGGGCAGCCCACGGGCCTCGGCCGCGGCGACGACGACAGGCGGCACCTGCTCGTACCTCCGCCCCAGCTCGAGGACGATGGCCGCGACTCCGACGTCCGCGAGCTGGTCGACATGGCGGCGGAGCCGGGCGTCGGACCGGGGCCACGCGATCCCGGTCGTCAGCAGGAGCTCCCCGCCGCGCAGCAGCGGCGCGACGTCGGCGATCTCCGCCACGTGCACCCAGCGCACCGGCCGGTCGAGGGCTTCTCGGGCGGCGACGACGGTTGGCCGCCCGGCGGCCAGCTCGGGCAGGGCGAGGATGTCCTGCACGGTGAGCTGCACGACAGCATGTAACCCGCCCGCCCGTCTTGGTGACAACCTGCTGCTGGCCGCCGGCGTCGCGCCCTGACAGAGTCCGACGGCATGCGACTGCGTGATCTCGGCCTGTCGGTCGGCCTCGGCACACCGGGCCCCCACAACGCCATCACCGACGTCCCGGGCGTGCAGGTGGGCCACACCACCCTCGTCGAGGGGGAGTCGGTGCGGACCGGCGTCACCGTGGTCAAGCCGGTCCCCGGTCACGTGCGGGCGACCCCCGTGGCGGCCGGCACCGCGACGCTCAACGGCAACGGCGAGCTCACCGGCCTCGAGTGGGTGCGCGAGAGCGGCCTGCTGACCACCCCGATCGCCATCACCAACACGCACGCGGTCGGGGTGGTCCGCGACGCGCTCGTCGCCGACGACATCCGGCAGTCCGACGGCATCTACTGGTCCATGCCCGTGGTGGGGGAGACCTACGACGGCATCCTCAACGACATCAACGGCCTGCACGTCCGGGCCGAGCACGTGCACGCGGCGCTCGCCGCGGCTGCCGCCGGCCCGGTGGCCGAGGGGTGTGTCGGCGGCGGGACCGGCATGATCTGCCACGGGTTCAAGGGCGGGATAGGCACCTCCTCGCGCCGGGTCGGCGACAACACGGTCGGGGTGCTGGTGCAGGCGAACCACGGCGTCCGCACCGACCTGCGCGTCGACGGCTTCCCCGTCGGTCGCGAGCTCGGCCCGGAGGTGGTGCCCGTGCCGTCGCTCGTGACACCCGTGCCGCCCGGCAGCGGCTCGATCATCATCGTGGTCGCGACCGACGCGCCCCTGCTGCCCGACCAGTGCCGGCGCCTGGCGTGGCGGGGCTTCGTCGGCATGTCCCGCGCCGGCGGCGGCTGCAGCGACAGCAGCGGGGACATCGCGATCGCCTTCGCGACCGGAGCGGCCGGGCGCGTCCCGCCGGAGTACGTCACGGTTCCCGAGGGCGCCTGGTCGGTGCCCTACCTGCCGCACCAGTCGCTGAGCCCGCTGTTCGACGCCGCCTCGGACGCGACCGAGGAGGCCATCCTCAACGCGATCCTCCAGGCGGAGACAACGGTCGGTCGCGCCGGGATCACCGCCTACGGCTTGGAGCCGCAGGTGCTGCTCGACGCCCTGGAGCGGTTGCTCTCCCGCAGCTGACGGGGAGCAGGCTCAGATGCGGCCCGGTCCGCGACGTCCGGGGCGGAGCTCGACCGACCCGGACCCGATGGGTTCCTCCGCGGCCAGCGTCCGGCGGGACACCACCGAGATGACAGCGCCGATGGTGACGCGGTCAAGGCCGTACGGATTAATGCCCGCTTCTGTTAGGTCAATCTGTGACCTAGCCTGTTGACGTGCGTTCGGCTCTCTCCTTAGAGTCCGCTCCAGGCCAGAGGAGCGCCCATGATCAACATCTACGTCGGCCCGGCGGTCGGCAACGTCATCAGCCTGCACGCTGCGGAGGGACACGAGGCGCAGGTCCTGCGCCAGCACCACCTGCCGCGGTGGCGGCAGGGGGGCGTGACCGGCGCCGTCATGCAGTGCGCGGACTGGGCCACGATCGCCATGCTCGTGGGCGAGGCGCGCCGGTCCGAGGGCGAGATCACGTTCTGCCGCACCCGCACCGACTACGAGAACCGCCCGGCAGGCTCGACCGGCCTGTTCCTCTCCGTCGAGGGCTACGAGGCGTTCGCCGGCGACCTCGAGGCGCTGCACCTGCTCGCCGAGCTCGGCATCACGGCCTTCACATTCACGCACAACGCCCAGAACAGGCTCTGCACCGGGGCCGGTGACCGTTACGAGGGCGGCTTCACCCACCTCGGCAAGGCCACCCTCCAGGCGCTCGAGAAGCTGCCGATCATGGTGGACCTGGTGCACACCTCGCGCGCCTCCTTCTGGGACGCCCTCGACATCTACAGCGGCGACCTGTTCGTCTCGCACAGCAACGCCAACGCCGTGTGCGAGCACCCGCGCAACCTCACGGACGACCAGATCAAGGCGGTCGCCGAGCGCAACGGCGTCATCGGCATCAACAGCTACCGCGGCTACGTCGCCGCCGACCCTTACCGGGCCACGGTGTCCGACCTGCTCGACCACGCCCTGCACATGATCGAGCTGGTCGGGGCGCAGCACGTCGCCCTCGGCTGCGACTTCTGGGAGGGGCCGATGGAGGTCCTCGACGCCACCATGGCCAGCGTCGACCCGGACGGCAGCCACGGCCTGTCCGGTGCCCTCTACGCCACCGGCCCCGAGGGCTTCGAGGACATCAGCAAGCTCGGCAAGGTCGTCGCCGGGCTGGCGGAGCGCGGCCTGTCCCAGGACGACATCGACCTCGTCACCGGCGGCTCCTACCTCGCGCTGCTGGAGCGCGCCCGCCCGACCACTACTCCGGAGAGCAGCAACGCATGAGCGACATCGGCGACGGCATCAAGACCGACACCCCGAACGGCAAGAAGGACGAGAAGGAGCCCGAGGGCCCGCCGCTGGAGGACACGCAGTTCGTCACCCAGCACTCGGTCACGATCGGGAGCCAGCAGATCGACTACACCGCCAAGACCGGGCGCATCGTCATGTACGACGACAGCGAGGTCCACAAGCCGAAGGTCGCGCTGTTCTACACCGCGTACCTCCGCGACGGCCTGGAGTCGACCAAGGACCGCCCGCTCGTCTTCCTCTGGAACGGCGGCCCCGGCTCGTCGGCCATCTGGCTGCACATGTTCAGCCTCGGCCCGCGCCGCGTCGTCTTCGAGGGCGACCCGCTCGTCGACACCAGCCGCTGGGACCTCGCGACGAACGAGCACTCCCTGCTCGACGTCGCCGACCTCGTCTTCGTCGACCCGCCGAGCACGGGCTACAGCCGCGTCGCGCCGGGCGTCGACCCCGAGGAGTTCCACGGCGTGGACCCGGACGCCGCCGTCATCGGCGACTTCGTCGTCGAGTTCACCGCGCGCGAGCGCCGCAGCCACAGCCCCGTCGTCCTGCTGGGGGAGAGCTACGGCACGCTGCGCACGCCCGCGGTCGCCGACTACCTCCAGGGCCAGCCGGGCTTCTTCGTCGACGGTGTGGTGCTCGTGTCGTCGCTGATGGACGTCGCGGGCGCGACCTTCGGCGTCGGGACGACGCTCGGCGCGGTCGGCATGCTTCCCAGCTACGCCGCCACGGCGCTCTACCACGGTGTCATCAAGGGCGACCTCCCGTCGCTGCTGGCTGAGGCCGAGGACTTCGCCCTCAACGACTACTCCGTCGCCCTCCTCAAGGGGTCCCGTCTCAGCGAGTCCGAGACGGACAGCATCGCGAAGCGGATGGGCGAGCTGACCGGCCTGTCGCCTGAGCTGTGCCGCGACTCCGACCTGCGCGTCACGCTGTGGCGCTACACCAAGTCGCTGCTGCGCGACCAGCGGCGCACCGTGGGCCGGCTGGACACCCGCTGGACAGGCATCGACGTCGACAAGGTCGGGGAGACGTTCGAGGACGACCCGAGCATGTCGCGCATCTGGGGCCCGGCGACCCGGGCCTTCGACCGCTACGTGCGCGACGACCTCGGCTACGAGGTCCCGAACGGGCTGTCCTACCGGAGCATCAGCGGGCGGCCGAAGTGGAAGGGCCGCGAGAGCCAGGAGATGGGCATCTGGACGCCGCAGCTGGAGACGGCGACGCAGCTCCGCAGCGCCATGAACAAGGCGCCGCAGATGAAGGTGCTGCTGCAGAGCGGCATCTACGACCTGGGCACGCCGTACTTCCAGGCGGAGCTGACCTTCGACCACCTGCACCTGGCGCCGGAGCGCCGGGCCAACGTGACGATGAAGCGCTACGAGGCCGGCCACATGATGTACCTGCACGAGCCGTCGCTCGCCCAGATGCGCGCCGACCTCGGCGCCTTCCTCACCACCCTGCGCGGCGGTGCCTGACCTCACCCGCTCTGACGGGCGGGCGGCGAGCTGGGACGAGGTCCGGGCCTACACCGAGCGGCTGCTCGGACCTGGCCTCGGCCGGCCGCTCAGCGCTGCCCACGTCGCCCTTCACCCGCACGAGGACGTGATCGCGGCGACAGTCGAGGTGCGCGAGTCGCTGAGCGGTCGCGCATCGTCGTACGTCGCTCTGCTCGCTGCAGGCGAGACGGAGCTGCTCCGTCCTGGGAGCCGGCCCTGCTGGTCCCCGGACGGGACCCGGCTGGCACACCTCGTCGAGTCCGGGGTGCAGGTGGGCGCGGCCCGCGTGGAGCTGCGGGGCCACCCGGAGCGACTCGCCTGGAGCCCTGACGGCGACAGGCTGCTGGTCGTCCTCGCCGATGCCGGCTCAGAGATGTCGAACCTCGACGGGTCAGGGCTCTACCCGCGTGACGAGAGCTGGGTCCCGAGTGTCAGCAGCGACGCGCAGCACGTCGCCTGGCGGCGGCTCGTCGTCATCGACCTGACGACGCTGCGCACCGAGGTCGTGAGCCGCCCGGACCTCAATGTCTGGGACGCGTGCTGGTCAGGCCCCTCCGCGGTGCTCGCCGTGTGCTCCGACCGCTCGCCCACCGAGTCAGCGTGGTACGAAGCCGATCTGCGGCACATCGATGTGAGCTCGGGTGCCGACGAGGTGGTCGTGAAGCCCGACCTCCAGTTCGGGGTCGTGGCGTCGTCCCCCTCGGGTTCACATGCCGCCTACGTCACCTCGTACCTCAGTGATCGTGACCTGTCGGCGGGACAGCTGCACGTGCTCGACCTCGAGACGGGAGCGAGCAGGCCGGTCGCCGTGCCGTGCGACGTGAGCTGCGTCGAGCTGCTCGACGACGAGGTGCTCGGGTTCGCCGGCGTCCGGGGACTGAGCACGGTCATCGGCACGGTCCGTCTCACGGGGGAGGTGCAGGTGCTGTGGGAGTCGGAGCGGGAGACCGCGCTCGGGGCCCACCCGCACGCGAGCTTCCGTCCCGGTCGCGCGGCGTTCGTCCGTGCCGGGTTCACGTCGCCGCCGGAGGCCTGCCTGCTCCGCGGCGCCGAGCTGTCCACCGTGGGCACCCTGGCCCATCCTGGCTCGGCCGTCGTGACCGAGTCCGGCTGGACGAGCGAGGTGCAGCGCTGGGTCGCCCCTGACGGACTCGAGCTCGAGAGCTGGCTGCACCTGCCCGCCGGCCCCGGCCCGCACCCGCTCGTCGTCTGGTTGCACGGCGGTCCGGTGGGCTGCCACCGCAGCGCATGGCCCAGCGGCCCCCAGCTGCCCTACCTGCTGTCGCGCGGCTACGCGGTCTGGCAGCCCAACCCGCGCGGCTCGACCGGCCGTGGTGGCGACATGGTGGCGGCGGTCGTGCGCGACATGGGCGGTGCCGACGCGGTGGACATCACCTCAGGCGTGGAGGCGCTCATCGCGGACGGCGTCGCGGACGCCGACCGGATCGGCGTGATGGGCGGTTCCTACGGCGGCTTCCTGGCCGCGTGGCTCGTGACCCGGTGCGACCTGTTCGCGGCGGCGGTCCCGATGTTCCCGATCACCGACTGGACGCAGCAGCACGGGATGAGCAGCATCCCGGACTTCGACGAGCTCTTCCTCGACGGACGGCCCTACGCCACCGACGGGCAGTACCGGGACCGCAGCCCACTCACGCACGTCTCCAAGGTGCGGACACCGACGCTCTTCCTCGCGGGGGCCCGGGACCGGGCCACCCCGCCCGGCCAGGCGCTCGCGATGCACCGGGCGCTGGTCGCCCGAGGTGTGCCGAGCGATTGCGTGACGTACCCCGAGGAGGGCCACGGCACCCGTGACCTCTCCGCGACGATCGACGTCGTGGCCAGGGTGACCGACTGGTTCGACCGGTGGATGCCCGCACGTGCCTGACCTGACCGCACCCAGCTCGACCGACCCGCAACGAAACGAGGCACCGGTGTCCCTGCCCACCCGCTATCCCGTCGAGGCGTTCTTCTCGGACCCGGTGCGGTCCGGGGCGACGATCTCGCCGGACGGCACGCGGATCGCCTACCTGGCACCGGAGAACGGCCGGGTCAACGTCTGGGTCGAGCCCGTGGAGGGCGGCGACGCCGTGTGCGTCACCCACGACCACAACCGAGGCGTCCGCAGCTACCGCTGGACCTCCGACCCACGGTGGATGCTGTACGCCCAGGACGACGACGGCGACGAGTGCTGGCACGTCTTCCGCGTGGACCTCGACAGCCCGGACCAGCCCGCGGTCGACCTCACGCCCTTCCCCAAGGTCGTCGTCAACTACGAGCTGCTCGACAAGAGCTTCGGGCTCAAGGCGCTGATCACGATGAACCGGCGCCGGCCGGACGAGGTCGACGTCCACCGCCTCGACATCGTCACGGGCGAGATCGAGCTGGTGGCGCAGAACCCCGGCCACGTCGCCGGCTGGGTGCTCAGCCCGAGCGGGCAGCTGTTCGCCAAGACGCTCGCCGACAACGGTGACGAGACGCTCCACAGGTGGGACGACGGCGTGCTCACCCCGCTCACCACCTTCGTCGGTGCCGACAACCCGCTCAGCGTCTGGCCGCTGCAGCCGACCCCGAGCGGCGACGGGCTCTGGGTCGGCAGCAACCGCGGGACCGACAACACCAGGCTGGTGCACATCAGCGCCGTGGACGGCACCGAGACGCTCGTCGCCGGTCATGAGGTCCTCAGCCTCGACGAGACCTCAGGCGTGGCGCCGACCAACCCTCAGGCGCTGATCCGCGACCGGGGCACGGGCGAGCTGCTGGCGGTGCGCTACCTCGGCGAGCGCCAGGAGATCGAGGTGCTTGACCCGGCTTTCGCGCCGGTGCTTGCGGCCCTCGAGCGGCTCTCCGACGGCGACGTCGGGCACATCTCGGGCGACGAGTCAGGTCAGCGCTGGGTCGTGTCGTTCCTGCACGACACCGACCCGGACGCGACGTACTACTACGACCACACGACGGGGGAGAGCCGGCTGCTGTTCCGCCCGTACCCGCACCTGGACCCGGCAGACCTCGCGCCGATGACGCCGGTGACGATCACGTCGCGCGACGGCCTGTCGCTGCCGTCGTTCCTCACGTTGCCCAAGGGCGTGGAGCCCTCGGGACTGCCGCTCGTCCTGCTGGTGCACGGTGGCCCGTGGTTCCGCGACCGCTGGGGCTACAACCCGCGGGTCCAGCTGCTCGCGAACCGCGGCTACGCAGTGCTTCAGGTCAACATGCGCGGCTCGACCGGCTACGGCAAGGCGTTCACCCGGGCAGCCATCCACGAGTTCGCCGGGAAGATGCACGACGACCTCGTCGACGGCGTCGAGTGGGCGGTGAAGCAGGGCTACGCGGACCCGACCCGGGTCACGATCTTCGGCGGTTCCTACGGCGGGTACAGCGCACTCGTGGGGGCGACCTTCACGCCGGAGGTGTTCGCCTCCGCGATCGACTACTGCGGCATCTCCAGCATGGCCAACTTCATGCGCACCCTGCCCATCCAGGTACGCAAGTTCCTGGCCAGCAACTGGTTCCTCTACGTCGGCGACCCTGAGGACCCGGAGCAGGTCGCGGACATGGAGGCCCGGTCGCCCGTCACGCGGCTCGACGCGATCTGCCGCCCGCTGCTGGTCATCCAGGGCGCCAAGGACTCCCGGGTCGTGCAGGAGGAGTCCGACAACATCGTCGAGGCACTCCGGGCGCGCGGTGCAGACGTCGAGTACCTGCTCAAGGAGAACGAGGGGCACGGGTTCATGAACCCGGAGAACAACATCGACGCGTTCCGCACGATCGAACGGTTCCTGGCCCGCACCATCGGCGGCGAGGTCGTGGCATGAGTCGCGCTTTGAGGGCTCTCGGCATGGCGGTGCCGGAAGGTCACGAGGGAGGACTGCACCCGGCCTTCACCGTGCGCGGGCTCGTCGAGTCCGGGCTGCCGAGCGTGGTGTTCGTCGTCGCGTTCCGCGTGCTCGGGACCCGACCCGCAGCGGCGCTCGCGATGGCTGTCGCGATCGGGATGGTGATCGAGCGGAGGGTCCGCAGGCAGCGCGTGAACGAGGCCCTGTCCGGGATCTTCGGCGTCGTCCTCGCGGTCGCGCTCGCAGGCGGCACGGGCCAGGCGAAGAACTACTTCCTGCCCGAGGTCGTCCTGGGTCTGGTGGTCTCCGCCGGGCTGCTGGTCTCGGTCGCCCTGGGCAAGCCGCTGCTCGGGACCGTCCTCGGCGCCGTCGCTCCGCCCTTCAAGGCCTGGCGGGAACGTCCGTTGCTGCGCCGGGCGTTCACGCACATCACCGCAGTGGCAGGGGTCTGGGCCGGCATCAAGGCGGTGATCCTCGGCTCCATCTACCTCGCCGACGACGTCGAGCTCCTCGCCGCCGCCAAGCTCGCCCTCGGTTACCCGATGCTGGGCGTGCTCGTCCTCTACTACACGCGCGTCGTGAAGAAGGCCCTCGCCAAGGAAGCAGCCGCCCGCACGCCTGAAGGAGCCCCAGCATGAGCCTGCCCCCACTGATCGAGGTCGAGGACCTCTTCGCCGACCCGGTGTTCAGCGGTGCGTCCATCTCCCCGGACGGGACCCGGCTGGCCTACCTGGCGCCGAAGTACGGCCGCACGCAGGTCTGGGTCCGCGGCCTCGACGAGGACCACGAGGAGGCGGTCTGCGTCACTCACGACGAGCGCCGTGGCATCCGCACCTACCACTGGACGGACAGCCCCCGCTACCTGCTCTACCTGCAGGACACCGACGGGAACGAGGACTGGCACCTGTTCCGGGTCGACCTCGAGAACCCGAGTGCGAGGGCCGTGGACCTGACCCCGATGGACCCCGGCTCCCGGGTCATGGGCGTCGAGAGGATGAAGACCGCGCCCGGCCATGTGCGCGTCTCCATGAACAAGCGGCCGCTCTACATCGAGACGTTCCAGATCGAGGTCGCCACCGGCGAGACGACGCTGCTCCAGGCGAACGACGACGTCCGCGGCGGCCACATGTTCGGGCAGAACGGGGAGGTCTTCGCGACCCACCTGACGGACGACGGGATCTACGAGTTCTTCGAGGTCGACCCCGAGACCGGTGAGCGCCGGCTGTTCCGCCGGCAGGGCGGGCCGGAGTTCCCGGTAGGCGTCTCGCCCATGGCGATCACCCCCGACGGCAAGGGCCTCTACGTCGGCGCCTACGGCGATTCCGACGACCTGCACCTCATCCGCGTCGACGTGGCGACGGGCGACGAGACCGTCGTCGCGGAGCTCCCCGGGCACAGCATCTGCACCATGGGGTCGGTCGCGCCCACCATGCCGCCGTCGCTGCTGATCAGCCGGCGCACCGGCGACGTGATCGCGGTCCGCTTCGTCGGCGACCGGCCGACGATCGTGCCCGTCGACCCGCACTTCGCGGAGGTCTTCGCTGAGCTCTCCAAGCTCTCGGACGGCGTCCTGGCCACGGCCTCGTCCGACGAGACCGAGCAGAAGTGGGTCGCGACCTTCCTCCACGACACCGAGCCGGGCAAGGCGTTCCTCTACGACCACGCCACGGGGGAGAGCCGGTTGCTCTTCCAGCCCTACCCGCAGCTCGACCCTGCGCACCTCGCGCCGATGGAGGCAGTCAGCCTGACCGCTCGGGACGGGCTGCCGCTGCACGCCTTCCTGTCGCTCCCGGTCGGAGTGGAGCCCGACAGCCTGCCTCTGGTGCTGCTCGTCCACGGCGGGCCGTGGTGCCACGACTTCTGGACCTACAACCCCATCGCGCAGTTCTTCGCGAACCGCGGCTACGCCGTGCTGCAGGTCAACTTCCGCGGCTCGAGCGGCTACGGGAAGAAGCACATCACGGCGGGCATCCGCGAGCTCGCCGGGAAGATGCACGACGACCTCATCGACGCCGCCGACTGGGCCGTCACGCAGGGGATCGCCGACCCGACCAGGATCGGCATCTACGGCGGCTCCTACGGCGGCTACTCCGCCCTCGTCGGCGTCACGTTCACCCCGGACTACTTCGCGGCGGCCGTCGACTACGTCGGCATCTCGAGCCTGCCGAACTTCATGCGCACGCTGCCGGAGTTCGTCAAACCGACCATGATCAACAACTGGTACACGTACGTCGGCGACCCGGACGACCCTGCGGACGAGGCCGACATGCTGGCCCGCTCCCCGATCACCCTGGTCGACAAGATCGTCACACCGCTGCTCGTCGTGCAGGGTGCCAACGACGTCCGCGTCGTCAAGGAGGAGGCCGACAACATCGTCGCGGCTCTCCGCGCCAGGGACGTACCGGTCGAGTACCTGCTCGCCGAGGACGAGGGACACGGCTTCCAGAACCCGGAGAACAACTTCCGGCTCTACCGCGCGGTGGAGGCGCACTTCGCCGAGCACCTCGGCGGCCGCCGCAGCACCCGGAGCGCCTGACGTGTCCCGGTCGGCGTCCGCGCTGCTCGGGGCGCTCGTCGTCGTCGGGCTCGTCTCGGGCTGCGGCTCCACCGTGCAGGTGCGCGGCACGACCGGCACGGCAACGGGCGACGGCAGTCTGAGCGGCGGCACGCTGGACGGCGGCATGCCGCAGGGGAACGCCGCGTCGGGGGAACAGCCCGCGTCCGTCACGGGGTCCTCGGGGGCCGCCGTCGGGACCGGGACCGGCGGCACGGGCGGGTCGACGACCGGCACCGTGCTCGGGGCGGCACCGGAGAGCAGCGCGGGACCGCTCGCGGCCACCGGAGGACCCGCAGTGGGCCGCGGGTTCACGAAGACCACCATCCTCGTCGGCGTCGCGACCGCCGACGACTACAACGGCTTCGCGGGGACCTTGGGGTTGAAGGGCGTCAGCACCACCGGCGACCCGAAGGCCCAGATCCAGGCGGTCGCCGACGAGATCAACCGGCACGGTGGCGTGCTCGGGCGCAAGATCGTCCTGGTGCCGCACGACTACAACACCGCCCAGACGCTCAACGACCCCGCGACCGCGAACCAGGCTGCCTGCGCCGACTGGACGCAGGACCATCACGTCTTCGCGGTGATGCCGGCAGGCGGGATCGTCGAGGACACGCTGCTGAGCTGCCTGGCGAAGGCGAACACCCCCTTGGTCATGCCGGGAGCGGGTCTCGACTACCCCCTCCACTACACGGAGACCTACGCGAAGTACCCCCTGTTCTTCAACCTCGCTCAGATGGTGGGTGAGCGCTACGACCAGGTCTCCTTCCAGCGGCTGGCCGCGCGGCAGTTCTTCACGCCCTGGGACACCTTCAACGGCAGGCCGGGCACGTCGTCGACGCCCGTGCGGGTGGGCCTGCTCGGGTCCGACGACCACGACGGGGCGCTCCAGGAGGCCAGCCGGATCAGGGAGCTGGCGAAGCTGGGCATCAAGGTCTCGCCGACCGACATCGTCCGCTGCCCGAGAGCGCTGTCCGCCGGCGTCTCCTGCCAGCAGAACTCCGTCCTCAAGATGAGCAGCGACCACGTCACGCACATCTTCGGCGCCGGTGTCATCTTCATGGCGAACGCGGACTCCCAGCACTACCGCCCTCGCTACTTCATCGCGTCCGAGCCCAGGGCCTTCGCCGAGAACGTGCCCGCCAGCCAGCTGGTGGGGTCCATGGCGGAGAGCTACATCCCGGTGATGGACGTGGAGCAGACCGAGTACCCGGGCGATCCCACACCCGCCACCGCCAGGTGCAAGAGGATCATGAAGGCCGCCGGCCAGGCGGCCAGCGACCCCACCACGCTGTGGACGCAGGGTGCCTTCTGCGACGAGTTCTTCTTCCTGCAGGCCGCGCTCCAGACCAGCGGCGTGCTCAGCCCCACCGGCTTGCGGGCCGGACTCGAGCGGCTGGGTTCGACGACCCCGTCCGCGCTGACCTGGGGCACGTTCCTCGGACCTGCTGCCGCCGACCACACCAGCGCCACCGTCGTCCGCGACCTGGAGTTCCGCACCGACATCAACCGCTACGCCTACGTCAGCAAGACCGACTACCGCGCCCCGAGGCACTGACGCCTTCGTCTTCCAGCCTAGGGCAGAAACCGTCCTAGGCGGTTGACGCCCGCTGGAGGCAGTCCGTACCGTTCACACCATGACCTCCCCGATGCGTGAACTGGTCGGAGGCACCGCAGCCGTCCCGACGGACGAGCTGCCGGCCCTCCTCACGGACTCCGACACCGGCGAGGTGCTCGGGCCTCAGCGCGCCAGCTCGGCCGCCAGTGTCGAGAGGGCTCTCGCGACGGCAGCCGCCGTGCACGAAGAGGGCACCTGGTCGGAGCTGCCGCGGGAGGAGCGGGCCGCCGCGCTGCGCCAGCTGGGCAAGGAGATCGGCTCCCGTGTCGAGGAGCTGGCGGCGCTGGACAGCCGCGACACCGGCGTACCCCTGACCACGACCACGATGTTCCTCGGTGCGGTCTCGGCGCTCTTCGAGCCGGCCGCCCTGCAGGTGGAGGCCGGCTTCGAGCACGAGGAGAAGCAGTCGGCGGCCGTCGGTGGCTGTGACCAGTGGCGGCTGCCGTGGGGGCCGGCCGCGGTGTTCCTGCCGTGGAACGCGCCGGCGCACATGGCGATCGTGCGCACGGCCGACGCGCTCACCGCGGGGTCCCCGATCATCCTCAAGCCGTCGGAGTGGGCGCCGCACTCCTCCGGCCCGCTCGCTGAGGCCTTCCAGGCAGCCCTGCCGGAGGGCGTCGTCCAGATCCTGCACGGCGGCGCCCTCGTGGGCGCCTCGATCGTCGGAGACGACCGCATCGCCGCCGTCTCCTACACGGGCGGTGTCAACGGCGGCAAGGCGGTTGCACAGGCGTGCGCCGCCGCGCTCAAGCCGGTCGACCTCGAGCTCTCCGGCAACAACCCGGTGGTGGTGCTCCCGGGCGAGGACCCGTCGACGGTCGCCGCCAACGTCGTCGCCGCGATGACGATGCTCAACGGCCAGTACTGCGTCGCCGCCCGCCGCCTGTTCGTCCCGGCCGCCGAGGTCGAGACCTACGCCGCCGCCTTCGGCGCGGTCCTGGACGCGCTCCCGATCGGTGCCGCGACCGACCCCGGCACGGCGCTCGGCCCGCTCTCGCACGAGCCGCACCGGGCCCGGCTCGAGGAGCAGCTTGCCGAGTTCGCCGCCGCCGGCTGCGAGGTGCGCCGCTTCGGCACGCTGCCGGAGTCCGGTGGGCACTTCTTCCAGCCTGCGCTGGTGCTCGGCGACGCCGCGGCGAGCCTCAAGGAAGAGGTCTTCGGCCCGGTCCTGCAGATCCGCGGGTACCGGGACGAGGACGACGCGATCCGCAAGGCCAACGATCATCCCTACGGCCTGTGCGCCTACGTGTTCGGCACCGACCGCGACCAGGCCCGTGCCGTCGGCCGCAGACTGCGGGCCGGCATCGTCCGACTCAACTCGCCCTTCGGCGCGCCAGACGTCATGCCGCTCGCGAACGTGTGGGGCATCAGCGGTCTCGGCATCATCGGCGAGGGCCCGAAGTTCTTCAGCGGCCTGCGCTTCGTCAGCTGAACGAGGCGTCGGCCGGCACGGCAGGCTCGACGGGGAGTACGACGTGGGACGCCGTCAGTGGCGAGTGGTGCACGCTGTTCGTGGCCACCCGGATCGTCGTGCCGTCGGCGATCGACTCGTCGGTGTTGAGGTTGCGCGACATCGACGGGAAGTCCCAGGACAGCACCGTCAGCCGGATGCGGTGGCCGGGCTGGAAGACGTGCGCGACGTCGCGCAACCCGATACGGAGCTCGTAGACCTCGCCGGGCGTCATCCAGACCTCCTTGTCCAGGCCGTCCCGGAACCGTGCGCGCAGCCGGCCGCCCTGGGTCACCATCTGCTGGTGGTCCTCGTCCCGTGAGAGCGGCACCGAGCGTCCGGTCGGGTCGACGTCGGACAGGCCCACGACCCAGTCGGTGTCGGGGCAGTCGGAGCCGGTGTGCAGCACGACGGTGGGGCGGCCGGAGACGTGGAGCGGCTCGATCAGCGGCTCCGAGGTGTAGACGAGGATGTCGTCGCGCAGCTCGAGGGGGCGGGCGTCGGCGGGTTGGACGGAGAAGTTGCCGAGCCCGTTGAAGAAGTCGACGTCGGCGATCAGCGCGACGTCAGCCGGGTCATAGACATAGCTGTCCGCCGGCTCGTGGTCGACGGGCGCGGCGCGCGACAGCCGTCCGTCGCCGAGGGAGGTGTTGGCCCGACCGCCGCTGCGCAGGTAGAAGCGGGTGTGGACACGGTCCGTCGGGGGCCAGGTGTCGGACGTCCGCCACTCGTTGATGCCGGTGGAGAACCAGCGGACGCGTGGCCGGTCCATGAGCCCGGTGTCGATGCCCTTGAGCCAGTGGTCGAACCACTCCAGGTGCACCTGGTCCATGTCCGCCACGGACTTCGGTGTGTAGTCGACGTCGCGCTGCGTCTGCGTCGGCTTGAAGACGCCGCCGTGGGTCCAGGGCCCGACGAGCAGGTGCTGGGCGCGAGCGGCCTTCGAGCGGAGCATGCCGTCCCAGAAGAACATCTCGCCGGGCTGGTCCCCGTCGTACCAGCCGGTCAGGTGCAGTGCCGGGATGTCGAGCTCGGCGAAGTCCTCGTCGAGCCGGCCCTTGGTCCAGTACTCGTCCAGGCCCGGGTGGTCGAGCCAGTCCTTCCAGGCAGGGATCTCGACGCCCATCGCCTTGTCGAGGGTCCGCAACGGCAGGTGCTGGAAGATCCGGGCCCAGTCCACGTGGGCGGTCGGCTGCGCGCTCCGGCGCAGCGTCATGTACAGCCAGGTGAACATCACCATGGAGACGCCGCCGCGGTCCCACGGGAGCTCCTCTCCCCACTTGCCGGCCGCGCAGGAGCTGACGAGCGTGGTGAGGTGCGGCGGCTTCTCGCGGGCGGCGGCCCACTGGACCCAACCGCCGTACGAGCCGCTCATCATGCCGATCTTCCCGGTGCACCAGGGCTGTGCGGCGATCCACTCGATGGAGTCGTAGCCGTCGGGGCCGTCGTCGAAGAACGGGTAGAACTCGCCGTCGGAGTCGAAGCGGCCGCGGCAGTCCTGGGTCACGAAGGCGTAGCCGTGCTCGGTGAAGAACCGCCACCGCAGCAGCTCGGCCCAGGTCTGCCGGTTGTAGGGGTTGCGGGAGAAGATGACGGGATAGGGGCCACCCGCCAGCCCGGCGGGCGGCAGGTAGACGTTGTTGGCGAGCTCGACGCCGTCGCGCATCGGGATGCGGACGTTCCAGAGGACGCGGGGCTCTGTCATCGCGGGCTCCTGACGGGCAGCAGGAGCTGCGACGGGTGGGCGGCGTCGTGGTGCACGCGGTTGGTCGCGATCAGGGGCCCGGTCTCGTGACCCACCCTGCCTCCGGTGTTGAGGTTGCGGTCGACCAGCGGGAACCAGCTGCTCGTGATGCTGAGCCGTAGCCGGTGGCCCGGCTGCACCACGTGCGCGACGGCGCTGAGCTGGATGGTCAGCTCATGGACCTGGCCGGGGGTCAGGAAGACCTCGCGGTCCGTCCCGTCGCGGTAGCGGGAGCGCACGCCGCCGATGGCCACGACCTGGGACCGGCCGCTCGGAGCGACGTCGCACAGCTGCGCGAACCAGTCCGTGTCGGGGCGGTCGGAGCCGACGAACAGCTGCACCGACGGCCGGCCCTCGAGGTCGAGGGGCTCGCCCAGCTCCGACGAGGTGTAGACCAGCACGTCCGGGCGCCGCTCCACGAACCGACGGTCGAGCGGCAGCTGGGCGGGCTGCTTCGGGAGGCTCGGGAAGAACGTGAAGTCGGTGCTCACCAGGACCGGGTCGGCGGGGTCGTACTCGTAGCTGTCGGGTGGCTCGTCCCCGGGCCCGGTCCCCTTCAGCTGGCCGCCGCTCCGCAGGTACCAGCTCGCGGGCGTCCCGGGCGCCCACGCCTCGTCGCGCCAGGCGTTGAGGCCGGTCACGAAGGTGCTGGACGCGGCGCCGCCGCCGGTCCCGGCGAGCCAGTGCTGGAACCAGTGCAGGTGCAGGGCATCGAGATCTGCGGCGGCGTCAGCCCCGAAGTCCACGTCGCCGAGCACCGGCGTCGGCGCGGACGTGCCGGCGTGGTCCCACGGACCGATGACGAGCGCGTCGCCCGGCCGCTGGTCGTAGTAGCGCAGGGCAGAGACCTGGGCGGAGTCGTGCCAGCCGGTCACGTGCAGGGCGGGTACGTCGATCGCCGACAGCTCCTCGTCGCTGAGCTGCTGCCAGTGGGCGGCCGGGTTCGGGGCGTCGAGCCAGGCGTCCCACACCGGGAGCCGGGCGCCGACGGCGTGCGCCGCACCTCGGAGCGGGAGGGTCCGCAGCACGCTGTCCCAGTCCACCTGGCCGGCCTCCTGCCACACCCGGGCGCTCATCGCGTGCAGCCAGGCCAGCATCGGCAGCGGGAGCGTGCCGGGGACCGAGCTGAGACCGGGCGCCCAGGCGGAGGTGCTCACCATGGTCGTCAGGTGCGGCGGCTTGGTGACGGCGGCGGCCCACTGCGTCCAGCCGGCGTAGCCGGAGCCCATCATCCCGACCTTGCCGTTGCACCAGGTCTGCGCGGCGACCCACTCGACGCTGTCGTAGCCGTCCGTGAGCTCGTCGCGGAACGGGGTGAAGCTGCCCGCGGAGTCCTCGCGGCCACGCACGTCCTGCAGGGCGACGGCGAAGCCGGCGTCGGCGAGGAAGCGCGCTCGCTTGACGAGTGGTGGCGACTGGTTGCCGGAAGCGGTCCTGACGAGCACGGCCGGGTAGGGGCCCCCGGCCAGCCCGGCCGGCGGCAGGTGCAGGTCGACGGACAGCTCGACCCGGTCCCGCATCCGAGCGCGTACGTCCCACAGCCAGCGACCCGCCTCGTCCACCCAGACAATGTCCTATGAGAGCGGGGCAAAAAGCAACCAAAGGGCCCTTTCCGCAAGAGAGACAATGAGGGCATAATCCGCCCCATGCCCTTGACGACCACGACCGACCTGGCTGCCCGCTACGCCAAGGCGGAGGCGCTGCTGCCCCACAACCTCAAGAAGCTGGTGAGCAGCCCGCAGGCGCGACCGGCCTGGATCCGCGAGACGGAGACCTTCTGGTACCGGAACCGCACCGCCGCCGGCTCCGAGTACCTGCTCGTCGACGCCGAGGCCGGCACCAAGCGCCCGGCGTTCGACCACGCCCGCATGGCCGAGGCGCTGGCCGGGTACGTCGAGACCCCCGTGACGGCCGAGGAGCTGCCCTTCGTGGCGATCGACCTCCGCGACGGGGCAGTGCGCGTCGCGGTGGGGGAGCAGCGCCTCGAGGTGGCCCTCGACACCTACGAGGTCACCGTGCTCGGCCCGGTGCGACAAGGCGAGACACCGTCCCCTGACGGCCGGTGGGCCGTGGGCCTCGAGGACTTCAACCTCTACCTGCGCGACCTGGAGACCGACGAGGTCCGCCAGCTGACGACCGACGGGGTGCAGGACTGGAGCTACGGCGGCATGACCGACGCGGCAGGCGCGAAGGTCATGCTCGAGAACCTCGGCGGCATCAAGCCCGGTCCGCTCGTCGTCTGGTCGCCGGACAGCAGCCGCTTCGTCACCCACCGGCTCGACCAGCGCGACCTCGAGCTCATGCACCTCGTCCGCTCGTCGCCGCTCGACGGCGGCCGGCCGAAGCCGATGACCTACCGGTACTCGATGGTGGGTGACGAGAACCTCGCGACCTCCGAGCTGTTCGTCTTCGACGCGGCCACGGGCGAGGCCACCCAGGCCAAGTGCGAGCCGCTGCTGACGCCGTTCGTGCCGACCATCGCGTACGGCTTCGTCTGGTGGAGCCCGGACGGCTCGAAGGTCTGGTTCCTGTCGAGCGAGCGCGGCGACCACGTTGCGCGCCTCAACGAGCTCGATGCCGCGACGGGCGACGTCCGGGTCCTCGTCGAGGAGACCAGCGACTCGCACATCACGCACGGCCCGCAGCACCAGGAGCGGAACGTCCGCGTGCTCACCACGGGTGAGGTGCTCTGGTGGTCGCAGCGCACCGGCTACGGCCACCTCTACCTGTACGGCACCGACGGCTCGGTGCGCGCCCTCACCTCGGGGGACTGGGTGCTCCGCAGCGTCGTCGCTGTCGACGAGGACAACCGGCGCCTCGTCGTCACCGCGGCCGGCCGCGAGGCGGGCAGCGACCCGTACCTGCAGGAGATCTGCCTGCTGTCGCTCGACAGCGGCGAGCTCACCACGGTCACGTCCGACGGCCTCGACCACGACTGCGTCCCCTCGACGTCCGGCCGCTTCTTCGTCGACATCACCTCGCGCTTCGACACCCCCACGGTGTCGGTGCTCCGCGATGCCAAGGGCGCCGAGGTCCTCGAGCTCGAGCGGGCGGACGCCACGGCGCTGTACGCCGCCGGCTGGTCGCCGGCCGAGCGGGTCGTCGTGAAGGCGGCGGACGGCGAGACCGACATCTACTGCGCGATCTACCGGCCGCACGACTTCGACCCGACGAAGAGCTACCCGGTGCTCGACGAGATCTATGCCGGCCCGCAGATCTCCACGACCCCGCTGCGCTTCCCGCTGTCCGGCGGCACGCTGACCGGCGAGCGCTCCGGCGCCGTCTTCGCGGCGCTCGGCTTCGTCGTGGTGGCCGTGGACGGGCGGGGCACCGCGATGCGGGGCAAGGCGTTCCAGGACGTGTCGCGGCAGAGCGGGGTCGGCTCCTACGTGGAGGACCACGTGGCGGCGATCCGGCAGCTCGGTGAGACCCGGCCGTGGATGGACCTCGACCGGGTCGGCATCTTCGGCCACTCGGGCGGCGGCTACGGCTCGACGAAGGCGATCCTCACGGCCCCGGACTTCTTCAAGGTGGCAGTGTCCTCCGCCGGCAACCACGACGACCGGATCTACCACGCCTGGTGGGGCGAGAAGATCTTCGGTCTCAAGGACGCGTTCGACTTCGACTCGCACGCCAACGTCGCCCAGGCGGCGAACCTCCAGGGCAAGCTCTTCCTCGTCCACGGAGAGATGGACGACAACGTCACGCCGCACCACACCATGCGGCTCGTCGACGCCCTCATCAAGGCCAACAAGGACTTCGACCTGCTCATCGTCCCGAACGCCGAGCACGCGATCCTGGTGCACACGGCCTACTGGATCCGGCGGCGCTGGGACTACTTCGTGCAGCACCTCATGGGGGAGAAGCCGCCGCCCTACCAGATCGCCGACATCCCCGTCGACCCCGAGTACCTCGCCATGATGATGGGAGGCTGATCGCGTGAGCGACTACGACGTCATCGTCGTCGGCGCCGGCTCGGCAGGGGCCGCCCTCGCGGGCCGCCTGTCCGAGGACCCGAGCCGCCGGGTGCTGGTGCTCGAGTCCGGCCCCGACTACCGGTCGGCGGACACGCCCGACGTGATCCGCAGCGTCGAGCCGGGCGCGCAGATGACGGTCCAGGCGCTCATGCAGACGCACATGTACCCGCACCTCGTCGCCCGCCGCACCGCGTCCCAGGAGCCGTGGCAGTACTTCCGCGGGCGCGGAGTCGGCGGCAGCTCCGCCGTCAACGGGATGATGGCGATCCGCGCGGACCGCGCCGACTACGACGGCTGGGCGGCCCTCGGGTGCACCGGCTGGTCCTACGACGAGGTCCTTCCGCTGCTTCGCTCGATGGAGAACGACCTCGACTACGGCTCGGAGCCCTACCACGGCGACGCTGGGCCCATCCCGATCCGCCGCCCACCGCGCGAGCGGTTCTCCGCCATCGAGTCCGCGATCGACTCCTTCGCCGAGCGGTTGGGCCACCCGTGGGCGCCCGACCACAACGCGCCCGGGTCGACCGGCCTGTCGCCGTACGCCTTCAACGGCTCCGCCGACCTGCGGCGCGTGTCCACCAACGACGGCTACCTCGAGCCGCACCGCGAGCAGCCGAACCTCGAGGTCCGCGGTGACGTCAGCGTCGACCGCGTGCTCTTCGAGGGGACCCGTGCCGTGGGGGTCGTCGCTGTCGTGGAGGGCGAGCCGGTGACCTTCCGCGGCGCGGAGGTCGTGGTCTCTGCCGGTGCCATCCACTCCCCGGCGATCCTGCAGCGCTCCGGGATCGGCCCGGCCGCGCTGCTGGCCCGCCTCGGCCTCGCGGTCGTCGCGGACCTCCCCGTGGGTGAGGGCCTGCAGGACCACCACGGCGCCGCCCTGTCGCTCGTCCTCGACGAGCCGCTGGACTACGGCGACCAGCCGATGCGCGGGCAGGCGTGCGTGCGCTTCTCGACCGGCGTCGGCGACGAGCCCAACGACGCGATGATCGCTGTCAGTGGCGCCCTCGGCATCGGCGTGCCGGTCGGCGGCCTCGTCGGCTGGTCGAACCGCGTGACCTCGACCGGCACCGTGCAGATCAGCTCCACCGACCCGTCGGCGGACCCGGACGTCGAGTTCAACCTGCTGTCGACCGACGACGACCTCCGGCGCTACCGCCGCGTCGTGGACGAGCTGCTGACGTTCGCGCTGCAGCCGGAGTTCCAGAAGATCACGTCCACCATCCTGCTCGGTCAGCTGCCTGTCGACGCGAGCACGACCTTCAGCGACGGCGAGTTCAAGGAGTGGGCGATGGCCAACGTCATCGACGTCGTGCACGCCACGAGCACCTGCAGGATGGGCGACGTCGTCGACCCGGAAGGGCGTGTGCACGGCCTCGACGGCTTGCGCGTCGCGGACACCAGCATCCTGCCCTGGACCACCCGGGCGAACACGAATCTGACGGCGATCCTCGTGGGAGAGAAGATCGCGCAGTCGATGCGGTCTGCCTAGCCCGACCGCCCGTCGACACGACTGCCGGGTAGCGATCCCGCGGACGTGTGAGCTGCTCCTTCAGTCGCGGCCGGCCAGCAGCTCGACGAGCCGTCGC
>CAMLIA010000011.1 GCA_946479905.1 uncultured Frankiales bacterium | reverse complement strand
CCCGCGCCGTTGCCGATGATGCCGACCTGGCCGTCGAGCTTGACGTAGTTGAGGTCCTTCGCCTTCGCGCGGCCCTCGAGGTCGTCCTCGGCGACGACGTCGGCGTAGGTCTCGAAGACGTCCTTGTGGCGGAACTCCGCGTTGCCGTCGAGGGTGACCTTGCCGTCGAGGGCGAGGATCTGGCCCTCGGGGGTGCGCACGAGCGGGTTGACCTCGACCAGCGTGGCCTCCTCCTCGACGAACACCTCCCAGAGCTGCTGCAGGACGGTGATGACCTGGTCGCGGACGTCGGCCGGGAAGCCGGCCGCGTCGGCGATCTCGGCAGCCTTCGCGGCGTCGACGCCGACGATCGCGTCGACCGGGACCTTGGCGAGGGCCTCGGGGCGCTCGACCGCGAGCTCCTCGATCTCCATGCCGCCCTCGATGGACGCCATGGCGAGGTAGGTGCGGTTGGCGCGGTCGAGGAGGAAGGAGACGTAGTACTCCTTGTCGATGTCCGACGCCTCGGTCACGAGGACCTTGCGCACGGGCAGGTCCTTGATGACCAGCTTGAGGATGTCGGTGGCGCGCGCCTCCGCCTCCTCGGGCGTCGGGCAGTACTTCACGCCACCGGCCTTGCCGCGGCCGCCGGCCTTGACCTGGGCCTTGACCATGACGGGCTTGCCGATCTTCTCGGCGGCGGCCCGGGCGTCAGAGGGGTTGTCGACGGTCTCGCCGGCGAACACCGGCACACCGTGCTTGGCGAAGAGCTCCTTCGCCTGGTACTCCATGAGGTCCACGGGTGGTCCTGTCAGATCAGTTGAGTGAGACGGCCGAGCGTATCCGCCGCAACGGCGTTGTTACGACGTGGCCTTGGCCACATCACTGCGACACTCATGACATGAGACGTCTGCTCGTTGTCCTGCTGCTGGTCACCCTGTCCGGCGGCGTGGGGTCGCGGGCGGAGACCGTGACCCCCAGCAGGGGCACGCACGGCTTCACGACCACGGACGCGTTCGTGAGCGTGCTGGACGGCCCGACGAACACCCACCAGGCCTCGATCGACACCCGCCTCTACGTCCCCGACAACGCCACGGCCAAGACCCCGCAGCCGGCGATCCTCATGACGCACGGCTTCGGCCTGACGAAGCTGGGCGCCGAGGTGGTGTCCGAGGCGACCTTCCTCGCCCGGCACGGCTACGTCGTGCTCACCTACACCGCCGAGGGCTTCGGCAAGTCGACGGGCTGCGTGACGCTGCAGTCCAGGACGTACGACGTGAAGGACGCCCAGCAGCTCATCACGAAGGTGCTGCAGACCAAGCCGTACGTGAAGAAGGACGCCAAGGGACCGATCGTCGGCATGGTCGGGGGCTCCTACGGCGGCGGCATCCAGGCGAACGTCGCCGAGAACGACGCGCGGGTCCGCGCGATCGTCCCGAGCCGCACCTGGAACACCCTGCAGTACTCCCTGGACCCGAACAACTGGGTCGTGCCCGGCGACCCGACGGGGTTCACCCACACGCTGCCGCCCCAGGGCGTGTTCAAGGCGCAGTGGACGTCGCTGTTCTTCGCCAGCGGCAACGCCAACCCGGTCGGCGGGATCCCGCCGACCTTCGACCCGGCCGGCTCGTGCGTGCAGGAGAAGGTCGGCCAGGTCAACACGACCGGTCTCGCGTGCCCCGGCTACTACCTCGAGCTCTGCGAGACCTACGTCAAGCTGGCCGCGACCGGCGACGCCGACGCGACCGACAAGGCGCTCGTCGCCGACTCGTCGGCCACCACCCAGATCGGCAAGCTGCGGGTGCCGACGCTGCTGACGCAGGGGCAGAGCGACACGCTGTTCAACCTCAACGACGCCACCGCGACCTACACGGCCCTGAGGCGCCAGGGAGTCCCCGTCCAGATGATCTGGAACTCCGGCGGTCACGGCGGCTACGACTCCAAGCCGGGCGAGTGCGAGGTCTTCGGCGGCGGCACCGGCGGCCCCGGGTACCGGGGGCTCGACAGCTGCTACCTCACGCTGCGGACCCTGGCGTTCCTCGACCACTGGCTGCGCGGCACGCCCGACCCCAGCCCCGGCTTCAGCTGGTACCGCGACTGGGTCCCCTACTCCGGCAGCGGACCCACCAACCAGTACGGCGGTGCCGCGGCCTTCCCGGCGGGGACGCCGCTGACGTGGACGCTGTCAGGCACCGACGCCCTCGTGCGCAGCGGCGCGACCGCCGGCTCGGTGACGCTGCTGAACCCGGCCGGCGGCGTGCCGAGCGCGTACACGGAGACGTCGAACTTCAGCGGCCCCGGCAGCAGCCCGAACCTCGCGCAGCCGCCCACCGACATCCCCGGTCAGAACGCGGCCTTCACCACACCCGCGTTCGGCTCCACGACGGACGTCGTCGGCATCCCGACGCTGAAGGTGCGGCTGGCGCACGTCGCACCGACCGACCTCTACGTCTTCGGCAAGGTCTTCGACGTCGCGCCCGACGGCACGAGCACGCTGATCCACCGGCTCGTCGCACCCGCGCGCATCCCGTCGAGCGCGCTCGGCCAGCCGGTGACCATCAAGCTGCTGGGCTTCGCCCACCGGTTCGGGAAGGGCCACAGCCTGCGCCTCGTGCTGGCGACGACCGACCTGACCTCGCTCAACAACAAGGTGGCGGACGTCATCACCGTGACGACCGGCGCCGGCAGCACGCTGACGGTGAACACCCAGCCCGTTCCGCGGAGCGCGTCGGGCCCGCCGACGACGCCCGGCCGCGGCACCGGCGGCCGGGACCTGGCCAGCACGGGGCTCAACGTGGTGCTGCCCGTCGCGGCCCTCGTGCTGATCGCGGCCGGCGCGCTCTACCTCAGGCGACGTCGCTAGAGCCTCTAGACCGCAGCGCCGACGTTGTCCTTGACCCACTGCACGATGGCGGTGGGTGACGCGCCCGCGGTGAAGATCTTGGTGACGCCGGCCGCCTCGAGCTGAGGGATGTCGTCCTCGGGGATGATGCCGCCGCCGAACACCACGACGTCGTCGGCACCCCGCTCGCGCAGCAGCTCGACGACCCGCGGCAGCAGCGTCATGTGGGCGCCGGACAGGATGGACAGCCCGACCGCGTCGGCGTCCTCCTGCACGGTCGTCTCGACGATCTGCTCCGGCGTCTGGTGCAGGCCGGTGTAGATGACCTCCATGCCGGCGTCGCGCAGCGCCCGCGCGACCACCTTCGCGCCGCGGTCGTGGCCGTCGAGGCCCGGCTTGGCGACCACCACGCGGATCCGCTCGCTCATGCTGCGAGAGTACGCGGGCGTGAGCACCGACTGGAGAGAGCCCCTGCTCGCGGGGGCGACGCTCCTCGAGGTGCCCGTCGCGCGGCGCGACCCGGGCCGCTGGCCGGGGTACTCCCCGCAGCCGTCGGTCCGCGCGCTGGTGCTCGCCGGCGGGGGTGCGGTGGCGGCGGCCTGGGACTTCAGCGTCCAGGGCGGGTCGTACGGCGAGGACGACGCCGCCGTCTTCGCCGCCGCCGTCGACCGGGCCGTCGAGCTGCACGTCCCGCTGGTGACGCTGGTGCGCTCGGGCGGCACCCGGCTGCAGGAGGGGATGGCGGCGCTGGTCGGCATCCCGCGGGCGCGGTACGCGCTGCGCCGGCTCGCCGACGCGCACCTGCCGCACCTGTCGGTCGCGGACGCGCCCACCACCGGCGGCGTCTGGATCTCGATCGCGTCGGTCGCCGACCTCCGGGTCGCGATCACGGGCGCGACCGTCGGCTTCGCCGGCCCCCGGGTGGTGGAGGCCTTCACCGGCGAGCTGCCCGGACCGGACAGCCACACCGCCATGAGCGCCTGGCAGACCGGCCGGGTCGACGAGGTGCTGACCCGCGAGGGCGCGCTGGCCTGGCTGCAGGGCGCGCTGCGCACGTGGACCCCCGAGGTGCGGCCCCCGGCGACGCCACCGGCAGCGGGACGGCCGACGACGCGGTCCGGGTGGGATCAGGTGCTGGCGGCCCGCTCCCGCACCCTCGGAGGTCGCGACCTGCTGCGCGAGCTGGTGACCGACCCGCTCCCGCTGCGGGCACCGCACGGCGACACCACCGTGACGGCGCTGGTGGCGCGGCTGCACGGGCGCCCGCTCGTCGGGGTGGCGCTCGCGTCCGAGCGGGCCGGGCGCCCGACACCGGACGGCTACCGGCTGGCGGCACGGGCGTACGCCCTCGCCGGGCGCCTCGACCTGCCGGTGCTCAGCCTCGTCGACACCCCCGGCGCCGACCCGTCGCCGCGGGCCGAGAAGGACGGCATCGCGGAGGCGATGGGCGAGGCGCTGGACGCCCTGCTGGCCTGCCCGTCGCCCACGCTCGCCCTCGTGCACGGCGAGGGCGGGTCGGGCGGCGCGCTCGCCGCCGCGGCCGCCGACCGGGTGCTCGTCACCGACCGGTCCTACTTCGCCGCCATCGGCCCCGAGGGGGCCACGGCGGCGCTGCGGCGGCCCCGCGAGGAGTGCGCCGAGCTGATGCGGATCACCCCCGACGACCTGCTGCGGCTGGGCTTCGCCGACGCGCTCGCCGAGCCCGCGGACGTCCCCGGTCACCTCGCGCAGCTGGTCGCCGAGGACCGCGACGCCCGGCTCCAGCGTCGTGCGGACCGGTGGTCCGGGCCGTTGCCCGGCCGGCTGTAGGTGTGTTCCGGCCGCGAGGGGAGAAACCTGTTCTATGGTTCCCGACGTGGTCGACCCTCGCACCCGGCTGACCCGCGTCGCGCGCACCACGCGCCGTGGGGTCAGGACGATCTGCACGCCGACAGGTCTGAAGGGCACCGCGACCGAGCTCGCGTGGATCACGGCGCACGGCGCGCTCTACCCGTTCGGGCTGAGCGCGGAGCGCCGCCGCGACAAGGCCCGCGACGAGCTCGACCGCTTCACCCTCGGTGACCTGCCGCCCGTGCAGCGCGGCCTGGTGATGGGCGACGTGGTGGCGGCGGGGACCCCGATCGTGCTCGTGCACGGGCTGGTCGACAACCGGTCGATCTTCACGCTGCTGCGCCGGGCGCTGCGCCGCCGCGGGTTCGGCCGCGTCATGACGCTCAACTACAGCCCGCTCACCGGGGACGTCCGCACCGTCGCCGAGCGGCTGGGAGCCCTCATCGAGCGCACCTGCGACGAGACCGGCTACGAGCGGGTGCACGTGGTCGGGCACTCCCTCGGCGGGCTGATCGCCCGCTACTACGTCCAGCGGCTCGGCGGCGACGCACGGGTCCACACGCTGTGCACGCTCGGCTCGCCGCACGCCGGCACCCTCGCCGCCCACCTGATCCCGCAGCGGCTGGTGCGCCAGCTGCGCCCGGGGTCGGACCTGCTGCAGGAGCTGGAGGCGCCCGCGCCGGGGCTGCGGACCCGGTTCGTGGCCTTCTGGAGCGACCTGGACCAGCTGATCGTGCCCAAGCGCGCCGCCCGCATCGACCACCCCGACCTGCCGGCCCGCAACGTGCTGCTGCGCGGGGTCGGCCACATGAGCCTGCCCATCGACGGTCGGGTGGTGCGGGAGATCGCCGCCCTGCTGGCCCACCTCGACGAGGACGGCAGCACCCTGATGCCCGGCGTGAGCAACATCACCGAAGCGGTGACTAGCCCGAACGGGCTACCCGAGGTTGTCGACAAGAGGGCTGTTCGGATAACGTTGCGGTAACAGGCCACCTCTGCTGAGGTGGCCGTCGCGTGTCGGCAGCACCACCCCACCCAGCCCGGCCGGCGCGCAGGACCGACGACCGGAGCCCTCGACCGTGCCGCCAGCCCTCGTTGCGCCGCGCCGCAGCCCCGTGCTCGCCCGTGCCCTCCTGCTGGGAGCCTGCACCCTGGGGCTCGCCGGGCTCGCCGCGCCGGCGCACCACACCGCCTCCCCCGCAACCCAGCAGGTGTCCGCCGAGGCCGCGATGGCCACCACGATCGAGATCGAGCCGCGGGCGCCGCACACGCTGGCCGCCACCAGCGTCGTGGCCCAGCGCGCCAGCCGGTCCCGGACCGTCACACCGGCCAAGCGCAGGGTCCCGGTGCGCAGGACCGACCGCTGGGTCGCCCCCAGCGGCGCGGGCGTGATCAGCCCGTTCGGCATGCGCTGGGGCCGGCCGCACAAGGGCCTCGACTTCGGCGCCCACTACGGCGCGCCCATCTACGCGATCGGCGACGGCGTGGTCGTGGGGACCGGGTACCAGTCGGGCGAGAGCGGCTACGGCCAGATCACCATCGTGCGGCACCGCAACGGCTACTACTCCGCCTACGCGCACCAGTCGTCGTACCTCGTGCACGTCGGCGAGCGCGTCACAGCCGGCGAGGTCATCGGCTACGTCGGCAGCACCGGCAACGTCACCGGCCCGCACCTGCACTTCGAGATCCGGACCGTCGAGCACGGCGGCCAGGTCAACCCGCGGCCGTGGCTGCGGGCGCACGGCGTCTTCGTCTAGACCTTCTCCAGCGGCGCGTAGCGCAGCAGCAGCCACTTGCTGCCGGTGCCGGCACCGAAGTCGACCTCGGCCTGGCTGGCGTCGCCGATGCCCTTGGTGGCGGTGACCGTCCCGAGCCCGAAGGCGTCGTGGGTGACCCGGTCGCCCACCTCCAGGTGCGGGATCGCCCGCAGGCCGGGGGCCTTGCGGGCGGGGTTGGCCGCGACCCGGTCGGCAGCACGGGACAGCGCGGGCGTGCTCGTCACCGTCGACTGCAGCCGGCGCCAGTCGAGCAGGTGGGGCGGGAGCTCGTCGAGGAACCTCGACGGCGGGTTGTACGACGTCTGGCCCCACGCCATCCGCAGGTGCGACCGCGTCACGTAGAGCTTCTCCCGGGCCCGGGTGATGCCGACGTAGGCGAGCCGGCGCTCCTCCTGCAGCTCGGCCTGGTCGCCGAGCGTCCGCAGGTGCGGGAAGACGCCGTCCTCGAGGCCGGTGAGGAACACGATCGGGTACTCCAGGCCCTTGGCGGCGTGCAGCGTCATGAGCGTGACGACGCCGCCCTGGCCGTCGGAGTCGGGGATCTGGTCGGCGTCGGCCACCAGCGAGACCTGCTCGAGGAACTCGAGCACCCCGCCGTCCGGCACCCGGTCCTCGAACTCCCGGGCGACACCGACGAGCTCGGACAGGTTCTCCACCCGGGACTCGTCCTGGGGGTCGACCGACTCACTGAGCTCCTTCAGGTAGCCGGTCCGGTCGAGCACCGCCTCGAGCACCTCGGCAGGTGGCATGTTGCCCTCGACGAGAGCCCGCAGCTCGTCCATCAGGTGCGCGAACTGCTGCACGGCGCTGGCGCTGCGCGGCGCCATGCCGGGCACCTCGTCGCAGCGCTGCAGGGCCTGGCTGAAGGTGATCCGCTCACGGGTCGCGAAGGCCTCGATGCAGGCCTCGGCCCGGTCGCCGATCCCGCGGCGCGGGGTGTTGAGGATGCGCCGCAGGCTCACGACGTCGGCCGGGTTCGCGAGCACCCGGAGGTAGGCGAGCGCGTCGCGGACCTCCTTGCGCTCGTAGAACCGGACGCCGCCGACGACCCGGTAGGGCAGCCCGACGCGGATGAAGACCTCCTCGAAGACGCGGGACTGCGCGTTGGTCCGGTAGAAGACGGCGACGTGGCTCGGCTGCGCCCCGGCGTCGACGAGCTTGTCCACCTCCTCCGCCACGAACGCGGCCTCGTCGTGCTCGTTGTCCGCGACGTAGCCGACGATCAGCTCGCCGTCGCCCGCGTCGGTCCAGAGCCGCTTCTCCTTGCGGCCCTCGTTCTTCGCGATGACGGCGTTGGCGGCGGTGAGGATCCGCTGGGTGCTGCGGTAGTTCTGCTCGAGCAGCACGACCTTGGCGTCGGGGTAGTCGAGCTCGAAGTCCATGATGTTGCGGATGTCGGCGCCGCGGAACGCGTAGATCGACTGGTCGGCGTCGCCGACGACGCACAGCTCCGCACCCGGCAGCTCGAGCCCGACGGGCGCGGTCAGCTCCTTCACCAGGACGTACTGCGCGTGGTTGGTGTCCTGGTACTCGTCGACGAGCACGTGCCGGAACCGCCGCCGGTAGTGCTCGGCCGTGTCCGGGAAGGCCTGCAGCAGGTTGACCGTCGTCATGATGAGGTCGTCGAAGTCCATCGCGTTGGCCTCGCGAAGGCGCTGCTGGTACAGCTTGTAGACCTCGGCCCGGGTCTCCTCGTGGGAGTTGGCCGCCTTGCTCGCCGCGTCCTCCCAGTCGACGAGCTCGTTCTTGAGGTCGCTGATCTGGTGGGACAGCTGGCGCGCCGGGAACCGCTTCGGGTCCAGGTCGAGGTCGCGGCACACCAGCGTCATGAGCCGCTGGCTGTCGGCGGAGTCGTAGATGGAGAACGTGCTGGTGAACCCGAGCTTCTTGGCCTCGGCGCGCAGGATCCGCACGCAGGCGGAGTGGAAGGTGCTGACCCACATCGCGTTGGCACGCCGGCCGACCAGGGTGGCGACCCGGTCCTTCATCTCGCCGGCGGCCTTGTTGGTGAAGGTGATGGCCAGGACCTCGCCGGGCTGCACGTCCCGGGCGGCCAGCAGGTAGGCGATCCGGGTCGTCAGCACCTTGGTCTTGCCGGAGCCGGCCCCGGCGACGATGAGCAGCGGACTGCCCTCGTGGACCACCGCCTGCCGCTGCTGCGGGTTGAGCCCCTCGAGCAGCCGCTCCACCTGAGGGGTGAGCACCGGGGTCTCGAAAGGGAGGGCGGTCATCGTGGTGCCAGTCTAGGAGCGGGTACGACGGTCCCGGGCCGCTCCTGTGGGTGCCCGGCCGTCAGTCGCGTGGGGGCTGCTCGGCCAGGAACCGCTCGAGCTCGGCACCCAGCTCCTCGGCGCTCGGCAGCTGCGACTCGTCGAGCAGTGAGCGGCCCTGACCGCTGACGAAGGCGTCGTACTGCACCTCGAGCTGGTGCACGACCTCGGCCACCTCGGGGGCGGAGCTGACCTGCTCGTCGATGGCCCGCCGGGTCTCCGCGGCGGCGTCGTCCAGCGCGTCGACGGGCAGCCGCAGGCCGCCTGCCTTGGCGACCTCGCGGACCAGCTGCGCGGCGGCAGCGGGATAGGCGGCCTGGCTCACGTAGTGCGGCACGTGCACGGCGAAGCCCATCGCCTCGAAGCCCGCCTCGCCGAGCCGCAGCTCGAGCAGGTGACCGGCGCTCGCCGGGACCTGCACGGTCTCCACCCACGGGGTGTAGTCCTCGACGAGGGACGGCGGCGTGGCGTGCGCGATGACGCCGACCGGCCTGGTGTGCGGCAGCCCCATCGGGATGGCGTTGAGACCGATGCTGCGGCGCACGCCGAGCTGCCGGCAGACCTGCTCGACGGCCAGCGAGAAGCGCTCCCACTGCACGTCGGGCTCGGGACCGGCGAGCACCAGGAACGGCGTGCCGTCCAGGTCGTGGACCAGGTGGACGGCCAGCAGCGGCGCGTCGTAGGACTCCCAGTGGTCGCGCGCGAAGATCATGAGCGGCCGGCGGGCGCGGTAGTCGAACAGCTGGTCGTGGTCGAAGCGCACGACGACCCGGCTGTCGAGGGCCGACAGCAGGTGGTCGGCCGCGATCTTGCGGGCGCCGCCCGCGTCGATGAACCCGTCGAGCGCCTGCACCAGGACCACGCCGGACAGGTCCGGCCGGTCGGGGTCGAGCTCGTAGAGCTCGCTCGGGTCCAGCTTCCTCATGGGCACATCCTTTCGCACGGGAACAACGTCTGCGCAGGTGCGTTCACTCCCGGTATGGACAGTGCTGTGAAGACCGAGAGGGCGCTGGCCGTCGTCGCCCACCCCGACGACGTCGACTTCGGTGCGGCCGCGACGATCGCGACGTGGGTCGACGAGGGCATCGAGGTCACCTACCTCATCTGCACCGACGGCGACGCCGGCGGCTTCGACCCGAGTGTCCCGCGCGAGGACATCGCCGGTATCCGCCAGGAGGAGCAGCGCGCCGCCGCCAAGGAGGTCGGGGTCACCGACGTCCGCTTCCTCGGCTACCCCGACGGCCGGCTGGTGCCGTCCTTCGAGCTGCGACGCGACATCAGCAGGGTGATCCGCCAGGTGCGCCCGCAGCGCGTGGTCATGCAGAGCCCGGAGATCAACTGGGAGCGGATCGGCGCGTCCCACCCCGACCACCGGGCCGCAGGGGAGGCGACGCTCAACGCGCTCTACCCCGACGCCCGGAACCCCTTCACGCACACGACGCTGCTCCAGGACGAGGGGCTGGAGGCCTGGACGGTGCACGACGTGTGGGTGATGGCGGCCGGCCAGAGCGGCGGCGCGAACCGCTGGGTGGACGTGACGGACACCTTCGATCGCAAGGTCGCGGCGCTGCGCCGGCACGCCAGCCAGACGGCGCACATGGACGACCTCGAGGGGATGCTGCGCGGCTGGCTCGGGGCCAACGCCGTCACCGGTGGCCTGCCGGACGACCGGCTGGCGGAGTCCTTCCGCGTGGTGGCGATCCCTTAGCTGTCAGGCCTCGTGAGCGCCCTGCCGCCCGCCGATCCGGGTCTCCTGCGGACCGAGGACCCACAGCAGCAGCGGCGTGAGCCAGCAGATGAGCACGGCGGGTACGACGAGCAGCACCGTGTGCCTCAGGGCGACGTAGCCGACGAGCGCCGCCAGCACGAGGAGCGCGAGCTGGCAGGCTCCCCAGCGGGCGGTCGAGAAGCCGCGCCGCTCGGCCATGTCCACGGCGACCACGAACGGCACCGCGCTGCAGGCGACGGCCACGGCCGCGACCACCAGCACGGCAGCCACCGACAGCACGGCCGAGAGCAGCATCGCGAGCACCTCGCGACCCTACGTCGTTAGCCTCACCACGTGCCCCGTCGACCCGCTGCCGGAGGTGGCTTCTGGGTCACCGTCTCCCCTGCCCGGCTGCCTCGCTGGCTCGACGGCTTCGCGGAGCGGCACGGCGAGGTCACGACGACGGCCGGGGCCGAGGAGGTGCGGCTGCTCGCGGCCGACGGCGCGGAAGCGGTGGTCGAGGTGCCGTTCCCGCCCCTCACCGGAGACCTGGTCGAGCACGTCGGCCGGGAGCGGACCGTCGGGGTGTGCCTGGTCCGCAAGGGCGGGCACGCCGTCGGCGTCTTCGTGGGCGACGAGCTGGTCGACAGCAAGGTCGGCAGCCGGCACGTGCAGGGCCGGACCGCCGCCGGCGGCTGGTCGCAGCAGCGCTTCGCCCGGCGTCGGGAAGGGCAGACGGCTGTGGCGGTGCACGCGGCCGCGGACACGGCGGCGCGGGTGCTGCTCGGGCGCGCGCTCGACGCCGTCGTCGTGGGCGGCGACCGCGGGATGGTCGACGAGGTGCTGCAGGACCCGCGGCTGCGCCACCTGCCGGTCAGCGGCCGGCTGCTCGACGTCCCCGACCCGCGACTTGCGGTGCTGCAGGCCGTGCCCTTCCGCGACGTGTGGGTCCGCGTGCGGGAGCCGACATGACGCACGACCAGCGGGCCGGCCTCAGGTACGACGCGGCCGCCGGCAGGTGGGTCCTCGCTGCCGCGGTCCTGGGCTCGGCGATGGTCTTCGTCGACGGCACCGTCGTCAACGTCGCCCTGCCCCACCTCGGCGCGTCACTGCACGCGTCGCTGGCCGCCCTCACGTGGACCCTCAACGGCTACACGCTGACGCTGGCGGCTCTCATCCTGCTCGGCGGCTCGCTCGGGGACCGCTTCGGGCGCCGGCGCGTGTTCGTCATCGGGGTGGTGTGGTTCGCCGCCGCGTCGTTGCTGTGCGGGCTGGCACCGGACGTCCGCACCCTGATCGCCGCCCGGGCGCTGCAGGGCGTCGGCGGCGCGCTGCTCACCCCCGGCAGCCTGGCGCTGCTGCAGTCCTCCTTCGCGGAGAGGGACCGCGCCCGCGCCATCGGCGCGTGGTCGGGGCTGGCCGGCATCGCCGGTGCGGTCGGCCCGTTCCTGGGGGGCTGGCTCGTCGAGGTCGCCTCCTGGCGGTGGATCTTCCTCGTCAACCTGCCCCTGGCCGTCGCTGTCGTCGCGATCGCGCTCCGGCACGTGCCGGAGTCGCGGGACCCCGCCGCGGCGCAGCGCACCGACGTCATCGGTGCCGTGACCGGGGCCCTCGGCCTCGGCGCCCTGACGGAGGGGCTGATCGCCTGGCAGGACGAGGGACCCGGGTCACCCCTCGTGCTCGGCACCCTCTCCCTCGGGGTGCTCCTGCTCGCGGCGTTCGTGGCCCGCGAGCGCACCGCGACCGACCCGATGCTGCCGCTCGGCATCTTCGCCTCGCGCGTCTTCAGCGCCACCAACGCCGTCACGTTCGTCGTCTACGCCGCCCTCGGCGGTGTGTTCTTCTGGCTGGTGCTGTTCCTGCAGGTCGCAGCCGGGTTCTCGGCCGTGGCAGCCGGCCTGGGGCTGCTGCCGATGACGGTGCTCATGCTCCTGCTCTCGCCCTACGCCGGATCGCTCGCGACCCGGACCGGACCCCGGCTGCCGATGACCGTCGGGCCCCTGCTGTGCGCGCTCGGCGTGGCGCTGCTGGCCCAGCTGCCGCGCCAGCCGTCCTACCCCCTCGACGTGCTGGCACCGGTGGTCCTGTTCGGGCTCGGCCTGTCCGCGACCGTGGCGCCGCTGACCGCGACGGTGCTCGCCGCCGCTCCGGACGCGCACGCGGGACTTGCCAGCGGCGTCAACAACGCCGTGGCCCGCGTCGGTGGCCTGCTCGCGGTCGCACTGCTCCCCGTGCTGGCGGGCCTGCACGGGTCGGCCTACGCCCGCGGCGACCTGCTGGTGGGTCCGTACCGGACCGCGATGACGTGGTGCGCCGGCATGCTCGCCGTCGGCGGCCTGCTGTCGTGGGTGTTCGTCCGCGAACGGGTCCCGGCCGTGCCCTGCCGGTGCTGTCCGCTGAACGCGCCTCCCCTGCAGGACGTCTCGGTCCCGAGCTGAGCGGGCGTCAGCGGCCGATCTGGCCGAGCTTGCCGGCCATGCCGCCGGCCGCGCGGAGGGCGGCGCCGCCCGACTGGTACGGCGCAGGGGCGAAGGTCGTGAAGGTCCGGCGGGCCTCCTCGACGGCACCGAGCAGCAGCTCGGCCGCCGGGATCTCCTTGGGCCACAGGTAGAGCGACATGGAGCCGGGGATGGTGTTGATCTCGTTGACGTGCAGGACGTCACCGTCGAGCAGGAAGTCGAGCCGGCCGAGGCCGCGGATGCCGGTGACCTCGAGGACCTGGGCGGCGAGCCGCTCGGCCTCCTTGGCCACCGCGTCCGGCACCTGCGCCGGGAGCTCGCGGGCGGCACCGGCGAGGCCGTCGGTGTTGACGTACTTCGCGTCGAAGTCGAAGACGTCGCCCTGCTTCAACGGCTTCTCCAGCAGCGAGAAGCGCAGGGTGGGGGAGGTCGAGTAGGCCAGGTTGAGGTCGACCGCCCCCTTCGAGAAGGGCTCGACGACGACGCCCTGGCGCAGGTGCACCGAGCTCTTCGCCAGGGCCCGCGCGGTGTCGAGGTCCTCGACCACCTCGATGCCGATCGAGGAGCCACCGAACCGCGGCTTGACGATGTAGGGACCGGCGAACGGCACCGACTCGCCCAGCGCCACCCGGGGCAGCGTGGGGATGCCGTTCTGCGCGAGCACCGCGCCGAACGCGAGCTTGTCCATCCCGAGCGACGCCATCGGCGCGGGACCCCCCGTGGCAGGGATGCCGAGCGCGTCGAAGACGGCGTTCACGCCGCCGTTCTCGCCCGAGCCGCCGTGGCAGCAGTTGAGGATCGCGTCGAGCGCGAGCGGCTTCGCTCCGCCCAGGCCCTTCTTCGGGAGCGCGAAGCCGGTGCCGAGGGACACCTCGAGCTTGGTGCCGGCCTTCGGGGCGCCCTCGAGGAAGTCCTTCGCCTCCGACGACGGCGGGCACAGCACCCAGTCGCCGCTCGGGGTCCAGTAGATCGGCGCCACGTCCTGCCCTGCCTCGCGCAGCACGCGCTCGCTGAGCAGGCCGGTCAGGATGCTGATCTCGTGCTCCGGCGACGGGCCGCCGAAGACGATGCCCAACTGGGCCACGAAGACTCCTACGGGTAGTGGTCGGGCAGGTCGTTCTCGAACAGTACGACGTCGCCTGGCGCCGACCGCTGCTCGACGACTGCGACGGCCTCGGGCCGGGTGCGGACGCAGACGACGTCGGTGCTGCCGCCGGACGCGCCCTTGCGGAGCGCCGTCCGGTTGGTGCTGCCCACGACGACGAGCGACGACACCATGGCGTCCCTCACAGCCTGCCCCAGCTCGGTGTTGCGGATCCGCTGGACGCTGCCGAGCTCGACCATGCCCGGGGTGACGACGTGCACCCGGCCACCGGAGCGCTGCGCCAGCAGCACGGCACGGCGCACGGCCTCGGCGGCGCCGACGGGGTTGGAGTTGTAGGTGTCGTCGAGGATCCAGCTGCCGCCTGGCTGCTCGAGCGGCTCCAGGCGGTGCGCGACGGTCGGCAGCGTCGCGAGCCGCTTCACCAGCGGCGCCGGGTCGTCGCCCAGCGCGACCGCGGCACCGACGGCGCACACCGCGTTGCTCGGGTGCACCGACTCGGGCAGCGTCACCGGGCCGAGGTCCTGGCCGGCGACCGACAGCCGGCCGTCGACGAGCGCGACGTCCGCGCCGGGGTCGGTGAGCGAGCAGCGGACCACCTGCTTGCCGGGCAGCCGGTCCGCCAGCCCGCGGAGCTTGTCGTCGTCGACGTTCAGGACGACGGCGCGGGCCCGTTCGGTGATCTCCGTCTTGGCGGCGAGCACGCCGTCGCGGTCACCCATCCGCTGCAGGTGCACCTCGCCGATGGCGGTGAGCACGGCCACGTCCGGCGGGAAGACCTCGCACAGCCCGCGGATCTCCCCGGGGCCGTAGGTGCCCATCTCCGCCACGAAGATCTCGGTGCCGGGGACGAGCCCGTCGTTGACGGCACGGGACAGCCCCATCGCGTTGTTGAACGACGCCGGACTGGCCAGCACCGTGTGGGACGCCGACAGCAGGTGCGCGAGGTAGTTCTTCGTCGTCGTCTTGCCGTAGGAGCCGGTGATGGCGACCACCGTCGGGCGGACCCGGGCGACCTTCTGCTGCGCCTGCTGCAGGAACGTCCGGGACAGCCGCTTCTCCAGCGGCTGCACCGCGGTCAGCGCACCGTCGACCAGCGTCGGCAGCAGCAGCGACGTGAGGGCCGCGAACCCCGGACCCCACACCGCCAGGACCACGACGACGAGGGCGAGCACCACGGACAGCCGTCGGACCCGAGGGGTCCACGCGAGCCGCGACGTCCGCCCCCGGTACGGCAGCCCGACGGGCACGACCTGGGCCAGCCAGGCAGCCGCCACGAACCACCAGTCGCTGCCCAGCACGCCGAGCACGAACGCGGCCAGGACGGGCAGCACCAGCGCGGCGGACAGTCGCGACCGGCTGAGCCAGAGCTGGTCGGTCCAGGTCACCGTGCCCGGCACGTAGTGCTCGCGCTGCGCCACCCGCAGCCAGCGCGGCGCACCGGCGACCGTCGCGGCGAGGCAGAGCAGGACGAGGATCACGACAACCGCTCCTTGAGCAGCGCGTGCAGGGCGGGGTCGAGCAGGTGCCCGCTGCTCTCGGACACGACGAGCTCGGCTCGGCCGAACAGGCCCGCCGCCTCCTGCGCCATGGCGAGCGGCGCAGCGGTGTCGAGGGCGCCCCAGACCATGTCCACGGGCGCCTGGGTGGCGAGGACCTGCTCGCGGTAGTCCTCGTTGACCAGCCTGACCAGGGTGTCGCGCATGACGCCGGTCGCGTTGCGGTAGTCCGCGCTGCCGCGCTTGCGCTTCTCCGCCTCCATCCGGGCGTCGCTGACGAGCCCGATCCGGTTCGCCCGCCGCATCAGCCGGTAGCCGAGGGGCGGCTGCGAGGTGGTCGCCCGCCGGAGGAGGGGGACGCCCGTGAGCACCAGCCGCTCGACGAGGTCGGGCCAGCCGGCGGCCAGCTGCACGGCCACCCTGCCGCCGAAGGAGTGACCGGCGACGGTCCAGCCGCCGTCCGCGAGCAGCGGCGCGAGCAGCTCGGCGTAGTCGCGGGAGCCCCAGCCGGTCGGCGGTGGCGGCGACGCCCCGAACCCGGGAAGGTCCACGGCCAGCGCCGGCGCACCGAGCGCCGGCAGCCAGTCGGCACGCGTCCGGCCCCAGCCGTGCAGCGCGAGGACCCGCGGGTCGTCACCGGTCCTCTCGGCGAGCACCGCCCCGTCGAGGAGAGCCGTGAGCGGCACCGTCAGCCGCCGCGCTTCTTCGCGTTGGCGACGAGCGTGGCGTAGACGTCCGAGAGCTCGAGACCGGCGCTCGTGACGGCGAGCGGGAAGGTCGACGTCTCGGTGAGGCCGGGGGTGACGGCCGCCTCGAGCACCTGCGGCACACCGTCCTTGCCGACGAGGACGTCGACACGCGACAGGTCGCGGAGCCCGAGCTGGGCATGGACCCGTTCGGCCACGGCGCGCAGCGCGGGGACGTCGAGGCGGCTGTCGTCGTCGGTGAGCGAGGTGTAGCGGACGTTGGAGCTGGCGTCGTAGCGGGCCTGGTAGTCGTAGAAGGTGCCGGCCGGCGGCTCGATGAGCATCGGCGCGAGGCCCTGCGGGCCCTCGCCGAGGTCCAGCACGGGAACGGTCACCTCGAGCCCGTCGACCCACGCCTCGAGCAGCACCTCGGAGGCGTACGCGAAGGCCTGGACCAGCGCGCCGGGGAGCTCGCTCTCGTCACGGACCACCGACACCCCGAGGGCGGAGCCGCCCTGGACCGGCTTCACCACCAGCGGCAGCCCGATGACGCTGTCGACGAGGTGGTAGAGGTTCTCCGGACCGACCTCGCGGAAGATCGTGCTGGGCAGCGTCACCCAGCGCGGGGTGGGGACCCCGGCCTCGACCATGCGCGTCTTCGCGACGGCCTTGTCGTAGGCGCCGCGGCAGGCTCCGGCGGTGCTCCCGACGTACGGGAGGCCGGCGAGCTCGAGCAGGGCCTGCACCGTGCCGTTCTCGCCCGTCCCGCCGTGCAGCGCGACGAAGGCCACGTCCGCGGAGCGCCCGGACAGCAGGCCGACGAACCGCTCGTCGACGTCCCAGTGGTCGACCTCGAGGCCCGCCTTGACCAGCTGCTCCGCCAACCTCCGGCCCGACCGGACCGAGACGTCGCGCTCGTGGGACAGGCCTCCTGAGATGACCGCTACCTGGTGCACGCGCCAAGGTTAGTGGGCGGCCACAAGTGCCTTCGAGGCGGAACAGCTGCCTCAGAGACGGAACAGGTCGTCGAGCTGCGCGAGCTGGGCCGAGCTGGGGGCGCCCGCCATCCGGCTGCGGAAGTCGCCCGGGCCGGCGAGCCACTGGGCGAAGACCTCCGCCCAGTCCCCCGCCGGGGTGGCGTAGTCGGTGCAGTTGTTGCAGCCGTACCAGTACTGGCTGGTGCCGAGGTGCCGGATCGACAGGTACAGCCGGTGCCTGGTGTCGGTCCCGCGGCTGAAGTCGAGGGCGTGGCCCATCTCGTGCGCGATGGAGTGCGCCAGCACCAGGTCGCTCTCGCTGCTCCGGACGTAGACGGTGACCGTCTTCGTGCCGCCGTCGGTGAGGCCGAGCAGGCCGTGCACGGAGGGCTTGAACACCATCCGGTAGCCGAGCCGCGTCACGTCGTAGTGGAAGGACCGGTAGATCCGGGCAGCGCGCTCGAGGTCGCTCTCCGACCTCGTGACGGGGGCGGTCGCAGGGCGGACGGCCGCCGCAGGAGCCGTGACGTGCACGGGCGCCGGTCGGGCGGCGCGCGCAGCGGCGATCCGGGCCCTCGCCAGCAGCGCGGCGCGGTGACGGGCAGCGGCTGCCTGCCGGGCAGCGGTCGCGGCTGCGGCCGCCCGGGCGGCGGCCGCCTGGGCCGTCGCCGCGTCCGCCGCCTGGACGGAGGCGGCCGCCACGGCCTGCAGGGCGGACTGGGACGCGAGCTGCGGGTGCGAGGTGTCCGGGGTCGGAGCGAGCTTGAGGGCTCCAGCGAGGCAACCGACGAGCAGTCCAGCCGCGGCGACCCGGGTCAAGGGGCGCATGCCTCCAAGATCGCCCGCGCGGCACCCCGACTTGACAGGTGATGCCCGATTTGGCCCGAAAGGACTAGGAGGTCAGGACCTTCGGTCCCGACGCCGGACCAGCAGGGCACCCGCCGCGAGGGCCAGCAGGGCCAGTGCGGCCAGCACCGGCGTCCCGCCGGTGGCGGCGAGCGAGCCGCCCGGGGCGCGCCCCGAACCGCCTTGCGCGGTCCCTCCTGGGGCGGAGCCGGGCGCCGTGCCTGGGGCGCTCACAGCGCTCGCGTACAGCAGCGGTCCGCCGGTCTGGCGGGCCACCATCGAGACGGCCGAGCGCTTGGTCGACGCCGGGTTGGTCACGCAGTCGTCGACGCAGCCGTCGGTGTAGGCCACCAGCACCCGGCCCTGCTTGTCGACGGTGATGTCGTTGAAGTCGAGCAGGTTGCGCTGGTCGCACAGCCGCGCGTCGGCGACGTTCTTGTTGGACGTCCCCTGCAGGTCGATGCAGCCGCGCTGCACCGGGTCGTCCGGCGTGACGTCGACCGTGCTCCAGGTCTGGCCCCCGTCGAGCGTGGTCGCGACGTACAGGTCCCAGGTCCCGAGGAACCCGATGTGCTGGTCGTCGCCGATGCCCTTCGTCCCCAGGAAGGCGAACGCCGCGCGACCGGCGTCGCCGGCGATGACCTCCGGGAACTGGACGTTGTTGAGCCCGAGCGCCGAGCTCACGTCGTACGGCGTGCTCCAGGTCTTGCCGTGGTCGTGCGTGACGGCGATCTTCGCGGCGCTCTTCACGCCGAGCTGGGTCTCGGTCGGGTTCGTCCCGTCCTCCCAGCCGAAGTAGGCCGTGCCGGCCTTGTCGAAGGCCACCGAGGGGTCGCTCTCGTCCTGGTTGTGGCCACCCGGCACCTTGCGCACGTTCCACGTGACGCCGTTGTCCTCGCTGACGATGACGGCCGGCTGGCCGCCGAAGAACTCGGAGTTGGTGAGGTTGTTGGGCGTCGGGACTCCGCCACAGCCCTTGTTGGGCAGGTAGACGACACCGTCCGGAGCCACCCGCAGGTGCCCGTGGATGGCGGAGCAGGCGCCGCCGTAGTTGTCGTCGGAGTGGATGGCCGGGGACTCAGGGACGTTGTACGCCGGTGAGCTGAACGGGAAGGTCAGGCCACCGTCGTCGCTGCGGGCGCAGGTGCCGCTGTAGCCGTTCTGCGCGCAGTAGTAGACCGCGTCGGGGTACCCCGTGAGGCCGGCAGTCGCCGGCCGGCCCTCCTTGGTGTAGGGCCCGCCGCCGACGGTCTGGTGGTCGAGCAGCGTGGCGGGGCCGCATCCGGTGGACGGTGTCCAGGACGTGCCCGCGTCGTCGCTGTAGGAGAGCAGGCTGCAGGCCGCCGTCAGCTGCGAGGTGAACGACCGGTGCGTCACCTGGTCGGTGAACCCGATCGGGTCCAGCGACGTGACCGCGTCCGGGTCGGACACGTCGGCCGCCTCGACGAGCTTGTTGCCCGCGTCCCAGCGCATCCGGACCGTCGTCTGGCCCGCGGTGAACAGGGCCGCGTCGGCGGCGGTGTCGTAGCCGATGGACGGCTCACCGCTGTCGTGACCCACGGCGTACACCTGGTAGGTCGGGGTGCTGTCCGGCGCCGCCTGCGAGGTGCTCTGCAGGGCCGCGGCGAGCGCGAGCCCGCCGAGCGCGAGGAGAGCAAGGGGGGACCGACGTGCGAGGGGGGTTGACGTCACGCGGTCTGTCTTCGACGCGGCGGGGCGCTCTCCTCCCTGCTCAGCTCCACGACCATGCCCTCCCGGGCCGCCTCCACCCGGATGCCGCGCATGCCGTCGTGCCGGGCGACGAACTCGTCGAGGAAGTCGTCGTCGTGCGCGGGGTCGTGGTGGAACGCCAGCAGCCGCCGCGCGCCCGCCAGGTCCGCGAACGCGACGGCGTCGGCCATCGTGCTGTGCCCCCAGCCGACCCGCTGGGCGTACTCGTCCTCGGTGTACTGCGCGTCGTGGACCAGCAGGTCCACGTTGTTCGCGAGCCCCCAGCCGCTGGTCCAGCCGGGCTCCTCGGGGAACCTGCGCACCCCCAGTGCCGGCTCGTGGTCCGGCAGGTAGGCGAGGCTGCCCTCCTCCGCCGCCAGCCGGTAGCCCACGGTCGGGCCGGGGTGGCAGATCAGGGCGGCCCTGGCCATCAGGCCCGGGAGCTCGAAGGCCCCCAGCGTGCTGTCGTGCAGGTGCAGCCGGCAGGGCAGGTCCCGCAGGCCGACGGGGAACAGCGGCGGCGACAGGTACCTCGTGAGCCGGGTCCGCAGGCTGCTGGTGGGCGAGGCCGGCCCCCAGATGTGCACCTCGGTGCCCGCTTCGAACAGCGGCGCGAAGAAGCCGAGGCCCTGGATGTGGTCGAGGTGCAGGTGGGTCAGCAGGATGTCGACCCGCTCCTCGTGCCCGAGGCTGCGTCCGAGGGCGGCGATCCCCGTCCCCGCGTCCAGCACCACGAGGTTGCCGCGCCGGGTCCGCACGGCGAGGCAGCTGGTGTTCCCGCCGTAGCGGGTGGTCCCGGGCCCCGCGGTCGGCAGCGAGCCGCGGACGCCCCACACCTCGACCCTCATGGCTTCTTCCAGAGCAGCGCGACCGCACCGAGCTCCCGACCCGACTGGCCGGTCAGCGGGAAGCAGGTCACGTCGAGGTCGTTCCACTCGCCCGTCAGGCTTCGCAGCCGCAGCGAGGCGTGCGCGGGCCGGTGCTGCTCCAGGGCGATGAGCAGCGGGCGCTCGTGGGCCTCCAGCCGCACCCCGTCCGGGCTGGACGGCTCGAGCACCTCGGTCCACTCGGCGAAGGGCAGCTCCTCGGTCTCGTCGAACCGGCGCCCGAGCAGCGGCTCGGCGGGCTCGTTGAAGTAGATGAGCGTCCCCTTGGTGTCCACGACGAACATGGGCAGCGTGAGGTAGCTCGCCAGCTGCCTCACCAAGATCAGCTCCACCTCGCGCTGCGGCACGCGCGCCACCCCCGTTCCGGCCGGATGGTGAGGCCCAGCGGCGAGTTCCACAAGGGGTGTGACGCCTCGACGACATCTGGGCTACGGTGCGGCCCTTGCAGCACTTCTGCGCCGAGGCCGTCAGCAGCGCACCGCCGGCTGACGTCTTCCGGGTGCTCGCGGCAGGGGACCGCTGGTCGGAGTGGGCCGGCCCGTTCGTCCCCCGCTCCCGCTGGCAGGTCGCGACCGACCCGCCAGGGACCGTCGGGGCGGTCCGCAGGCTCGGCCTGGGACCCCTCGGGAGCTCCGAGCGGATCGTCGAGCACGTCCCCGGCAAGCGGTTGTCCTACGTCGTGGACTCCTGGCAGCCCTACCGGGGCTACCGCGCCGACGTGGACCTGGTCGCCACGACCGACGGCGGGACGCGGATCGTGTGGCGGGCCAGCTTCGAGCCGCTGCTGCCCGGTACGGGCCGGTTGCTGCGGGCCGGGCTGCGGCGGCTGGTCGCGAGCTTCGCCACCAACCTGGCCAGGGCGGCCGAGCGAAACCCGTAGCCGGCCGCTGTCGATCTGGGCCGGTCCCGCTCGTCGTAGCAGCATGAGGGCCGACAGGGCCCCACTGACGAGGGAGACAGGCATGGCGCAGTACCTGGTGCTCATCTACGGCGACCCGACGTACGAGGCCGGCAGCGACGACGACGTCATGAAGGGCCACATGAGGTTCGCGGAGGACCACGGGCCGGCCCTCGCCGGCGGTCACGCCCTGCAGCCGGCCAGCACCGCCACGAGCATCCGGCCGGACGGCGACGGCTTCACGGTCACGGACGGGCCGTTCCTGGAGACGAAGGAGGTGCTCGGCGGCTACTACCTCATCGAGGCTGCCGACCTCGACGAGGCGATCCGCATCTCCCAGGACATCCCGATGCCCGTGGGGGGCGTCGAGATCCGCCCGGTCGTGGTGTTCTGACCGATCTGCTCGCCGACGCGCACCGCCGCGAGTGGGCCGCCGTGCTCGCCGCGACGGTGCGCGTCACGCGTGACCTCGACCTCGCCGAGGAGTGCGTCCAGGACGCCTTCGCCAAGGCGCTGACGACCTGGGGCCACGACCCGCCGCGCAACCCCGGGGCCTGGTTGACCACCGCGGCGCGGAACCGCGCGCTCGACGTCCTGCGGCGCGAGGCGACGCTCCGGGCCAGGCTCCCGCTGCTCGTCATGGACGAGCAGGACCCCCAGGGCCCCTTCCCGGACGACCGGCTCCGGCTGGTCTTCACCTGCTGCCACCCCGCGCTGGCCCCGGAGGCGCAGGTCGCCCTGGCGCTCCGGCTGCTCTGCGGGCTGTCCACCGCCGAGGTCGCCCGGGCGTTCCTGGTGAGCGAGCCCACCATGGCTGCCCGCATCACGCGGGCGAAGAAGAAGATCGCGCACGCCCGGATCCCCTACCGGGTGCCCTCCGCCGAGGACCTCCCGGAGCGCGTCGAGGCCGTGCTCGCCGCGATCCACCTGCTGTTCAGCAGCGGGCACACCGCGCCGATCGGCGACCAGCTCGTCCGCCACGACCTGGTCGCGCGGGCTCTCGACCTCGCGCGGATGCTGCGCAGCCTGCTGCCGCTTCCCGAGGTCGACGGCCTGCTGGCCCTGATCCTGCTCACCGACGCCCGGCGCGCGACGCGTGTCGACGACGAGGGGCGGCTGCTGCTGCTCGAGCACCAGGACCGGACCCGGTGGGACCAGCAGCAGATCGTCGAGGGCCTCGAGCTGGTCAGGCGGTCCCTGGGCCCCGACGCGGGGCGGTACGCCCTGCAGGCGGCCGTCGCGGCGGTCCACGCCGAGGCGCCGTCGTACGACGAGACGGACTGGCGCGAGGTGGTCGGCCTCTACGACCTGCTGCTGCAGCGCTGGCCGTCGCCGGTGGTGCGGCTCAACCGCGCGGTCGCGGTCGGCATGGCCGCCGGCCCGCAGGCCGGGCTCGACACGCTCGAACCGCTCGGCGCCGAGCCCGCGCTCGCCACGTACAGCTACCTGCCGGTGGCCCGCGCGCACTTCCTCTCCCGGCTGGGCAGGGACGACGAGGCGCGGACGGCGTACGAGGAGGCGCTGCTGCTCACCGAGAACGCTGTCGAGCGCCGCTTCCTCGCCGAGCGGCTGTCAGACCTCCAGGCGCCGTAGCAGCGGCACCGCCAGCAGCGTCGCGACCCCGATCACCGGCCACATCGCCGCGTACCCGTGGGTCGCCTCGAACAGGCCACCGGAGAACCGCACCGCCCACCCGACCAGGAGCGGGCCCAGGACGATGCCGATGCCGCGGGAGACGTCGACCAGGCCGGCCGCCACACCCTCGGCCCCGCGCGGGGCGACGAGGAACGCGAGGGCCTGCGGGAGCGTGAGCAGCACCGAGCCGGCGAGCGCGACGAAGGGCAGCAGCACCAGCTCAGGGCCGAGGGACGTGGGGATCGCTCCCGCGGTCAGCCCGAGCCCGTAGACGACGCCGGACCACGTCATCACGGCGATGATCCCGTAGCGCTTCTCCAGCGAGCTCGCCAGCGGAGCCCCTGCGATGTAGGAGAGAGCGACCACCCCGATGACCGCCGAGGCGACCGTCGTGGAGTGCCCGAGGCCCCTCGTGACGTAGAGGACGATGAAGCTGCGCAGCCCGGTGAAGCCCAGCTCCAGCAGCGCGTTCACGACCGCGAACCGGCGCATTCCCTTGCTGCGCAGCACTTCCCGCACCGTGGGGACCATCGGCGTGTCCTGTGACACGCGCTGCTGCAGCCGGCCCACCGGGGCCAGCGCCAGGGACGTGAGGAGCAGCAGCGACCCGGCGACGACGAAGGGCAGCGGCTCCCAGAGGTCCAGGAAGAACCCGCCCGCGAGCAGCGCGGCCCCGAGCCCGATCCCTCGCAGGATGCCCTGGCTGGCCTGCGAGCGCGCGTACAGCCGGCGCGGCAGCAGGTCGGCGTAGAGCGCGCGGTAGGGCGGGTAGTAGAGGTAGTAGCCGACGAAGAACAGGCCGACCGCGATGCTGGCCACGAGCAGGTTGACCGACAGCGGCAGCAGCACGAGCCCGGCCAGCGCCATCGGTGCGCCGACCAGGACGAAGGGCAGCCGCCGGCCCAGCCGCGACGGCGGCAGCCGATCGGACAGCGCACCCGACAGCAGCGGCAGGGCCAGCGCCAGCGCGCCCTCGCCGCCCAGGATCGCCCCGACGACGCCGGGGTCGTGCGCCTGGTCGAGCAGCAGCGGCGGGCCGTACGACGTCAGGGTGCTGAGCGCGAACGCCAGCCCGAAGGTCGGCAGCCCCAGCAGCGCGAGCAGCGGCCGGATCTCGCGCGCAGCGGTGTCCTCCCCCGGGGCCCTCAGCACCCGGACATCCTGCCCCGGTGCCGGCTGCCGGCCGACGCCGGGGAGGAGTGCGCGGCGCAGCGTCGAAACCCTCCTGCAACTCCTGGAGGTCCCCCCGTGCGCGTCCACGTCTCCCTGCTCGCTGCTGCCTTGGCGGCCGCCGTCCTGCCTGCCCTGGCGCACGCTGACATCACCTCGTGCATGGACCCCTCGCTGGACGGGGCCCTGTGCGCCGCGACCCAGTCCGGTCAGGCGGTCCAGCAGGCGGAGAAGCCGGCCATCCCGGTGCGGGACGCGGCGCGGGTCGCCGCCGACCAGGCCCTCGAGGCTGCCGGCATCTGCAACCCGCTCGACCACGCGGCGTGCCTGCTGCCGTTCCCGAACGACGACGACACGAAGGCCGACCCCACCACCGCGACCGGCCGTCGCATCGACATCAGCCCGCTCGCGATGCCCCGCAACGTCGCGAACCGGCCGATCGACCCGACCGAGCTCAACCGCAACGACGGCTGGTCCCCCGGCACGCCGATCCTCACCGTCGTCCCCGGGCTCAGCGCGACCCGCAGCGGGATCCCGAGCGAGGCCGACCCGGGCGACTCGCTCGCGAAGGACGCCCCTGTCCTGCTGCTCGACGCGACGACCGGCCGCCGCTGGCCCTACACCGCCGAGCTCGACACCAACGAGACGGACGGCGAGCAGCCGCTCCTCATCGTCCGGCCGGCGGTCAACCTGGCCGAGGGCCACCGGTACGTCGTCGCGCTGCGGGACCTGAAGGACGCCACCGGGAAGGCCATCGCCGCGGGACCGGAGTTCGCGGCGCTGCGCGCCAAGGCCACCGCCCAGGACCGCGTCTTCGGCCCGTTGATGAAGGCGCACGTCCCGGTCAAGGACCTGTTCCTCGCCTGGACCTTCACCGTCGCGAGCACCCGCAACACCACCGAGCGGATGCTGCACATCCGTGACGACGCCTTCGCGTCGCTCAAGGGCGCCGCCCCGACGTTCACCGTCGACACCGTGACGACCGGCTACAGCGACAAGGTCGCGACCCGCGTGCAGGGCACCTTCCAGGTCCCGAACTACCTGACGACGCCCGCCAACACCAAGGACCCCCTCCTCGAGACCGACCCGGGCCTGCCCGGCACCCGGTTCCTCTACCTGCCCGGCGACGACCTGCCCGACCGCAACGGCAGCTTCACCGCGACCTACACCTGCGACATCCCGAAGTCCGCCAGCGCGGCCCACCCGGCCCGGGGGTCGATCTACGGCCACGGGCTGCTCGGCGGCCAGGGCGAGGTGGGCGCCGGCAACGTCCAGAAGATGGGCAACGAGAACGACATCCTCTTCTGCGCCACCGACTGGTACGGCATGGCGACCGGTGACGTGCCCAACGTCGCGACGATGCTCGCCGACATGAGCAACTTCCCGACGCTGCCCGACCGCGTCCAGGAGGGCATGCTCGCCCAGCTGTTCCTGGCCCGGCTCGTCAAGGACCCGCGCGGGTTCTCCTCCGCGGCGCCCTTCCACGGGCTGCTCCAGCCCGGCACCGTCTACTACGACGGCAACAGCCAGGGCGGCATCATCGGCGGCGCGCTGATCGCGGTCAGCCAGGACATCACCCGCGGCGTCCTCGGCGTGGTGGGGATGAACTACTCGACGCTGCTCGACCGCAGCAGCGACTTCTCGTCGTACGAGTCGGTGTTCAACGCGGCCTACCCGTCCGAGGTCGACCGGGAGCTGACCTTCGGCCTCATCCAGCCGCTCTGGGACCGCGCCGAGAACGACGGCTACGCCGCCCACATCACCTCCAACCCGCTCCCCGGGACGCCGCGGCACACGGTGCTGCTCGACGCGGCGCTCGGGGACCACCAGGTCTCGAACTTCACCGCGATGGTCATGGCGCGCACCCTCGGCGCCCGCACCAACGTCGGGTTCCTCGGCGCCGGGCGGTCGTGGGAGACCAGCCCGGGCTGGGGCCTGCCGCGCTTCACCGGCTCGTGGGACGGCAGCGCGATCGTCTTCTGGGACAGCGGTACGGCGCTGCCGCCGCTCGGGAACACCCCGCCCGTCGAGGGCCCCGGGACGCCGGGTCACGACCCGCACGAGGACCCGCGCGCGACCTACCTGGCGCGGGTGCAGAAGTCGCTGTTCCTCCAGCCGAACGGGACCGTGGTCGACGTCTGCGGCGGCAACCCCTGCCTGGGCCGCCCCCTCGGCCCCGAGGACCCGCCCGCGTAGCTCCGCCCGTTCGCCAGGCTCAGCGGAGGAACTCGGGCAGCACGACCGGGCCTGCCGGAGAGAGGCAGCGGTCGTCTTCGTCATCTCGTCCACAGCGCCAGGGGTCGCGATGTCGCCCTTTTCCCGCGCCCGGAAGGGCGATATCGCGACCCCTGGCACCACGAACGCAGAAGGTCGAGCTAGCTCATGACGCAGCCGAACGGCGCCTTCGAGTTCCGCCACTCCTCCTGGACGATGTAGGGGTGGCCGTTGATGTGGATGTCCGCGCCTGAGGCGTCCTGCGGGCCGAACAGGAAGTTGCACTGGTCGGAGCCCTCGTCACCGTCGAGCGCGACCCAGCCGTCACCGACGTTGGGGTCGGTGATGGTCTCCCAGATCTCGTGCGACGACGTGTTGATGATGGAGTCCGCCGCCGGGTTGTTGTTCGGGCTGGTCGGCGTCGTGCAGCCGGACTGACCGCCGTAGAGCTCGTCGGCGTAGGGGGTGCTCACGCCGTTGATGCTCACGACCCCGTGGTAGGCGCAGTAGCTGCTGACCACCTCACCGCCCTGACCGGTGTAGACGAGGTACTCGTTGCCGATGCCGGTGGGCAGGTTGTTCGCTGCCACGACCTTCTTGACCTCGGCCTGCAGGTCGGCGTCGGTCACACCACCGGCCGGGAACGGACTGGTGTCGAAGATGGCGCCACCGAAGGTGGAGACGTTCTTGATCGGCGTCTGCACGCCGTTCACCGTGCCGTAGTACTCGGTGAGGGTGTTGAAGATGCTGCTGCCACCGAGGTCGGTGAGGAACTGCTGGACGAGCGTCGGGTAGCTCGGGTTGTAGGAGAAGCCCGCCGGGTCCCAGAAGATGGCGTAGTTGCGGCTCGTGACCTCCACCGGGCCGCCACCGTAGGACAGCGGCAGGCCGACGGGCGCCCCGCCGACGAGCGGCAGCCGGTTCTCCGTCGGCGCGAGCGTCATGACGTGCTTGACCGCGTTGCCGACGAGCGACGCGTTGGCAGGCGTGGTGAGGCTGATCACGAGGGTGGTGGCAGCGAGCGTGCTGACGCCGAGGGCGGCCAGCCGAGAGGTGCGACGCACAGGTCCTCCGAGTCGAAGCGAGCGGGGCAGGTCCCCACGACTCACAACGCGCCGGCGCCCAGAAGATCGCGGTCAGGCAGGGGCTCTTTCCAGGAGGGTGGCCACCGCGGCAGGGAAGCCGTCGGCGATCTCCCAGACCTCGGGCACCAGGTCGGGGCAGCAGAGCATGCCGACGTCGAGCTTGCCCATGTTGGACAGCACGGTGATGTTGAGCCCGGCACCGGGCAGCAGTGGCCCGAGCGGGAAGACCGCGTCGACCCGCGCCCCGGCGGAGTAGAGCGGGATCGGCGGCCCGGGCATGTTGCTCACGACCAGGCTCTGCAGCGGCGGGTGCAGGCGGGACAGGCCGAGGCCGTCGTACAGCTTGGACCCGGTCTTGATGATGAGCGCCGGCATCAGCTCCGCGATCTCGCCGACCGCCTCCGGGCCGAGCGCGTCGGTGAACCCCTTCGCGCTCTGCGTCGCGGCGGCGATCTCCCGGAGCCGGTCGACGGGGTCGGCCGTGAGCACCGGCAGCGGCACCATCATGGCCGTCAGCTTGTTCGTGCCCTCGATGGCACCGGCACCGAGGTTCATCGGGCAGCTCGCGACGAGCGCCTTCGACGGCAGCGCGTCGCGCTTGAGGAAGTACGCCCTCAGGGCGTCGGTCACGGCCGCCAGGACGACGTCGTTGACCTTGGTGCCGTAGGCGTCCTTGACCCGCTTGATGTCGGCGAAGTCGACCGTCGTGAACGCGGCCTGCCGGTGGGGGGTCAGCGGCCCGTTCAGCAGGCTCTTGGGCGCCGAGAACGGCAGGGTGACCGGCGCCTTGCTCGTGACCGACTGCACCACCAGACCGCCCAGCTGGCCGACCCGGCGGGCACCCTGGACGAGGGTCTGCGCGGCCAGCGCCGGCCGGCGTGCCGTGTGCAGCCCGGCGCGTGCCAGCAGCCCGAGGCTCGAGGGGCTCTCGGCCACCCGCTCGGTGGCGGGCGGCTCCACCTCGCGCCCGTCCGGGGTCAGGTCGAGCAGGTGCGCCATCATGTCGGCACCCGCCGAGCCGTAGATCGTCGAGTGGTGCATCTTGGCGACGAGCGCGACCTGTCCGGTGGCCATGCCGTCGACGAGCCACAGCTCCCACAGCGGCCGGTCGCGTGGCAGCTGCTTCGAGCCGATGTCGCCGACCAGCCGGCCGAGCGCCTCGAGGTCACCGGGCGCCGGGCACGTCGTCGTCCGCAGGTGCTGGTCGATGTCGACCGCGTCGTCGTGCACCCAGTACGGGTGGTCCAGGTGCAACGGCACCTCCACGAGCCGGCGGGTGAACGCGGGCATGAGGTGCAGCCGGTCGAGCAGGCCCTGCCGGAACCTCTCGACGCTGAACCGGCCCTCCGAACCGGCCGCGTCGAACAGCATGACCCCGAGCACGTGCTGCAGCAGCGAGGGGCTCTCGATGTGCAGGAAGGAGGCGTCCATCGCCGTGAGCTGCTCCACCTACAGCACCGCCTTCGTCGCCGTCTCCTTGGCCCAGCGGTAGTCCGCCTTGCCCGCAGGGGATCTCAGCACCTGGTCGACCACGACGAGGTCCCTCGGCAGCTTGTACGCCGCCACGTGCTCGCGCAGGTGGGTCTGCAGCTCCGCCAGCTCGAGCGCCGCCCCGGGGACGAGCTGGACGACGGCCGCAACCCGCTCTCCCCACCGCTCGTCGGGGACGCCGACGACGAGCGCGTCCTCGACCGCCGGGTGGGCCTTGATGGGCTCCTCGACCTCTTCCGGGTAGACCTTCTCGCCGCCGGTGTTGATGCACTGCGAGCCGCGGCCCAGCATCCGGACGCTGCCGTCCTCCTCGACCATCGCCTCGTCGCCGGTGAGCGCCCAGCGCACCCCGTCGACGGTGATGAACGTGGCGGCCGACTTCTCCGGGTCGTTGTGGTACCTCAGCGGCACGTGGCCGCGCCGGGCGACCTTGCCGGTCTCCTGCGACCCGGGCACGACCGGGGTGCCGTCGAGCTTCAGGACCGCGGTCTGGTCACTGAGCTTGAAGGTCGCCTCGCTCTTGGCGCCGAGCACACCCGTCTCCGACGACCCGAGCGAGTCGATGAGCATCCGGCCGGGCAGCAGCTCGGCGACCCGGTCCTTGTTGTGCTGCGACAGCGGCGCACCGCTCGACGCCAGCACCCAGAGGCTGTCGGCGTTCACGTCGGGGTCACTGGCGAGGGTGTCCATCAGCGGCTTCACCATGGCGTCCCCGACGAGCACGATGTTGAAGACGCCCTCGCGCGCGATGGTCGACCAGATCTCCTTCGGGTCGAAGCGGCCCAAGGGCATCATGACGACCTTCCCGCCGGTGAACAGCTGGTGGAAGGTCAGCCAGTGGGCGGCCGCGTGCATGAGCGGCGGGGTGGCGAGGGCCGTGATCCCGTTCTCGGGCAGTCGCTTCGCCAGCTCCTCGGGGCCGCTGACGAAGTCGCCCCCCTGGACCACGTCGCCGCCGCCCATGGCCGACTTGAAGATGTCCTCGTGCCGCCAGACCACGCCCTTCGGCATGCCGGTGGTCCCGCCGGTGTAGATCAGGTAGTGGTCGTCGCTCGACCGGCCGGGCGTCTCGGGCTGGGCCGGACTGGCTCCGGAGAGCGCTGCCTCGTAAGGGATCGAGCCCGGAGCGGGCTCCTCGCCGCTGCCGTCGTCGACGTCGAGCACCAGCTGCATCGGGTGCTCGTGCAGGACCGGCGCGGCCCGCGGCGCGAAGGCGCGGTGCACCAGCAGCGCGGACAGGCCGGCGTCGTCGTACAGGTAGCGCAGCTCGCGCTCGACGTAGCGGTAGTTGATGTTGACCGGGATCGCGCGGAGCTTGAACGCCGCCAGCATGCCCTCGACGTACTCACTGCCGTTGGCCAGCTGCAGCCCGACCGTGTCGTCGGGACCGATGCCGGCCTCGCGCAGGACGTGTGCGAGCCGGTTGGCCCGCTCGTCGAGCTGCCGGTACGTGAGCCGCCTGTCACCGACGACGAGGACCTCCCGGTCGGGGTCGGCGGCGGCGACCGCCTCGAACAGCTCTGCCAGGTTGTAGCTCACGCATCAGCTCCTGTGAGACAGCGGGCGGCGTAGGTGGACAGGCGGTTGGCGCGCATGAACGTCGCGACCTGGTCGCGGTCGAGGCCGTTGGTGAGGAAGCAGAAGGACAGGCCGGAGTCCGGGTCGGCCCAGCCGATCTGCCCGCCCAGACCGCTCGCGCCGAAGGCGCGGGGGCCGGTCGCGCGGCCGAACTGGCGCACCGGCGCCTTGCCGTCGTCGCCCGCGACCGTCAGCCCCAGGGTCCGGTTGGCCGGCACCCCCGTCCACGGGTCGGGCAGCGTCGTGCGGACGTGGCCGGTGCCGTCCGCCAGCACGTCGGGGTCCCAGAGGCCCTTGGGGTCGTGCAGCAGGTGCTGGTAGAGCATCGCCACGTCCTCGGCGGTGGAGACCGCGCCCGCCCCCGGGATGCCGACGCGGCGGACGAAGGGCTCGTTGAACCGGAGCAGCCAGGCAGGGTCTGCCGACAGCGGGTCGGGCGTCTCCGAGGGCACCCCGACGTGGACCACGTCGAGCGCCGGGACGTCCTCGCCCAGCCGCAGCGCCGGCAGGCCGAGCGGGTCGACGACGCGGTCCCGCACCACCTCGCGCAGGGGTGCGCCCGCCACCACCTCGATCATCGTCGCGACGACCCAGTGCGCGGAGGTCGGGTGGTACTCCATCCGGGTCCCGGGCTCCCAGTCGAGGCGCCAGCGCGCGAACCGGGCCCGGCGGGCCTGCGGGTCGGCCGCATCCTCGGTCGGCATCGGCGCGCGAGGGAAGCCGGCGGTGTGGGTGAGCAGGTGCTCGACGGTGACCCGCTCCTTGCCCTCGCCGGCGAACTCCGGGATCAGCTCGACGACCTTGGTGTCCGGCTCCAGGTGCAGCCACGCGACGGCGGCCGTGAGGGCCTTCGTGACCGAGAACGTCGTGAACCGCGCGTCCTCGGGCGCGCCGGCCGTGTGCCGGACCACCACCTCGCCGTCCAGGCAGAGCGCGAGCTGGCAGGCGGGCAGCCGCCCGGAGTCGACCTCCTCGTCGGCGAGGGCGAGCAGCTTCGCCACGCCGTCGGGATCGAGTTCGGTCACCCGTGCATCTTGCCCTGCCGGTGACGCGCGCGGAACACTCCCTGCGGTGGAGCGCATGCCGGGAGTCGACGCGGGATTCCTGTACATGGAGACCCCCACGCTGCACATGCACACGCTCAAGGTCTCGATCGTGGACGTGAGCGAGGTGCCCGGGGGCTACTCGTTCCCGATGATCAAGGACGAGATCATGGCGCGGCTGCACCTGCTGCCGCCGTTCCGGCGCCGGGTGCTGCAGGTGCCGTTCCAGCTGCACCACCCGCTCTGGGTCGAGGACCGCGACATCGACCCGGACCGGCACGTCTTCCTGGACCGGGTGCCTGCGCCGGGCGGGATGGCGGAGCTCGAGGAGGTGATCGGGCGGATCGCCAGCACCCCGCTGGACCGGTCGGTCCCGCTCTGGGAGCTGCACGTGTGCGAGGGGATGGCCGACGGCCGGGTCGCGGTGGTCGCCAAGATGCACCACGCCCTGGCGGACGGCGTCGCGGCGAACGCGCTGCTCGCCAACATCACCGACCTCTCCCCCGACCACCGGCCCGACCTGCCGGAGGAGGACTGGACGCCCGAGCCGACGCCGCAGCCGGGGGACCTGGCCAAGGTCGCCCTCGTCGACGCCGTGAAGCAGATCGCGCTGCTCCCGGGGCTGCTGCTGCGGACACTGCTCAGTCTCGTCGCCGTCGTCCGGCACAAGCGCGCTTCCGACGTCCGCACCCCCGTGCCGGTGCTGGACACCCCGCGGACCTCGTTCAACGGGGCGATCACGGCGCGCCGGAGCTTCGCGACCGCGTCCTTCCCGATCGACGACCTGAAGCGGGTCCGGAAGGCGCACGGGGTGACGCTCAACGACGTGGTGCTGGCGATGGTCGGCGGGGCGCTCCGCGGCTGGCTGGACGAGCACGGCGAGCACCCGACAGGCTCGCTCGTCGCCGGGGTGCCGGTCTCGACGGACGAGGCGGGCTCCGCGCCCCGGCTCGGCGGCAACGCCGTCTCGAACATGTTCACCACGCTCGGGACGACGATCGACGACCCGGTCGAGCGGCTGATGGAGGTCTCGCGGGTGACCGCGGAGGCCAAGAAGGTGCAGCGCGCCCTCGGCATGAAGATGCTCGAGGACTGGGTGCAGTTCACCCCACCGGCGCCCTTCAGCGCCTTCATGCGGGCCTACTCGCGGCTGCGGGGCGCCGACTACCACCCCGCGCCGTTCAACGTCGTGGTGTCCAACGTGCCGGGACCGACGGTCCCCGTGTGGATCGCCGGGGCCCGGCTGACCGACCTGTACAGCGTCGGGCCGATCCTGCAGGGGATCGGGCTCAACGTCACGGTCTGGTCGTACCTGGACAAGATGAACTTCTCGCTGCTCGCCTGCCCCGACCTGCTCCCGGACCTGCGCGGACTCGCCAGGCACCTGTCGCCGAGTTTGCGGGATCTTCTGGACGCATCTGGGTAACCTCCCGCCAGCAGGGCAGTCCAAGCAGCACGCGCAACGCCGCGCAGCTCGAGGAGGCACGTCCGCACGATGGTGGTCACAGATCTCGCAGGTGGAGTGGCGCGCGCGGGCTTGCGCCGCGTCGTGAAGATGCCCAGCGTCCCCGCCGTCCCGGAGGGCAGGCTGCTCGACCTCCCGATGCGGGGGCGGACCTACGTCGTCGACGTGCCGGGGCCGTCCCCGGACGCGCCGACGGTGCTGCTGCTGCACGCGCTCGGCTGCACCGCCTACCTGACCTGGTACACCGTCCTCGAGGAGCTCTCGAAGACCTACCGGGTGATCGCCTTCGACCAGCGCTGGCACGGCCGCGGCATCCGCTCGCGCCGCTTCCGGTTCGTCGACTGCGCCGACGACGCCGTCGCCGTGCTCGACGCCCTCGGCGTGCGCACCGCCGTGGTCGCGGGCTACTCGATGGGCGGCCTCATCGCCCAGCTGGTCGCCCACCGCCACCCGGACCGGGTCGACGGCCTCGCGCTGTGCGCCACCGCGCGCAACTTCCGGGGCAAGCGCCGGGAGAAGTTCTTCTTCCCGGTCATGTCCCTCGCGATGCACCCGCTGTCGGCCTACGCCCTGCAGCGCGTGGAGAAGGTGGCCGAGGCGCTGCCCGCCAGCCCGTCGCTGGACGCGTCGACCCCCGCGTTCGGCAAGGCCGAGTTCCGCAGCACCAGCGCCTGGTCGATGCCCGAGGTGCTCGGTGAGCTGGGTCGGTTCAACTCCGCCCCGTGGGTGGGGCAGCTCGGCTGCCCGACGGCGGTCGTGGTGACCGACAACGACCACGCGATCCCGGCCAGCCGCCAGCGCAAGCTGGCCGAGGCCATCCCGGGCGCCGAGGTGTTCGAGGTGCACGGTGGGCACCTGTCCCTGATGCTGCACACCGACGAGTGGCGGACCGCGCTGGTGAACGCGCTGGCGTCGGTCGTCCAGCGCCGCGCCCGGGCCGCCTGACACGCCGCTGGGCTGTTGGGACAGACTGGCGGGCGTGCAGATCCGCCGCGCGACCACGTCTGACGTCGACGCCGTCGTCGCGCTCGTCGAGTCGGCCTACCGGGGCGAGTCCAGCAGGGCCGGGTGGACCACGGAGGCCGACCTGCTCGACGGCCAGCGCACCGACCGCGAGGAGGTGCTGTCGCTCGTGGACGACCTCGTCGTCGCCGAGCAGGACGGCGAGCTGGTGGGGTGCTGCACGATCGTCCCGCGGGACGGCGAGGCCGCCTTCGGGATGTTCGCGGTGCGGCCGGGCCTGCAGGGCGGCGGTGTCGGGTCGCAGCTGCTCGCCGCTGCGGAGCAGCTGGCGGCCGAGCACGGTGCGAAGCGCGTCGAGATGACCGTCATCTCGACCCGGGCGGAGCTGCTCGCCTTCTACCAGCGCCGCGGGTACGTCCCGACCGGCGAGACGCGGCCCTTTCCCTACGGCGACGACCGGTTCGGCCGGCCGCGTCGCGACGACCTCGCCTTCACGGTGCTGACGAAGGACCTCTGAGGTGCAGCGCCTGCCCGGGAGCCTGCTGCTCGGGTGCCTGCTGGTCAGCGCGTGCAGCGGCGGCTCGCCCGCACCGGCGAAGCCGCTCGCCGACCTCGCCGGGCTCGAGACCCGAGCTGGTCTGACCGCCTGCCGGCCGAGCGAGCAGCCGCTCACCGCCTCCGCGGCGCTGTGCAGCCTCGGCGAGTCGCAGGTCACGCTGGCCACCTTCGTGAGCAACGCGAAGCGCGACCTCTGGGTGTCGGCGCAGAAGGGTGTCGCGGCCGGCTACGTCGCCGTCGGCCAGGGGTGGGCGGCGACCGCCCTCGACGCGCAGGCCGCGACCGGACTGGCCACGGCCCTCGGCGGCACCGTCGCGCCATGAGCGGTCACGACCACGGGCACCACCACACGGCCGCGTCGCAGCAGCGGGGGCGGCTCGTCGTGGTCCTCGCCATCACGCTGTCGATCCTGGCCGCCGAGGTCGTCGGCGGTGTCGTCGCGCACTCCCTGGTGCTGCTCGCCGACGCCGCCCACATGGCAGCGGACGCGGCCGGCATCGGCCTGTCGCTGTTCGCCGTGGTCTGCGCGACCCGTCCCCCCACCCTGGCCCGGACCTTCGGTCTTCAGCGCCTGGAGATCCTGGCTGCGGTCGTCAACGCCGTGGTGCTGCTCGTCCTCGGCGTGCTGATCCTCGCCGAGGCGGTACGACGCCTGCTGTCCCCCGCGCACCCGGCACCGCTGACGATGGTGCTGTTCGGGGTCGTCGCCGTGCTCGGCAACGGCGTCAGCCTGCTGCTGCTGCGGCACGCCCAGGAGCACTCGCTCAACGTCCGCGGCGCGTACCTCGAGGTGCTCGCCGACCTGCTCGGAGCCGCCGCCGTCATCGTCGCCGCGGGCGTCATCGCGGCCACCGGCTGGGACCGGGCGGACCCGGTCGCCTCACTGCTGATCGGCGCCCTCATCGTCCCGCGCACGCTGCGGATGCTGAGGGCGGCCGTCGACGTGCTGCTCGAGGCCACCCCCGAGCACGTCGACCTGCAGGAGGTCCGCGAGCACATCCTCGAGATCCCGGGGGTCGTCGGCTGCCACGACCTGCACGCCTGGACGATCACCAGCGGCAACGCGGTGCTCAGCGCGCACGTCGTCGTGGCCGACCAGCTGTGGGCCGACGGCTCTGCCACCGCCGTGCTCGACCGGCTGGGCGAGTGCCTCGCGGGGCACTTCGACCTGGAGCACTCGACCTTCCAGCTCGAGCCGCCCGGGCACCTCGACCACGAGGCAGTGCTGCACGACTGAGACGGGCAGGAAACACCCCGCGGTACGGCGAAGACAGCCGCGTGCTGAAGCGACTCGCCCCGCTCGTGCTCGTCCTCGCGCTCGCCGTGCCGGCGCAGGGCTCGGCCCGTCACCCGAGCGGTCTGCCGACCGTCAGCAGCGGGCACCGGCCGGGCCCCGACGTGCTCTACGCACCGGCCCCGCGCGCCCCGCAGCTGGAGAACACCGGCCCCTGGAAGGCGGCGCCGATCCTCGTCAGCGGCGCCACGGCGTACCGCGACGGCGAGTGGCTCTACCAGGACTTCCTCTTCGACGACCACGGCGCCACCGGCACCCCCGACCCCAACAGCCCCTACGGCGCCTCGACGCACCTGTACTCCCCGGCCGCGGGGACCTACACCTACCCGACGGACAAGCGGTTCGCGAACAACGCCGCGGACCTCGTCGAGTTCCGCGTCAAGCCGCTGCGCGACGCGACCGCCTTCCGCATCACCCTCAACACGCTGATCGACCCGACCCGCACCGCAGCCACCATCGCCCTCGGCGAGGGGCCCTCGCGACCGTGGCCGTTCGGCGCCGGGGTGAGCTCGCCGTCCAGCATCTTCGTGACGTGGCACGGCGCGACCGCCGTGGTGACCGGCGCGCGCCACGGCACCGCGTCGGTCCACGTGGACCGGCTCCGCAGGCAGGTCGAGATCCGGGTTCCGCACCCCGTCTGGGACCCCAAGGCCGAGGACATCCGCACCAGCGTGGGCGTCGGGCTCTGGGACCCGGCGCAGGGCAGCTACCTCGCCCCCGCCCCGGGCCCCGCGACCGCCACCACCCCGGGCGGTGGCCCCGGCACCGCGATCGTCAACGTCGGTCCGCGCACCGCCGAGCCGCAGCCGCTCGTCGCCGGCGCGACGATGGCCGACACGGCCGTCGGTGTCGCGGCCACGACCGCGTTCTGGCGGGAGCGCTCGCAGTCGCTGGCCCTGTCCCAGGGCAGCGCTCCCGCGGCGTACGTCTCCTTCCGCCGCCTGCAGCAGCACGTGACCGACAACCGCGGGGTGCCGCAGACCGGCACGATCGACCGGATCTTCGCCAGCCGCTACGTCTACGGGCAGGGGCTCGACCCGAGCCGCGTCTGCTTCGACCTCGCGTCCTCCTTCGCCGCCGGCGCGAAGTGCCAGGGCTCGCTCGTCGGCCAGCTGCAGCCCTACAACCTCTACGTACCGGCGAAGCCGGCACCGGCACGTGGCTACGGCATGACGCTGCTGCTGCACTCGCTGTCGGCCAACTACAACCAGTACGCCGCCACCCGCAACCAGTCCCAGCTCGGCGAGCGGGGACCCGGCTCGCTCGTGCTCACCCCGGCAGGACGCGGGCCGGACGGCTTCTACGCCGGCACGCCCGAGGCGGACACCTTCGAGGCCTGGGCGGACGTCGCCCGGCACTACCGCCTCGACCCGTCCCGGTCGGTGGTGAGCGGCTACTCCATGGGCGGCTTCGGCACCTTCCGGATGCTCGCCCGCTGGCCCGACCTGTTCAGCCGGGGCTTCTCGGTCGTCGGCGCACCCGGTTCGGTCGGCGACCAGCTCGCGTCGCTGCGCAACACCCCGCTGCTCTCGTGGAACTCCGCCGAGGACGAGCTGGTCAACATCCAGACGACGAGGGACACGGTCGACGCGCTGACGCAGGCCGGGGTCCGCTTCGAGGAGCACCTGCACCTCACGGCTGACCACCTGACCCTCGCCGCGAACGACCAGTACGCCCCGGGTGCCGCGTGGCTCGGTCACGACACCGTCGACCGCGACCCGTTCCACGTCACCTTCGTCGTCGACCCCTCCGAGGACTCGGCCGCAGCCGGTGTCGTCTCCGACCACGCCTACTGGCTGTCCGGCCTGCGCGGCCACGGCACGATCGACGCCATCTCCACGGCGTCGGGCTACAGCGACGGTGCGGTCAACCCCGTGGCCACCGGCGCCGGGGCCCTGACAGGCGGCGAGATCCCCGCCCTGGCCTACGAGTCGGAGACCCGCACGTGGGGCCCGCGCCGTGCGGTCCGCGCGACACCGAAGCTGCTGCTCACGTCCCGGGGGGTCACTGCGGTCACGGTCGACATGGCGCGCGCCCACCTGCCCTGCGACGCCCTGCTGTCGGTCCGGACCGACGCACCGCTGAAGGTCACGGTCTGCGGGACGACCCGCACCTACCGCTGAACGAGCTCGAACACCTTGATGTGACGGTCGGTCCGCTCCTCGTACTTCGCGAAGTTCGGCCAGGTCTTGAGCATCGCCTGCCACGCCGTGGCGCGCTCGTCCCCGGAGAGCAGCCTCGCCCGCATCTGTGACGTCTCGCCCTTGAAGCGCACGGTGACGTCCGGGTTGGCCTCGATGTTCTTCACCCAGAGCGGCTCCTTGGGCCCGCCGAAGTACGACCCGGCGATGAGGATCGACTCGCCGTAAGGGACGCACAGCAGCGGCGTGCTGCGCGGCAGGCCGCTCTTGCGGCCGGTGACGGTGAGCATCAGGTTGGGCAGGCCGGCGACGTCGAGGATGGTCAGCTTCCCGCGCGTCCCGCCCTGGATGAGCTTGTCGACGAAGACGATCTGGGGCAGCAGCTTCGGCATCCACGAGATCGAGCCGATCTGGATCGCGACAGGCGTCAGGAGTCCCATGCCCGGATCCTAGGCAGTCCTAGGGTGCACAGGTGCGCTTCGCCATCAGCACCGCCTTCCTGCCTGCCGACCAGCTCGTCAGCATCGCCCGGCGCGCCGAGGAGCTCGGCTACGACGCCGTCACGATGCCCGACCACGTCATGGACCTCGAGACGCTGGAGACGCCCTACCCCTACACCCCGGACGGCGCCCGCCGCTGGGGGTTCGAGGCGGAGTGGCCGGACCCCTGGGTGCTGGTCGGCGCGCTGTCGTCGGTGACCACGAGGCTGCGGTTCTTCACCTCGGTCTACGTCCCCTCCACCCGCAACCCCTTCCAGGTCGCCAAGTCGGTCGGCACCGCGGCGGTGCTGTCCGGCAACCGGGTCGCGCTGGGTGTGGGGATCGGTTGGTGCCGCGAGGAGTTCGCCCTGATGGAGCAGGACTTCTCGACCCGCGGCAAGCGCACCGACGAGGCCCTGGAGCTCATGAAGGCGCTGTGGCAGCCAGGCTGGACGGAGTTCCACGGCCAGTTCTACGACGCCCCGCGGATGGTGATGGAGCCGTCACCGACGGCACCCGTCCCGGTGTACGTCGGGGGCCTGAGCGAGGTCGCCTTCGCCCGCGCCGCGCGCCACCAGGGCTGGGTGGGTGACCTGTACACGGTCGAGGAGGCCGGCCGGCACGCGGCGCGGCTGGCGCAGATCCGCGAGCAGACGGGTGCCTCCGGTGAGTTCCGCGTCATCACGGCCCTCACCGACGCGTTCCTGCCCGAGCACTTCGCGACGGCCGAGGCCAAGGGCGTCACGGACGTCTGGACGATGCCGTGGGCCTACTACTTCGGGACGGACTGCACCCTGGAGCAGCGGCTGGAGGGGCTGGAGCGGTTCGCCGCCGACGTAATGTCGGCTCTCTAGCTCAGGCCCGGCGCCGCCGCAGCACGAGCACACCGGCGATCAGACCGACCCCGGCGAGCGGCAGGGCGAGGCCCAGGCCGGTCGCCGCGAGCCCACCGCCGCGGTGCGAGCCGGTGCCGCCGGACGAGCCGCCGACGTTGATGCCGGGCGGCACGGCGTACTTCGCCCCGAGGACGTAGCTGAACGACGGGGTGGCGTCGAGCAGGTTCGCCGCGAGGGTGTCCTCGTCGCCGAACTGCCCGGTCCCGGTCGGCTCGGTGACCCCGATCGGGCGGTCGGGGAGTGCCGACATCGCGGAGAAGCCGGTGACGCTGTAGAGCCCGTCGCCGGTCCTCGGGCTGCCGACCGCGGACGTCGGGACGGTCCAGATGATGGCGTCCCCCCGGATCCTGCCGGGCACGGTCGTCCCGGTGGGGTAGGCAAAGTACTTGGTGTGGGTCGTGTCGATGGACGCGGTCTTGCCGACGTAGTACTCGGGGTTGCCGTCCTGACCGGCCTGCAGCCCGACGTACCAGATCTGGCCGTCCTTGCCGGACGTGCCGTAGCGGCCTGCCCAGCGGACCCGCCAGTTGGCGTAGAGGCCGCCGTTCGTCGGGCTCTGCGCGAGGTTCTCGGCGAGACCTGGATCGCCGGTGCGCAGGGTGATCTGCAGGTGGCTGCTGTCCGGGCGCGTGATGCCCACACTGCGCAGGTCGATGCCCTTCGAGGCGTTCGTGTCCGTGCCGGGGAGCGAGAGGTAGGCGTCGGGGTAGCCCTTGCCGACCGGGTCGGTGACGAACCCGGCGGCCGGCGTTCCGCTGCCGACCGTGCCCTTGGCGGCGTACAGCGAGGGTCCCGCCACCTGCCGGGCGGACATCGTCGGGCCGGCGGCCTCGGCGGGTGTCTGCCCGCAGCCCTGGCAGATGTCGTTGTTGCGGTTGCCGGAGGTGTCGTCGACGTAGGACAGCAGCGCCTCGCCGTCGAGCCCGGTCTTGATCTGCAGGAAGTCGCCCAGGCTGCGGTCCGCCGAGCCGCCGAGGCCACCGGTCGAGATGCCGCTGTACTTCACGTGGTGGTCGGTGACCTTCGTGAGCGTGTACGACGGCCTGCTGGCGAGAGCGTCGGTGCTCTGCGCCATGTAGACGTCCCACAGCGCGTGGTCTGCCGCATCCGGACCGGGCCGGTCGCCGCTGTCCGCGGCGCCGTACCAGGCGACGTCCACCCGCCCCGGGTCACCCGCGGTGATCCACGGGAAGATGACGCTCGGCTGCGAGGGCGGGCTGATCCGGCGAGGGGCCGACCAGGTGCTGCCGCCGTTGGTGGACGTGGCCACCATGATCTCACCGGCACCGTCGTAGGCGCCGCTGCTCTTCAGCGGGTACTGGCACCACGTCACGTAGATGTTCCCGCTGGTGTCGATCGCCCCGACCACGAACGACTTCACCGTGTAGCCGGCAGGGACCGCGGAGACGACGTGGTCCTGCCAGTGGGTGTTCACCAGTCCGGTGTCCCCCGGGGCGAAGGCCGTCGGGTCGGCGCACAGCGCTGCCGTCGCGGCAGCGGTCGTCGGCGAGCCCGCGGGCGCTCCTCGGCAGGTGGAGAACAGCACCTTCCTGGAGTTCGAGCTGCCCCGGACCTCGCTGACCGCGTGGTAGCGCGGGCTGCGTGGGTTGCCGTCCACGAAGGCGTTCCCGACGATGTCGTCCTCGGCGCTGATGACGGCAGCCTCGGCCTTGCACACCGTCGACGTGGCGATGCACCCGCCGTAGTTCACGCCGTCGGAGCTCACGTTGACCACCGGCTGGTTGCCCGTCGGGTTCGAGCTGGACGTGTTCTGCAGGATGTTGTCGTAGAACAGGTACGCCCGGCCGTCGGCCGCGCCGCCGCCGACGGCGGAGGTGCCGCCGTTGTCGTCGACGGCGATCCACTGCCGGTCGACACCGGCGCCGGTGACGCCGGTGCAGCTGGTCGTGAAGGTGTCGCCGCCGTCACGGCTCGCCGAGGTCGAGAAGTTGGTCAGGCCCTGCAGGTCGGCGAACAGCAGCTGCCCGTCCTTGCCGTCCAGCTGCATCTCGGAGTCACCGCCTCCCACGCAGGTGGTCGGCTTGCCGCCCGCGGATCCCCCCGTGGGGTGGAACGAGCTGCCGTGGTCGTCGGAGCGAGCCAGGTAGGAGATCGTCGTGCTGAAGCCGTTCGGCCAGCTCGAGTAGATCCGCCCGCGCGACGCCGTGTGCGTGGCGTCCACCACGACGTCGGGCTCGAAGCCGGGCACGAACTCGTTGACCACGGTCGGGCTCGCGAACCGCACGGTCGCGCCCGCGGCGGTGGCGGCCGGCGAACCGCCCAGCAGGGCGAGCGACCCGAGGGTGAGTCCGGCAGCGGCGAGAAGGGCAGGGTGACGACCCACGAGGTCCTCCGGGGGCGGGAAGGAGCCACAGTCTGCCACCCGGCGCGGTCGCCCCGGCGTCATCGGGCAGCCAGGGCGGTCTTCGCGGTCGGGGAGACCTCGACGTCCTCCTTCCTCGGGTTCGTCCCGAGCACCCGGTCGCCGAACCGGGTGACCACACCGAGCCAGTAGTGCTCGTTGCGGAAGTGGTGCAGCCGGTGCGCCCGGTGCAGCCGGCGGTACAGCACGTGCCGCGGCACGTAGTCGGTGTGGATGAGGAAGTGCACCCACTCGTAGGTGAGGGTGAGCGCGGCGACGGTGACGACCGCCGTCAGCGCCGCAGGCCTGCGGAACGCGAGCACGACGAGCAGGTCCAGCGGCAGCGCGGCGAGGATGACTGCCGGGTGGATGAACTGGAAGCGCAGGTCACGTGGGTTCTCGTGGTGGCGCCGGTGGCTGTAGCCGGCGATCCGGTCGCGCCGGCCGCCGTCGGCCGGGCAGTGCAGCACGAACACGTGGATCAGCCACTCGCTGAACGGGTTGAGGGCCACCAGAACGGCGATCACGACCAGGTCGGCCGCTGACCACCCGGGCCAGAGCACGCGTCCGACGAGGAGCAGGAGCAGCGCGCCGGAGAGCAGCTGCGGGCTGCGGTGCCGCACGAACTCCCGGAGGGCACCACCCAACGTCGTCAGGTCGCGCGTGACCGCCGGCACGGCTCCGAGCGTACGCCCGGCGGGGCAGGGACCTTCGCCTCTTGGCACAGACGGTGGGCAGCAGCACCCTGAGAGTGCCGTCTCCGGCGAGCGCGTCAGCTCCCGGGATCGGCCACCCCCAACCCGCGTGGTCAGCATCTCGGGCGCGATGCGGCGGACGCTCCCACCTCAGGCTGCACGGCAAAGCAGCTGGCCGCTCTTCAGCTGATCCTTCCTCCCGAGGGGGAGTCATGAAGCACGTCCTCAAGCGGGTCCTGACCGCCGGCATCGGCGTCGGTGCGCTTGTGTCAGCGTCCCTCGTCGCCGGTCCGCTGGCGGCAGCGACGACCGTCACGGCGACCGAGTTCGGTGACCCCGGCTTCGAGTCACCGGCGATCTCGACGGCCGCGCCCTACTACAGCAACTTCCCGACGTCGTCCTCGATCGGACCGTGGACCGTCACGGCAGGTGACGTCGACCTCGTCGTCGCCCCCTACGCGGTGCACGGCGGGCTGCAGGCGCTCGACCTGAACGGCTCCAACCCGGGCACGATCGCGCAGACCTTCACGGTCCACCCAGGGCTGGCCTACAGCGTCACCTACTGGGTGAACGCCAACGGCAGCGGCTCGAACTGGACCATTGACGTCTCGTCGAACGGTGTGTCCCTGGCCAGCGGCCCCGGTCACTACTCCGGCGGCGGGGCGTGGCAGCAGTTCGGGCCGTCCGGCATGGTCCCGACCGGGAGCACGATGACCGTCACGCTGGCCAGCCAGGACAGCGGCTCCGACGGTGTCATCCTCGATGACTTCACCGTGACCTACGTCGACCCCGGGCCCGCCCTGAGTGGCGTCGCGGTCGCTGCCAACGGCCGCACCGTGCACCTGACGGGCACTGCCAGCAACGGCGCCCTGGGACAGGGGATCGTGACCGGTGCGCAGTACCAGCTGTCGCGCGGCACCTGGACCGGGCCGTGGGTGGGCATGAGCGCCACCGACGGGTCGTTCAGCTCCGCGACCGAGGCGATCACCGCTGACATCCCGCTGCCGCCGGTCGTGGGCAGCTACAACGTCACGGTGCGAGCCACTGACGGTCTGGGCTACACCAGCGACGCCCCGGCGGTCCTGACGAACGCGTTCACCGTGAACGCCGTCGCCAGTGGCCCGATCGTGGCGAACGACGCCAAGACGATCAACAGCGCGACCGACAAGGGCTCGCCCGACTACGTCATTGACGCCGTCGCCGGCATGGTGGGCACGGTGCCTGTCGGTCACGTCGACATCAACTACACGCACGTCGGACTGCGGCCGCAGCACTTCGTCCCGAACGGCACGGCGCCGTACGGCTTCTACCACTACGGGACGGGACTCTCGGTCGACCTGAACGCCTGGGTCAGCGAGGACGTCACCGCGTCCAGCCTGCAGTTCATGGGCGCCGGGGCGCTGCCCGCCTTCCCACGCGGCGGCTTCTACATGAGCACCGGCGACACGGCGTACCTGATGCCGGTGTCGGTGCAGCCGAGCTGGGACCTCGGGGTTCCGTTCGACCGTGGCTTCGTGACGGTCTGGACCGCTTCCTGATCACCGCTTCACCAGGAGGGGAGGCCGAAGGGCCTCCCCTCCCCCGTGCGCACCCGCCAGGCCGGACTCACCTCACGGGCAGGTTCTCCTGGACGACGCGGGGAAACGCGTAGGTACATGACCCGGCTGCCGCACACCCCTGCCCTGGACGGGGTGCGCGGCCTCGCGGTGCTGGCCGTCCTGCTCTTCCACGCAGGGGTCGGCTGGGCGATCGGCGGTCACCTGGGTGTCACGGTCTTCTTCGCCCTGTCCGGGTTCCTCATCACCTCGCTGTTGCTCAGTGAGCACGAGACCACCGGCGGGGTCGACCTCCGGTCCTTCTGGGGCCGGCGCGCCAAGCGGCTGGTCCCTGCCCTGCCCCTCGCCCTCGCGCTCGCCGCCGCGGTCGCTGCGTGGACCCCCCACCCCGCCGACGGCCTGCTCCCCGACGCGATCGCCACGCTGACCTGGACCGCGAACTGGTGGTTCCTCCACGACGGCCAGTCCTACGCCGACCTCTTCCACGACCCGTCCCCGCTGCAGCACACCTGGTCGCTCGCCGTCGAGGAGCAGTACTACCTCGTCTTCCCCCTGCTGCTCCTGCTGCTGGTACGACGTGGGCGCGCGGCCGTGGGCATCGCTCTCGCCGGGCTGGTCGTGCTGTCCGTCGCGGTGGGGACCTGGCTGTCGCTCACGGGCGCCGGGAGCACCCGGCTGCACTTCGGGACCGACGTGCGGGTGGCCGAGATCCTCGTCGGAGCGGGGCTGGCGGTCGTGCTGCAGCGGTCCCGCGGGTGGCGCGCTCTCCCCGGCCCGGCCGTTCCCGTCCTCGGTCTGCTGGCCGCCGCCTTCCTGACGGTGTCGGTGGTGACCGTCCACGACGACAGCCGGTACCTCCAGCGAGGGGGCTGGGCGCTGACCGCCCTGGCCACCTGCCTGCTGCTCACCGCTGCCGTCCAGCCCGGAGGCGTCATCGTCCGAGCACTGAGCGCCCGGCCGCTGGTCTGGCTCGGCGAGGTCTCCTACGGCGCGTACCTCTTCCACTGGCCGCTGTTCCTGCTGCTCACCCCTGACAGCACGGGACTCGCCGGGGCCGACCTGCTGCTCGTCCGGCTCGGTGCGGTCGCGCTGCTCTCCGAGCTGTCCCTCCGGCTCGTCGAGCTGCCCGTCCGGCAGGCCCGGTTCAGCCCGGCCGGCGCTGTCGGCTCCTGGGCCGCCGCCGGGACGGCCGGACTGGTCGCCGTCGCCTTCGGCACCGGTGCGCTCGTGCTGCCGTCCCTGCCGGGCCCCACGCCGATCCCCCCGCCGGTGCATGCCGGTCAGCCGTTGCCGCCGCAGCAGCTGGCACAGCAGCCGGCAGCCGGTGCGCAGCGCCCGATGACCAGGACGCTCCCCCGCGTCCTCGCCGCCCAGCCCGCCGTACCTGTCCGCCCGCCCGCTTCCAAGCGGGAGGCGGTCCCCGCTGCGTTCGCGCAGGACCCGGACAAGACCCCGGTGCCGCCGGTGCCCAGCGCCGGACCGAACCAGCTGCGCGTCGCCGTCGTCGGCGACAGCCTGGCCGACAACCTCGCAGGTGGCCTCGACGCCTGGGCCCAGGAGCGCACCGACGTCGTCGTGTACGACCTGGCGCTCCCCGGCTGTCCGCTCAGCCGAGGCGGCGAGCGCCGGTTCACCTCCGACCGGCCCTTCCCGGTGAAGCGGGTGTGCGGGTGGTGGGCCGACGCGGCGTCGAAGCGCTGGCAGGCGCTCAGCCAGTTCGCGCCGCAGGTCATCGTCGTCGAGGACGGCGTGAACGAGCTGTTCGACCGGCGGCTCGCGTCCTGGTCGGACTGGCGGTCGCCCGGCGAGCAGTCCTACGACGACTGGCTCGTCGGTCAGTACACCGACGCGTTCGCGAGCTTCGGTGCACCGGTGCTGCTGCTGAACACGCCCTGCGCCGACTGGCAGCGCTACTGGGCCTTCGCCAGCGTCACCGACATGGACCACCGCGTCGCGTCCGTGAACGCCGACCAGACCCGCGTGGCCGGCATCAGCCGTGCCGACCTGAGGCAGCGGATCTGCCCAGGCGGGCAGTACAGCGACACCGTCGAGGGCCAGCCCGACGGCCGCCCCGACGGGCTGCACCTGTCACCGGAGGCGGCGTTCGCGCTGGCCCGCAACTGGCTCGGCCCGCTCGTCCTTGTCACTGGGCAGTCCTCCGGCCTGCTGAACGCCCCCGGAGCGTCTTAGGCGGCTCTTGAGCGATCGTTCAGCGCCGGTCGCCATGGTCTCTGCACCGCCCGGGACGAACCCGGGCCACCAAGCTCCGGGAGACCAGCATGACCATCACCGACAGCACCCGCCCCGCTCGCAGGATGTCCCGCCGCCTCGCAGCCCTCTGCCTCACGGTCGGCGCGCTCGTCACCGGCGGCGCGGCCGCCGCGCCGTCCGCTTCTGCCGCGGGGGACACCTCGAGGCCGGACATCTACGGCTGCTTCGCGTGGGGCGGAGTCGCCTATGCCGGCCAGCCCGTCTACCTGCAGTACTACTCGTTCGACAAGGCGAAGTGGGTGTCCACCCGGAGCGCCAACACCAACTCCGCCGGTTGCGTGCGGTTCGACGACATCTCGCCGGGCCACTACTACCACCTCGAGGCCTACAAGTTCTACGGCAGCCCGCTCTGGTACTACTACCTCGGCGACACCGGGTACGTGAAGACCTCGAGCAACGACACCCTGTTCAAGGTCAGCACGCCGACCTACCCGACGTACGTCTACGGCCCCTACGCGGTCTGACGCCGCCCGAGGTGCCGCCACTCGCCCGGTGGCGGCACCTCGCTGTGTCCTACTCCCACTCGATGGTGCCGGGGGG